>CALAML010000038.1 GCA_937925845.1 uncultured Acidimicrobiales bacterium | reverse complement strand
CCTGTTCTACACGCTCGGCCCCACCGCCCTCGACCCCGAACACCGCATGCTGGGTGTCGACCAGGAGCAGTGGTTCCTCGATGGGATGCTGGCCAGCACGACTGCGTGGCGCATCGTCGCCCAACAGGTCTATATGCACGGACTCAACCTGCCGTTGGGTGATGAGCCGGTTACCGTCGCCGACACGTGGGACGGCTATCACCGCAACCGGGCCGACATCCTCAACGCCCTTGCCGATGGGGGCGTCGAGGACATCGTGATTCTCACCGGGGACTTCCACGCCGCGTCGGTGGGCGATGTGAAGCCCGACCCCTATGACCCTGCGTCGCCGGTGGTGGCCACCGAGTTCATGGCCGCCTCCATCTCGTCGCGGTTCCCGGACGTGCCCCAGGAGTTGGTCGATGTGGTGACCGCGTTGAACCAGCAGCTCAAGGCGGTCGATATCCAGCGGGGCTACAGCGTGCTCGAGTTCACGCCGGAGGCAGTCACGGCAACGCTACGCAACGTCGACGCCCTCGATCCCGACAGCCCGGTAACCACCAACTCAACCTGGAGGGTCGAGCGCGGCACTCCGGGAGCCAAACCGGCCTAGCGTCCCGTCGCAAATTCGCGTCGTCCACATGGGCCGGACACAGCTCTGGTGCAGCGGTGGCTCAAGTCGAGTCGATTCCTCCGATCGTTGGTCGTTAACAGACGGTTAATCGCCCGTGGGGCACGGTGAGGCAAGTACCCACGATCAACGGAGTTGCACCACGATGTCCACGGCCCTTTCGCAAAGAACTGAATATTCACAAGCAGCCGGCCACCTCATTTCGCTTGTGGGCGTGCGCCGGACCTATGGCGAGGTACCACGCGAGGTTGTGGCCCTCGACCATGTCGACTTTCAGGTGGCTCCGGGTGAAATGGTGGCCATCATGGGGCCCAGCGGCTCGGGCAAGTCCACCCTGCTCACCATCGCCGGCGGTCTTGAGTCGCCGACCCAGGGCTCGGTGCACTTCGCCGGCAAACAACTGGAGCAACTATCGGCCAAGGATCTGGCCGAGGTGCGGCGGCGCCACATCGGTTTTGTCTTTCAGGGCTTCAACCTGCTCGATGGCCTGACCGCGGCCGAGAACGTGGCCGCCCCCCTCGAGATCGACGGTGTCGGGATCGGCGCCGCCCGCGACGAGGCGAACCGGCTGCTTACGTCGGTTGGTCTGGGCGATCGCGGCGACGCCTTCCCCGACGACCTCTCCGGCGGCGAGCGGCAACGGGTCGCCATCGCTCGCGGGCTGGTGGGGGAGCGGCGGCTCCTACTTGCGGATGAGCCCACCGGGGCCCTCGATTCCCAAACCGGACAGGGCGTGCTCGACCTGCTGCGCAGCGCCTGTGTTGGCGGCCGAGGGGTGGTTGTGGTGACCCACGACCCCAACGTCGCGGCGTGGGCCCACCGAGTGGTGACCCTGCGAGATGGTCGGGTTGAGTCCAGCTACCGACCCAACCCGACCGATCAGTTTGGTGCCGCCTACTCGTCCGGATCGGTCGGCGCAGCCGAGCACAACGGAGGCGTGGTCCGATGAGCGCTCGAACTTTTGTGCGCCGCTGGAGTTGGCGGCAGGTCCGTAAGGAGTGGCGCCAGTACATCGTGATTCTCGCCATGCTCACGATCGCCGTAGCCGCTGCAGTGACGGCCATGTTGACGGTCTACAACCTGACCGGCGGCAGCTCGGAGTGGGGCAACGGCGGGGCGGAGGTAACGACGGAGGACGAAGAAGCGCTGATCCGGGTCTTGGAGAGCAGCGACACGGCATACGGCGTCATCCATGAGGTCGAGGTCGACCGTGCCGGCGTTGTGGGATCGGTACAGGTGAGGGCCACCGAACCAAACAACCCGATCACCGATCCGCTTGCGACGTTGACCGATGGCCGTTGGCCCGCTGGGGACGACGAGATCGCCATCACCGACGGTGTGTTCTTCGATCAGCTCAAGATCGGTGAATCGGTGGAGTTGGGCGGTCGCAGCGTAGAGATCGTTGGAGAGGTGGAGAACACCCTGCAGCTCTCCGAAGAGTTTGTTTTTGCCCTGGATCCGGCGGTCTTCGAAGTGCAGAGTGATAGCGGTCGCCGCTTTCTGGTCGCCGAGTTCAATGAAGAGTTGCTTTCGTTGTCGAACATTGGCGTGAGCACGAACGACGGACCATCGGACCGGACCGTCTTTACGATCATGGTGAATGTGGTGATCGCCTTCGCCATGCTCGAGGTGGCGCTGCTGGTGGGCGCCGGGTTTGCCGTGATCGCCCGGCGTCGTACCCGCCAGTACGGACTGCTTGCCGCCGCCGGGGCGCCGCCCTCGATGGTGAAGTCGGCGGCCGCCACCACCGGCGCCATCATCGGTGTAGTGGGGACCGTCACTGGCTTTGTCCTCGGCATCGCCATCGTCTCGATGTTGTTGCCGGCGATGGAGACGACCGTCGATCAACGGATCTCCCTGGCGATCCCGCCGCTGGCACTGCTGCCGACGTTGCTGCTGGGTGTGCTGGTGCCAACGCTTGCGGCTCGACGCCCGGCCAAGGCTCTGAACCGCTTGTCGATCGCCGCGTTGTTGTCCTCAACCCGTCCGCGGCCGGATCCGGTCGGCCGTCTCGCCGTGCTGGGCGTCGTGCTGGCTGGGTTGGGCGCGGTGATGTTTGTTGTGGGCTTCAACAACGAGGATGGCTTATTCGCCGTCGTCGGGGTGCTGCTGGGGCCGATCGGTCTGTTGCTGCTGGCTCCGCTTCTCGTGAAGGGGATGGGCCGGTTGGCCGCCCGCTTCCCGCTGTCGGAGCGCCTCGCCGGCCGATCGATGGCCCGCTACAACCGGCGCTCGGCATCGATGGTGGCGGCGCTGGGTCTGGCCCTCGCGATCCCCATGGGTCTCGCCGTGGTCACCACCTCGATCGACCAGCGGGCCAAGGCGCGACCGCCCAGCCTCGCCGACGATCAACTGATCGTGTGGGGCGAGGACGTCGTCCCGAGTGACTTCGTGCTTGCTGAGGTCGATCCCATCGCCATCGCCGCCGCCGGTGAGACGTTGTCGGCATCGGTGCCCGAGCTCGACCTCACGCCGATCCAGGTGGTGGTACCAAACCCGGACGATTCGTTCAACGAAGAGGGCAGGACGATGCAGTTCCCGATTCTGGGCGGAGAGCTCTACAACGGCTCTAACGAATGCAACTTCTGCAGCATCAACACCATCGGAAACGACAAGGAGGAATGGTTGGCCGAGATCGCCTGGGTGGCCACACCCGAGATGCTCGACGCCCTCGGATTGTCCGACCAGTGGGACGACAAGACCGCCTCCGCCTTGGTCCGAGGGCCGGGGCACGCCGCCATCAAAGACGGCGAGAGGTTTCAGGTCTTCGACAACGTGCAGGTGGCCACCGAGTGGCCCCGCGCCACCGCCATCCCCGAGGTACTGATCTCCCCATCGTTCGCCGGTGAGGAGCAGCCGACCACCATCGGCTGGCTCGCCATCAGCGATGGTCCGCTGAGCGACGCCACCATCGACAAGGTGCGGCGCTCTGACCTGAGCGGTGTGAAGCTTGCCCTTCCCGGTCCACCCGCCTCGCGCTGGACACTGCGGGCCCTGGGGCTGGCCATCGGCTCGTTGGTGGGGTTGGGGATCACCGGTTCGGTGGTCGTGTTGTTGGCCAACGAGCTGGCCCGTGACTCAGCTCTGTTGGCTTCGTTGGGCGCATCGCCCCGCACGGGACGGCGCATGATGGCCGGCATCGCCGGCCAGTTGGCACTGATCGGTGGCTTGATCGCCGTGGCCATCGGCTACCTACCGCTGGCTCCGATGATGAGCGAGCCGGTCGACCAGTTTCCCTTTGTTGTGCCCTGGGGTTCGTTGCTGGTGGTGCTGGTGATCTTTCCACTGGCGGCGGCAGCGATGGGCTGGCTGCTCAGCAGGCGGGCGGCCCGCGGCCTTTCGCTGCGGTACTTTGTGTGATGCGCGTTCTTCTCGTGGAAGACGACGTCGACCTGGCCGAAGTGGTGTTGATCGGCCTGCGCCGGGAGCACCTGGCTGTGGACCATGCCGCCACCCTTGCCGATGCCGAGCACCATCTTCTCGGTACCGAGTACGACGTGTTGTGTCTCGACCTGGGGCTGCCCGATGGTGAGGGCCTCGACCTCTGCCGTCGGTTGCGGGCCGCCGGTGAGGACTTCTTGACGCGGCCCCGCCGGATTCTGGTGCTCACCGCCCGCGATGCGGTTCATGACCGGGTGGCTGGCCTCGACGCCGGAGCCGACGACTATCTGGTCAAGCCGTTCCGAATGGCCGAGCTGTGTGCTCGGATTCGAGCTCTCTCGAGGCGCGACGATCAACCAGCCGGTCCGTTGGTAGTCGGCGATATCACCATCGATCCCGCGGCCCACACCGCCAGCCGGGGTGACTCCACCTTGGAACTCACCGGCCGGGAGTTTGCCATTCTCCGCTATTTCGCCATGCACGCGGGCGAGGTGGTGTCCACCGAGGACCTGCTCGAACACTGCTGGGACGCCAACGCCAACGAGTTCACCAACAGCGTGCGGGTGATCCTGAGTCGTCTGCGCAAGAAACTGGGCGAGCCCGCGGTGATCGAAACCATCAAGACCGTCGGCTACCGGTTCGGCCCGGTCGACGGAGATCCGGTGGCGCCCGGTGCCGAAACTGACGTGGCCGACACCGCGGCCAGCAACAGCAACGGGGCCTCATCATGAAGGAGAGGGTGTTCGGCACGGCATGTCTGGTCGTCGGAGCGTTCTTGTCCTTTGTGGTCGTGGCGTTGCTGGCTGAGCCGGAAAGTGCCGATGGCGAAGCGTGGATCCCCGGGTTTCTGGCGCTGCTCTCCTTGGCCGTCGGCGCGGTCGTGCTGCGCCAGGTCGAGGGCCCGATTTACGGCGCGGGCCGCGCTCGTCGTTGGGTCGGCAACGGCATTCTTGTGCTCGCTGCTTTCTTTGCCGTGATCTTTGTCGGTCTGATGTCGGAAGAGTCAGGGGCTTCAGACTCGGGCGACGCCGTGATGCCATTGTTCCTCGCGCTGCTGTTTGCCGGGGTCGGCCTGGGGTTACGAGGCACTCGGGCCTTTGGCTCACTCCGCAACAATCTGACCCTGCTGGGCATCGCCGTCGTCGCACTACCGGTGCTTCTGCTCCTGTTCGTGTTTGCCCTCGGTGGGAGCGACTCTTCCACTGAGGTGATCGACCTCGGCAACGGCGTAACCACTGAGGATGTGGGAGTAACACCAGGCGTTTTGTTGACCGCAGTGGGCTTGATGGCGGCGGGCAGCGCCGGCATGTGGTTCTTGTCCCGGCGGGCGGTGGCCCCGATGTCGGAGATCACCGCGGTGGCCAACGAGATCCAGGCCGGTTCCCTCGACCGTCGCATCGCCATGCAGGGCGGCGCCAGGGAGGTCCAAGAGTTGGCCGACAGCTTCGACAGCATGCTCGACCGGCTGGCAACGGCTTCGGGCACACAGCAGCGGCTGATCGAGGATGCCAGCCATGAGTTGCGCACCCCGCTGGCGGCATTGTCGGTGAGCAACGAGTTGCTGCTGTACAACGATGCTCCGACGGCCGACGAGACCCGCGAAACGGCCGAGCGCAACCAGGCTCTTATCGAGCGACTTCAGGTGACGATCGATGAGTTGCTCCTCCAGGGTCGGTCCCAAAGTCAGCAGCTCCAGCAGATCGACAACGATCTCATGGCGATTGTGGCCCGCGTCGCCGACCAGCATCGGGTGCTGAACCCAGATGTGCCCATCGCGGTGCGGGGACCGGCGGAGCTGCGCCTCGGTGTCGACGGCCCGAGCGTGCAGCGGGCGGTGGCCAACCTGGTGCAGAACGCCGCTCGTTATTCGCCGCCCGGCATGCCGGTGGAGATCGACGTGACCCCGGGCGAGTTCGAGACCCACCTGTCGGTCAGCGACCATGGACCCGGCATCTCACCCGAGGACCGCGATGTCATCTTCGAGCGCTACTACCAGGCCGACCCCGAGGCGGGCGGCGCAGGTGGGATCGGTTTGGCGCTGGTGAAGCAGGTCGCCGAAGCCCACGGCCGGGTCGAGGTCCTCTCACCGATCTCCGCGACCGGAGGCACCCGCTTCACCCTCACCTTCCGCAACCTCGACCCTGCCGAGTTACCCCGCGCCGACCGCCGGCCAGGGTGATGTGCCGCCATCATGAGCAGCCCGAGAGAAACTGACTGACGAGCCTCCGCGCCAGCTCCAGCTACCCCGCGAACACCGCCGCCGCGGTGTCGATGGCGTGGCTGACGATCAGCGAGGTGTCGTCGTTGCGATGGATCATCACCAGGGTGCTTTGGGCTTCGGGGTCGGTGATCGGCAGGTAATGCAGGCCAGGGGGTTGGAACGACTGCACCCCCGATGGCACCACCGCGACTCCCTGACCGGCTGCGACCAGGCCGAGCACGGTGGTGTATTCGGTGGCTTCGATGATCGGGTCGTAGTCAAGGCCGTGCTGGCCAAACAGGCCGACCCGCTTCCGGAACAGCGAGGGTGAGGCGTTGCGGTCGACACCGATGATCGGTCGGCCCGAGAGGTCGGCCAGGCCGACGGTCCTTCCCTTGGCGAGCGGGTCGCTGGTGGCCATCGCGATCATCAGCGGCTCGACCGCAATCATGGTTGACGACAGGCCCGGCTGGACCGGCTCGACCCGGGCGATGCCGATATCGATCTGGCGTTGGATCAGCGCGTCCTGTTGGTGGTCGCTTGAGAGTGTGCGCAGTTCGTAGTCGACCTTGGGAAAGGCCTCGCGATAGGAGCGGAGGAATCGGGGCATCACGTCATAGGAAGAGGAATCGACGAAGCCGAGCCGCAGGGTGCCGGTTTCGCCCTGGCGAAAGAGGTTGGCTGCCGCCGCGGCATCGTCGGAAGCTCGCAGCAGTCGCACCGCATGGGGATAGAGCATGCGGCCGGCCTCGGTGAGCTCGACCCGCCGTGTCGTTCGATCAAAGAGCTGC
The DNA here is from genome assembly GCA_937925845.1 of uncultured Acidimicrobiales bacterium. GTDB lineage: Bacteria > Actinomycetota > Acidimicrobiia > Acidimicrobiales > CALAML01 > CALAML01. The sequence goes on along the minus strand of CALAML010000038.1, from coordinate 8,262 downwards.
ACCTCGAGTTCGCCCTCGAGCAGCCGGATCTGTTGGCTCAGCGGCGGCTGGGCCATATGCAGTCGCTCAGCAGCCCGACCAAAGTGCAACTCGTCAGCAACGGTCACGAAGTACCGCATCCGCTTCAGGTTCACGCGCTAACTGCCCTCCGGGCGGGCCGTTTGCCACGGAGGCCTTTGGCTGGCCTTCGGGGCCCTGTCCTACCCATATGCATTACATATTAGCTTTGCATAGATTGATACTTAACGCACTGCGTGGTGGGGCCTAGGGTTGGCACGTGTCCTTCTTGCGATCACTCTCGCTCAACAGCGTCGGTCAGCGCGTGGCCGGCTCTCGTGGAGCCAACGGAGACTCTCAATCCAAGCCGCCTCGGTATTCCGCGGGCGGTTTGTTTGTGAAGGGGGCCCGAAATCAGCCCTGGCCCCGGGTGTGGCGCGAGGTGCCGCTGCAGAAGTCCTACGACGTGGTGATCGTTGGCGGTGGTGTGCATGGCTTGGCCTGTGCTTACTACCTGGCCACCAACCACGGCATCACCAACGTGGCCGTACTCGACAAGGCCTATCTCGGTAGTGGTGGCTCCGGTCGCAACACCGCCATCGTGCGATCGAACTACCTCACCCCTGAGGGTGTGGCCTTCTATGACCGGTCGCTCACCCTGTACAACACGATGTCGGTTGATCTGAACCTCAACGTGATGTTCTCCGAGCGGGGTCATATGACGTTGGCCCACACCGACGGCGCCCTGCGCACCATGCGCTGGCGGGCCGAGGTGAACAAACTGCAGGACATCGATTCGTCGGTGATCGACCCGCAGGAAGTGAAGAAGCTGGCGCCGAGTCTCGACGTGTCCGACCATGCCCGCTACCCAATTCTTGGTGCGCTCTACCATCCGCCTGGCGGCACCATTCGTCACGATGCGGTGGTGTGGGGTTACGCCCGCGGCGCCGATCATCGTGGCGTCGAGATGCACCAGAAGACCGAGGTGCTCGACATCCTGGTCGAGGGTGGTGAAGGGCGCGACGGTAAGGGTGCCGGCGGCAAGGTCACCGGCGTGCGCACCAACCGGGGCGACATCTCCGCTCCGATCGTGGTGAACTGCACCGCCGGTTGGGCCACCCTCATCTCTGATATGGCGGGCGTGAAGCTGCCGATCAGCACCCGGCCGTTGCAGGCCGCGGTGACCGAACCGGTCAAGGTCTTCCTGCCCACCGTCGTGGTTTCGGGTTCGCTGCATGTGTATGTGAGCCAGACCGATCGTGGTGAGCTGGTCTTTGGTGCCTCGGTCGACCCGTTCAACACCTACAACATCCGTGGTTCGCTTGAATTCACTGAGGAGCTGGCCGGTCACGTGTTAGAGCTGATGCCGGGCATCAGCCGGATGCGGCTGCTGCGTCAGTGGTCGGGGCTCTGCGACATGACCCCGGACTATTCACCGGTGATGGGCTTTACCCCAGTCGACGGTTTCCTCTGTGACGTCGGCTGGGGCACCTACGGCTTTAAGGCCGGCCCCGTTTCCGGTGAGCAGATGGCTGAGACCATCGCCACCGGTCAGACCGCCAAGTTGATCGAACCGTTCAAGTTGTCCCGTTTCGCAACCGGTGAGTTGGTTGGCGAAAAGGGTGCGGCCGCAGTCGGCCACTAGTCAGGAGATCCCTCGTGCTGTTAGTTCCCTGCCCCAACTGTGGGCCCCGCAATGCTTCGGATCTGCGTTATGTCGGCGAAGCCGGCCCCCGGCCTGATCCGAATACCGCCACCGAAGCCGAGTGGCGCTCCTACCTCTATATAGAGGACAACCCGGCCGGGTTGTTGCGTGAAACCTGGTACTGCCGTGCTGGCTGCCGTCGCTATTTTGTGGCCGAGCGTGACACCACCAGCAACGAGTTTGTGAATTCGCCGTTGCCTGGCAACAAGATCGGGGGCAAGGCATGACCGCGAACCGTCTTCCGGCTCAGCCCGGGGAGTACATCGATCGGTCCAAGCCGATTAGCTTCACCTGGAACGGCGAGCCCATTCAGGGTTTCGAGGGCGACACCATCGCCTCGGCCCTCACCGCCAACGGGGTTCGGGTGGTGGCCCGGTCGATGAAATACCACCGGCCCCGCGGCTATCTCACCAATGACTTCTGGGATCCGAACAGCTTTGTGCAGGTCGGCGACGACCCCAACGTTCGCTCGGCCCACCGCTTGGCCGAGGCCAACATGGCCGTGGAAGCCCAGAACGTCTGGCCGTCGCTCGAGCGTGATATTCGCGCCGCCAACGGCCTTGTGTCGCGGTTCCTGACCGCCGGCTTCTACTACAAGACCTTCATCAAGCCTCAGCGGTTGTGGCCGGCCTACGCCAAGGTGCTTTCCACCTTCGCTCCCGGCGGCACCGTCGATCTCGACACCCCGCACCGCTATCACGACAAGCGCTATGCCCATCCTGATGTTGTGGTGGCTGGCGGTGGTCCCGCAGGCATGGCTGCGGCGCTGGCCGCGGCCGATGAGGGCGCCTCGGTGATGTTGGTCGAGCATGGACACCAACTTGGTGGGCACCTGCTTTGGGGTGATGTCAACGACCGGATGCTCGCTGATGAGCTCCGCAGCCGGGTGGAGAGTCACGATGGCATCGAGGTGTTACTCGACTCGACGGTCACCGGTCGCTACGACGACAACTGGACCGCCATCGTGCAGCGCAGCCACCCGATCGCCGTCGAACGACTGATCAAGGCCCGCGCCAAGATGCTGGTGGTTGCCGCCGGGCTCATCGAGCGGCCCTACGTGTTTGCCGGCAACGACAAGCCCGGCGTGATGACGTCGGGCGCCGTTCGCCGGTTCGTGAACATGTATGCGGCCCGGCCCGGCACGCGGGCCGTGGTGTTTACCTCGAACGACGACGGCGATGCCGCCGCGGAAGACCTGGCCCGGGTCGGCATCGAATTGGCCCGTGTGGTTGATGCCCGCACCGGCGGCAACATCGTGGCCGCCAAGGGTGGGGCCAAGTCGGTGGAGGGGGTGGAGTTGGCTGACGGTTCCACCGTCGACTGCGACCTGCTGGTGACCGCGGTTGGTTGGACCGCTCCGACGTCGCTGCTGAACATGTCGGGTGACCGACCGGTCTACGACGAGTTGGCAGCCCGGTTCTTCCCATCGCGTGATATCGACACGGTGCTGACCACCGGTGGTATGGCCGGCGATGGCAGCCATGAGGAGTTGGTGGCCCACGCCACCGCGACTGGCCGTCTGGCTGCGGGCCGCGCCGCAGTCACCACCCATCGGCTGCAGGCGGCAACGGCCCGGGCCGCTGCGGTGTCTGGCGCTGAACCGGCGTGGCCCAGCGACGACCGAAGCGCCCTGCCCCGCCATCCGCAGCGGGAGCTGTTCCGGTCGACGACTCATGGCATCGTCGACTATTCCGAAGACGTCGGCTCGAAGGATCTGGTGGCTGCGGCCAAGGAGGGCTACGACTCGGTCGAGCTGCTCAAGCGCTACACCACCGCCACCATGGGCCCATCGCAGGGCAAGCTGGAAACGGTCAACACCGTGGCCGTGCTGGCCGAGGCCCGCGGCGAAACCATCGAAGAGGTGGGCACCACGGTGTGGCGTCCTCCCTATGCCCCGATCACCTTGGGCGCCCTCGGCGGCCGGGTGTTCGAGCCGGTGCGGGTCTCGTCGATCCAGCCGTGGCATGAAGCCAACGGTGTCACCACCATCCTGGCCGGCCAGTGGATTCGCCCTGAGCACTACGGTGATCCGGCGGCCGAGGTGCGCAACACCCGCGAGAATGTGGGCATCACCGATGTAACGCCGCTCGGCAAGCTCGACCTTCAGGGTCCCGATGTACCGAAGCTGCTGAGCCAGCTCTACACCAACAAGTGGATGAAGCTGGGTGTCGGCAACGTCCGTTACGGAATCATGTGCGCCGAGGATGGCGTGGTGCTCGACGATGGGGTGACCGGCCGTCTCGGCGACGAGCACTACCTGATGACCACCACCAGCTCCGGCGCCGGTGCCATTTGGGAGTGGGCTGAGAACTGGTTGCAGACCGAGCATCCGGAGTGGCAGGTGCACGTCACCCCGGTCACGACCGGTTTCACCTCGATCAATGTGGCCGGCCCCAAGTCCCGAGAGCTGGTGTCTCGCCTGGTCGACGATGTTGATCTCAGCCCGGAAGCGTTCGCCTATATGCAGGTTCGCACCGGCACCGTCGCCGGGGTTCCAAACTGCTTCATGTGGCGTATCGGGTTTACCGGCGAGTTGTCCTTCGAGCTCCATGTGCCATCGGGCCATGGTCTGCACGTGTGGGAGTCGCTGCTGGAGGCGGGCGCCGATCTTGGCGTGAAGGCCTTCGGTCTTGAGGCCCAGCGCATCATGCGCTTGGAGAAGGGCCACTTCATTGTTGGTCAGGACACCGACGGTCTCACCAAGGCCCCGAGCACCGGAATGGGGGCGTTGATCAAGCTCGACAAGGACGACTTCGCCGGCAAGCCGGAGCTGGAGTGGGCCCTGCAGGACCAGTCGTTGCCTCATGTGGTGGCGATTCAAACCACCGATCCCCGGATCGTGCCCGAGGAGGCCAGCCAGATTGTGCGGGCCGGAACCAACGAGATCCTCGGCCGTATCACCTCATCAAGAATGTCGCCGACGTTGAACCGTTCGATCTGTCTCGGCCAGGTGGCGCCGGAAGTTGCCGCCGCCGGTTCGGAGCTCACGGTGGTGTTGACCACCGGCGAACGCATCACCGCCCGGGTGATGGAACACCATGCCCATTTCGATCCCGAAGGAGAACGCCTCCGTGGCTGACCAAGCGAGTCTGACATTCGAAAGCCCGGTGCTGACCAAGCCGAAGGGCGGCTCGGACTCGGGCCCCACGTTGGAGGATCTTTCGGGGCTCACTAAGACGGTGATTCGAGCCGAGCCCAATGCCATGGATCCGCCGTTCGGCCAGGCCCTAGCTGTAGGCGACATGCTCCTGTGTGGTCAACGGCCGGGGGAGTGGTTGGCCGTTGGGGAGGCGTCGGACTGTGCCGCCTTTGTTGATGGTTTGGATCGATCGGGCCATGTGAGTGTGATCGACCACACCCACAGCCGGGCCATGTTTCGCCTCAGTGGATCGGCCGCACCGAAGGTGTTGGAGAAGATCTGCAGCCTCGATTGGAGCGATGCCATGACGCCGACCGGCGCCGTGGTGTCGGCGTCGGTGGCCAAGGTCACCTGCGATATCGCCCGGGTCGATTCCGACGACGGAGCGCCGGCCTATCTGATTGCCTGTGATCGGTCCTTCGGCCAGTACCTCTTCGACGCCATCGCCGACGCCGGCACCGAATTCGACCTCCGCGCCCTCTAAGCGGTCCCCAATCCAGGATTTGTGACGCCTGGAGCGCTGTTTTTGGCGCGCTAGCCGTCACAGATCTTGGGTTTTGACGCTGGTCGAACGCAGCTGGGGCCGGTACTCTTCGACCCCAGGACCCGAAGGGGGGTGTTTTGTGGGGTTGTTGTTGCTCTTCGGAGCCCAGACATCAGGTGTGTTGTGGCTGCTGCTGTTTGCTGCGGTCGGCCTGACATTGTGGGAGGCGAAGGATCTCAACCTTGATCGCAAGACCACCGCTTGGTGGGTGTTGTTGGTGTTTGTTTTGGCCCATGTGTTGGGGTACCTGGCCATGAGGGTATGGGGCGGGGTTCGTAAACGAAGCCAGGCCTGAGACGAAGTGTGCAGCTTTTAGTGAGTCCGGGGGGACGGCAGCGATGGTAAATGGAGCGGTGGCCAACGGGGTGCAGCCCGATGAGCCGGAGCGAGAAGCGTCCGGCGGAGGAGTGGGCGCGCGGTTGATGGCCTTGCCCGGGCGCACCAAGCTCTTTATTGCGCTGGCGCTGTTGCTGCCGGTCCTGGCCTTGGCGGGAGTACTGCGTTCGGACCGCGGTGTGCAGATCGAACGGGCCGAGGCCATTGAGATCGCCCGACCTGAAATCGATTTCGACCCAGTGACCGAAGAGGCCCGACTCTTCCGCCAAGGCGCTGGCCTCCGCCCGGTATGGGCCGTGGCCTTCACCATCCCAGCCGAAGGAAACATCCGAGAGTTCGAACGAAGAACCACCATCGAGGTAGACGCCACCACCGGCGAAATCCTAAGAATCGCCACCGACAACCTCAACCAAGACCAAGAGGGCGATAACTAGCCGCAAGGCTCGATCCGTCGGCCCCTGGGGGGCCTCCTCGACTCGCGCTGCGGATTTGGTCTCGTTCGGACTCCCTGGGGGAGTCCGCTGCTCGTCCCTCGCAGTACTCGGGCAACTCGCTGCGCTCGCCCGGACCCTGTGCCGCTGGTTCATGTCGCGACTGGCGGGCAGCAAAGAGCCTTCGTGGCTTCGAAACGGCCAGGACCCCCGTGGCCCGGGAACCCTACGGGTTCCCAAAGCCGACGGATCGAGGCTTGCGGCAGCGAGCGCGTGCCGGGTGTCACACTTTTCCCAGCAGGGGTGGTTGTTGAATGCTATTGTGATGGGTCCTGACGTCCGGGGGGACGCAGGACGCAGCCTGGCTGCGGGGAAACTACAAGCAACGGACGCCGGGGGGTTGCCGTGTTATTTGCGCAAGAGACGGTCGATTTAACATCGACGGTCTTTACCGAGGCCTACTACTTCTTCACCGTGGCCATCATGTGGTTACTCCACGTGGGGTTCATGACCTATGAAGCAGGAGTGAGTAGGCGCAAGAACGTGATGGCCACCGCCATCAAGAACATCTTGACCATTGCCGTGGTCACGCCGGTGTTCTACTACCTGGGTTGGTGGATCTACTTCTGCATGGAGGAGGGCCTGCTGCCCACCACCAGTGCTGATGGTGGTCATGCCGGCAGCGGGTTGTATTTCTGCGGGGATGGTTACGCCTTGCCCTGGGAGTACGGCTTGGGTCCGAACCTTGGTGACAACATCACCGGCGTGTTCTGGGCTGCCTTTGTCCTCTTCAGTTGGACAACGGGCTCAATCATGTCGGGAGCCATTATCGAGCGGGTCCGTACCTCCGGCTACCTCTGGCTCACCGCCTTCATGGGCGGCATCGTCTGGGTGATGGCGGCGGCCTGGGGTTGGAGTGCTGGCGGTTGGTTGACCCTGCACTTCGGCTACCACGACTTCGCCGCTTCCGGCGTGGTTCACGGTGTGGCTGGCATCTTCACCCTCGGGGTGCTGTTTAATCTCGGACCGAGAATCGGGCGCTACGACTCGAACGGCAATACCAGATCGTTCCGGCCCCACAACCTGCACATGACGCTGCAGGGGCTGATGATCATCTTCACCGGGTTCTACGGTTTCTACGCCGCTTGTCTGGCTATCACCGCAGGCTCGGTGCCGGGCTGGGCCAACATCTATCTGAGCCCGGCCACCCTCGGGGCCATCACCTTTACGATCACCATCGGCTTTGCCGGCGGGTTCGCCGGTGGCTACTTCTTCTCGAAGCGGGACCCGTTCTGGACCATCTCCGGTGGTCTGGCCGGTGTGATTGCCGTGTCGGCCGGTGCCGATATCTACCATCCAAGCCTCGTGTTTATCCTTGCCTTCTTCTCCGCTGGCTTCGCCTACTACGTCGGTACCTACATCGAAACCAAGATGCGGGTCGACGATGCGGTGGGCGCCGTAGCGGTTCACGGCTTCACCGGCTTCTTTGGTGTTCTGCTGGTCGGTGTCTTCGCCAGCGGCTATCCCACGGGTGTCGCCGGGGTCGAGACGTCGATTCTTGGTCAGGCGGTGGGCGTGATGACGCTCTTCCCATTGGCCTTCCTCTGCGGCTACTTGCCGTCGCTGGCGCTGAAGAAGCTCAACTTGCTGCGGGTGCCGCCCGCAGTGGAGCTTGAAGGTCTCGATGTGGCCGAGTACGGCAGCGACTTCTTCCCGGAGCATCAGGGTGCGGAAGAGGTCATCATCCTTTCCGACGGCAGCGAGGTGCCCTCAGCGCCGGTGTTGCGTGAGGCCATCGCCGAGATTCGCAACAACGGAGGCGTGATCGATCTGAACGAGTCGGGCCGGCCCCGTGTGAGGGCCGGTGTTGATGCTGACGACACGGTCTCGTCGTAGGTCACTGCCATGTGGACACTGATTGCTTCGATCATCCTGATGTACGGGGTGGTTCTGGCCGCAGGACTGTGGATGAAGCGGCGCCAGGAAGAGCTGGCCGAAGAACAACAAGAACTCGAATATTCGAACTAGGGAACCCGTAGAGGGAGAAGGAAGACGCTGTGAATACCTTTCCGTATGACTCTTGGGAGGAAGCTCTGGAGGCCGCCGATGG
>CALAML010000037.1 GCA_937925845.1 uncultured Acidimicrobiales bacterium | reverse complement strand
CCACGGTTGATGCACCAGCGCCGATTGAGAACCAGCTCGTGGTTGGGGTCATCGATGGTCGGCCGATCCGAACGGCCACGCTGGCGAAGGACGCCGACCCGTTCGATGACGTGCCCGACGGATCCACCTTCACCGACCTGCGAAGCCTCTACGGGGCCATCGACGACGAGTCCTGGGGCATGGCTGGACGAGCGACCCAGTTACTGATGTGGGATCGAGACCATCGCTACTGCGGCCGATGCGGCTCCGAAACCGAGCTCCACGCCACCGAACGGGCGCGAACGTGCAGCTGCGGAACCATGGCTTTCCCCCGGCTCTCGCCCGCGGTGATCATGCTGGTCGAACGCGATGGGCCGGACGGCCCGCAGGTGTTGCTGGCATGGGGGCGACAATTCCCCGGTCGATTCTTCAGTGCCCTGGCCGGGTTCGTGGAGCCGGGTGAAAGCCTCGAAGAATGTGTGGCCCGCGAGGTGGCTGAGGAAACTGGAATCCAGGTCGACGACATCCGCTACTTCAACTCCCAGCCGTGGCCCTTTCCCCATTCGCTGATGATCGGCTTCTTCGCCCGGTACGCCAGCGGGGAGATCGTGATCCAGGAAGAGGAGATTGTGGAGGCCGACTGGTACTCGCCGGACGACTTGCCACCAGCCCCGATCGGCGGAATGTCGATCGCCGGTTGGCTGATCGAAGACTGGCTGGCCCGGGTCAAGGCCTGACCGTTCCAAAGGTCGAATAGCCACTTCAGCGCGGCCGACAGTACCCAACCGGACCGGGTCAACCTCTGCGGCGGGCGAAGTCGTCGGCCATCAGGCTAAACAGAGCCACCACATCGGGTGGCTCAAACCCTGGCTCCAGTTCACGCCAGATCGCATGGACCGTCACCCAGATGCGCTCACGGTCAGTCCAACCGGCGAAGCGGGTCCCGTTGATGTGCAGGTCGATGTCTCGGGCCGCGTCTTTGGGGCTTGCTCCGGCGGCGTGGGCGGCGATGGTCATCTCCTGCACCATGGCCAGATAGTCCCGAACCCCCCGCACCCCATCCAGGTCGGTCAGCGGGCCATGGCCGGGCACGATCACCTCCGGATCGAGCTCCACGATCAGATCACACGCCTTGATCCAGTTGCCCACCGGACCGGCCCACATGATCGGCGTGCCGCCGATAAAGAGAATGTCACCACCGAAGAGCACCCGCTCACTCGGCATCCAGGCGATCACGTCACCAGCGGTGTGAGCCGGGCCGACCTCGATCAGCTCAACCGTGCGGCCGCCGGCGTCGAGTTCATGACGTCCGGTGAAGGTCACCGTGGCCTCGGGAACGTCGATGCCCGAAAAATCGAACGGGCCGAACGCACTCTGGACGAAGGCGCCCAGGTCGCCGTCGGTGAAACCGGCAACCATGGCGCCCAAGGTGGCGGCTGGCACATCATCAAACTCATCCGCCGTCGCGGCGGAAGCAACAAAGTCCACACCCGGACCGGCGGCCAGCTGATTCCCGTAGCAGTGATCACCGTTGGCGTGGGTGTTGACCACGTTCCGGATCGGGCTGGGGGTGGTAAGCGGCGCCATATCGTCAAGCATCTGTCGGGTCAGCGGCAGATCAAACAGCGTGTCGATGAGGGCGGCCTCACCGTCGCCGACCACCAAACCGGCATTCGACCAGCCCCACGTGCCGTCGGGTTGCAGGTAGGCATGGACGCCATCGGCCACCTCCACCAATCCACGCACGTAGCTCCCATCGCCGACCGATTTCCCCGAAGAAGTCATGGTGGCAGCCTTCCATACCGGCAGAGTCGAGCGCTGAGATTCGGTGACTATCGACAACGGTCGTATAGTTCCGCCATGCCAGACGTATCACTTGATGAAGTTGAAGCGCTGTCGTACCGGGCCCTCTCCGGCCACGGCGCCGACGATGAAGTGGCCACCTCTGTGGCCCGAGCCATTCGAATCGCCGAGGCCAACAACAACAAGATCTGCGGGCTCTACTACCTCGAGAGCTACTGCCTCCAGCTCGATACCGGCCGCATCGCTGGCGCCGCCACCCCCGAAGTCAGCGTCGATCGGCCCGGCGCCGTACGCGTCGATGCCAAGCTTGGCTTCGCCCAACCGGCCTTTGCGGCTGGCTTCGACCAGGCCGTGGCCGCAGCCCAGGCCAACGGCATCTGTGGGTATTCGGTTGAGCACAGCCACACCGCCACATCGCTCGGCTTCTTCACCGAGCAGTTCGCCATGGCCGGGTTTCTTGCCATTGGCGCCACCAACGCCACGCCCCGGGTTGCGCCTCCAGGTGGCTCAAAGGCCCTGCTCGGGACCAACCCGATCGCCATGGCGGTGCCCGACGGCAACGGGGGAGTGGCGTTCCAGTTCGACTTCTCCACCAGCGCCGTTGCCCTCGGCAAGATCACCATGGCCCAGGCCGCTGGCGAAACCATCCCGCTCGGGTGGGCCGTTGACGCCGACGGAGAACCCACCACCGACCCAACCGCGGCCCTCGGCGGTTCGCTGGTCTCGGCCGGCGGCTACAAGGGTTTCGGCATCGGCCTCATGGTGGAACTGCTGGCCTCCGCCCTCACCGGCGGCAACCGCAGCGTCGACGTCCCGCCCCTCAAGACACCGGAAGGTCCGCCGCACGATCTGGGTCAGTTCTACATCGTGATCGACCCAGGAGCGTTCAGCGACCAGGCCTTCTACGACCACCTCGCCGCGCTGGCGGCGTCGATTGCCGACCAGCCCGGCACCCGGCTGCCCGGTTCCAAGCGCGACCAGCCGGCCACGATCACTGTCGACGACGACCTCTGGTCCAAGCTGAGCGGGCTCGCCGAAACCACCACCAGCGACGCATAGCTGGCAGTTTGGCGACCTAGGTGGCGATACCGTCAGGTCATGAGCGAATGGACTCCTGAGACCTGGTTGATTGCCTCAGCCCGAAACCGGACCGAAGGTGAGCCGCTGAACGTGCCGCCGGTCTTTGCCTCGAACTTCTACCTGCCCCACGAGCGGCTCTACAGCCGCACCGATGGCACCGCCACCACCGACGCGCTTGAAGAACTCCTCGGCGGACTCGAATCGGCCAAGGCGCTGGTATTCGGATCCGGCATGGCCGCGGCGGCGACGGTGTTCCACGGCCTCAACGTGGACAGTGAAATCGCCGTGCCTGAAGACCCGTATCACGGGGTGGCCGGCATTGTGGAAGAAGGCGAAGCCCAGGGTCGATGGCGCGTCCGCCGACTCGACCAGGCCGACACCAACGCCTGGATCGATGCGGTCGCCAGCTGCGACCTGGTGTGGCTCGAAACGCCGGAGAACCCGCTGATGACCGTGGCTGATCTACCCGCTATCTGCGGCGCGCCCCGCGGCGGCAACACTCTGGTTGCCGTTGACAGCACCTTTGCCACCCCGCTAAACCAGAAGCCGCTCGACCTTGGCGCCGATGTGGTGATGCACTCCGCCACCAAATTCATTGGCGGCCACTCCGACCTGCTCTCTGGCTGCGTTCTCACCCGTAACGAGGAACTTCTCGAAGAATACGCGGCCCGTCGCCTCCGCAACGGAGCCACCATCGGCGCCATGGAAGCGTTTCTCACCCTTCGCGGCGCCCGCACCCTCAGCCTCCGACTCGAGCGAGCCCAAGCCAACGCCATGGAGTTGGCCCAACGACTCGAATCCAACCCCGGAGTCAACCGGGTGCTCTACCCCGGCCTCACCAGCCATCCGACTCACGAGGTGGCAAAGACGTTCATGAGCGGGTTCGGGGCCATGCTGTCGTTCGAGACCACCGGCGATGGCGATCGAGCCACCGATGTTTGCAACCGGGTCGAGTTGATCAACCACGCCACCAGCCTCGGTGGCGTCGAAACCACCATGGAGCGGCGCTCGGTCATCCCCGGCCAGGAACGAATCCCGCCCACCCTGATCCGACTTAGCGTCGGTTGTGAAAACGTCGACGATCTCTGGGCCGACTTCTCCCAGGCGCTGGCCTGAAGCAATCTGCCCCAATCTGTCGCTTGCTCTTGGGGCTCGGCAACGTTGGGTGCGATGATGGGCCGGTGATGCACCCTGCTCGCGGAAAGGGACCCGGTGAGTCGAGAGCCCCATGAGGTCCTCGATGCCTTCGGCCCGGCGGCGCGCGCCTGGTTCTCGACGACCTTCGAAGCCCCGACCCCGCCCCAGATCAAGGGCTGGCCCGCCATCGCCGCAGGTGATCACGCCCTGATCCTGGCCCCGACGGGTTCCGGAAAGACCCTGTCGGCCTTCTTCTGGGGCCTCGACCGCCTCACCCAGGCCCCGCCGCCGGAAGACGTGAACCACCGGACGCGCATCCTGTACATCTCACCGCTGCGGGCCCTGGCCGTCGACGTGGAGAAGAACCTACGGGCGCCACTCCAGGGCATCCGACTGGCCGCCGAGCGACTCGGCGAGCAGTTCTATGAACCGGATGTGGCGCTGCGGACCGGCGACACCAGCCCCAGCGAGCGGCGCCAACTGGCCAAGACGCCACCCGCCCTGTTGATCACCACCCCCGAGTCGCTCTACCTGATGCTGACCTCGAAGATTCGAGAGACGCTTGCCGGGGTTGAAACCATCATCATCGATGAAATCCACGCCCTCGCCGCCACCAAGCGGGGAGCCCATATGGCGGTAAGCCTCGAGCGGCTCGAACGAATCTGCGAGACACCGCCGCAACGCATCGGCCTCTCGGCCACCCAACGACCACTCGAGGAGATCGCCCGGTTCCTGGGTGGCCACCACTCAAACCCCGAGACCGCTACCGAGGATCAGCTCGGGCGACCCCGACCGGTCACCATCGTTGACGCCGGCGTGCGAAAGCCGCTCGACGTTGAAGTGATCGTCCCGGTTGAGGATATGGGCCGCCTCGGTGAGGTCATCACCGATGAACCGGTGGAAGGAGCGCTGGCCGCGGGCCCGGTTCGTCGCAGCATCTGGCCCTCGATGCACCCACGGTTGCTCGAGCTGATCCAGGAGCACCAATCCACCATCGTCTTTGTGAACTCCCGCCGACTGTCGGAACGGCTGGCGACCCGGCTGAACGAGCTGGCCGATGAACAGAACCGGGCTGCCGCCGACGATGGGGGAGATGGGGGCGACCGGGGCGAGGGCGTTTATGGCGTTTCGGTTTCAGGCCGAACCGTCGATCCGGCCACCGGCGAGATCCTGGTGCCAACCGACCCGCCGCCAGCATCGGCTCCACCGCTGCCGGAACACCTGGGCCGAGGAATGGCGGTGGTCGATACCATCGACGCCGAAGATGGTCCGGCCCCGGAGCTGGTGAAAGCCCACCACGGATCGCTCTCTCGCGAGCAGCGGCTGATCATCGAAGACGAGCTGAAGCGAGGCGTGCTCAAGGGGCTGGTCGCCACCTCCTCACTCGAACTAGGCATCGATATGGGCGCAGTCGACCTGGTGGTGCAGGTCGAGTCGCCAGGCGCGGTGAGTCGCGGCCTGCAGCGCGTCGGGCGCGCTGGCCACCAAGTGGGCGCTCCGAGCGTCGGCAAGTTCTTCCCCAAACACCGGGCCGACCTGATCGAAGCTGCAGTGGTGGTCGACCGCATGCGCGAAGGCCTGATCGAGTCCACCCGATACCCCCGCAACCCGCTCGACGTCGCCGCTCAACACATCGTGGCCGCCTGTGCCATGGACGACTGGGACGTCGACGATCTCGCCAGCATGTTGCGGGGTGCGGCAAACTTCACCGAACTTTCTGACGACGCCTTGCGCGCCACCCTCGACCTGCTGGCGGGCCGCTACCCCTCAGAGGAGTTTGCTGAACTGCGACCCCGGCTGAACTGGGATCGAGTCGAAGGGATGGTGCGGGGTCGACCCGGAGCTCAGCGCCTGGCCGTGACCAGCGGCGGCACCATCCCTGACCGCGGCCTCTACGGGGTGTTCCTGCCCGAAGGCACCCGCGTGGGCGAACTCGACGAGGAGATGGTCTACGAATCCCGTCCCGGAGAAACCTTCCTCCTGGGTGCCTCCACCTGGCGAATTGAAGACATCACCCACGAGCGGGTGATCGTGACCCCGGCACCAGGCCAGCCCGGGAAGATGCCGTTCTGGCATGGGGACGGACCGGGCCGCCCACTGGAGTTGGGGCGGGCCATCGGCGAGTTCAACCGGAAAATCACCTCGATGGATCGCGACCAGGCGCTTGCGGTACTGGAGACCGAAAACGGCCTGGACCGGCTCGCGGCCCGGAACCTGTGGGAGTTCCTCGACGAACAACGCGAGGCCACCGGCCGGGCTCCCGACGACCGCACCATCGTGGTCGAGCGGTTCCGGGATGAGATCGGCGACTGGCGGGTGTGCATGCTCAGCCCGTTCGGTGCCCAGATTCATGCTCCCTGGGGCATGGCCCTCCAGCATCGACTCGCCGAGGAGTGGGGCTGGGACGCTGAGCTGATGTGGAGCGACGACGGCATCGTGCTGCGCCTGCCCGACGCTCTCGACGACTTCGATGCCGACCTTTTTGCCATCGACCCCGACACCCTCGACGACCTGCTGGTCACCAAGCTCCCCAACACGGCGATGTTTGCCGCCCGCTTTCGCGAGTGCGCGGCCCGAGCGCTGCTGTTACCCCGGCGCCGTCCCGACCGGCGCACCCCGCTGTGGCAACAACGGCAGAAGGCGGCCGATCTCCTGGCCGTGGCCTCGAAGTTCCCGTCGTTCCCGATCCTGCTCGAGACCACCCGGGAATGCGTGAACGACGTGTTTGATCTGCCGGCGCTGCGGCAGGTGCTCACTGACCTTCGCAGTCGCAAGATCAAAGTTCACTCGGTCACCACCGACTCGGCCTCGCCCATGGCGTCATCGCTGCTCTTCGGGTGGATCGCCCAGTACATGTACGAAGGCGACGCGCCCCTTGCCGAGCGGCGAGCCACCGCCCTGTCACTCGACCGCGGGCTGCTTCGCGATCTGCTCGGAGCCGAGGAACTTCGCGAGCTGCTCGACCCCGAAGTGACCGAAGCGGTGGAGGCCGAACTGCAACGCACGGCAGAGAACTGGCAGGCCAAGAGCGACGACCATGTCGAAGACCTTCTCCGCTGGGTTGGGCCGCTAACGGTCGGCGAGTTGCGAGCCCGCACGGTGGCTGAGCTGAGTGTCGAGACGGTACTGGAAACCCTGCGGTCCCAGCGCCGCATCATCGACGTAGTGATCGGTGATGAGGAACGGGTGGCAGCAGCCGAGGACGCGGCCCGGCTTCGGGATGCTCTCGGTGTAGCTCTGCCGATTGGGCTACCACGGGCCTTCACCGAACCGGTCGAAGACCCACTCGGCGATCTGATCACCCGCTACGCCCGCACCCATGGGCCGTTTCTGGCGTCCGAAGTGGCGGAGCGCTACGGCATCGAATCGGAACGGGCCGAGGCCAGCCTCGAAGATCTTGAGCGAGCCGGCAGAGTGGTTCGTGGCGAGTTCCGGCCCCACGGAACCACGCGGGAGTGGTGTCATGACGCGGTGCTCCGTGACCTCCGACGGAGATCGCTCGCGGCGCTGCGCAAGGAAGTGGAACCGGTCGATCAGGTAGTGCTGGCCCGCTTCGGGACCCACTGGCAACACGTCACCAGCACCGGCCACAGCCGTCCACGCGGTATTGAGGGTCTGGCCGAGGTCATCACCACCCTCCAGGGCGCGGCTCTGCCAGCGTCGATCCTCGAATCCGACATCCTGGCCAGCCGGGTCGACAACTACACCCCGGCCGACCTCGACACCCTACTGACCGCAGGCGAAGTGGTGTGGGCCGGGGCGGGATCGCTTGGCGCCAGCGACGGACGGGTTCGGCTGGTGTGGCGGGACCAGGCACCGCTGCTGTTGGAAGCACCTGAGGAGATCGAGGAGACCGAGCTCCACCTGGCCCTGCGAGCCCGGCTGGTGGAGAGGGGAGCAGTGTTCTGGCAGGACCTGGTGGAGGCGGCGCAGCAGGCCGGGCTGAACTATGGCGAAGATGCAGTGTTGGCCGCGATGTGGGACCTGGTGTGGGCCGGAGAGGTAACCAACGATTCGATCACCCCGCTACGAGCCCTGAGTCGCGGTGCGTCGCCAGCTCGGGCCCAGAGTTCGGCTCGACGGCGGGCCGGGCGGGGCCGCCCCAACCTGAGAGCGCTTAACCGTCTCGGTCCACCGGCAGCCACCGGGCGCTGGTCGCTCACCGACGAGCTTCGCCGGCCGGTCCCGTCGCCGAGCGAAGTGGCCGCTACCCGAGCCCTTCAACTGCTCGAACGCTACGGCGTACTCACCCGCGAGATGGCCCTGGCCGAAGGGGCCACCGGTGGCTTCGCCGGGGTGTACCCGGTGCTGAAGGTGCTTGAAGAACGGGGCCAGGTCCGACGCGGCTACTTCGTCGAAGGGCTCGGTGCGGCCCAGTTCGCGCTACCGGGTGCGGTGGATCGGCTCCGCGACGAACGCCACCAGCCCAACCAGAGTGTCGACGAAGCCGGCCCCGAAGTGGTGGTGCTGTCGGCCGCCGACCCGGCCCAACCCTACGGAGCGGCCCTGCGCTGGCCCGAGACGTCAGGGCGCCTCTCCCGGTCGGTGGGCGCCTATGTGGTGTTAGTCGACGGCCAGCTCGCTGCCTTTGTGGAGCGGGGCGGGAAAAGCCTGGCCACCTTCGCCCCGATCGACGAATTCGAACATGGTGGGTCGGGCTCACCCGCGCTGGCGTCCGGGCTTGAGACCGATGTCGAAGCCGGTTTGTCGCCGGCCGGAACACTCGCCCAGGCACCGACAACCGGTGGGCCAACGACCGGGCCAACCGAAGACAAATGGATCGCAGGAGCGGCTCAAGGGGTAGCGTCGCTCGTTACCCGGGGCACTCTCAAACGGCTGGAACTGGCCAAGATCAACGGCGCCCCCGCAGCGGACAGCCCGGAGATCGTTCGCCAGCTCGAAGCGGTCGGCTTCCTACCTGGCTACCGCGGTCCCACCCTCAAGACCCGCTAAGGTGGAGAACCTCCCGACACGACTGGAGCGTGCCGGGAGATTCGTTCGCTGATCGGGTCGGCGTCGAGCCCACCTTCTGGAAGGCGCCCACTGGGCTACTGCTCGACGCAAACACCCCGATCGAAGTTGCCGACCTCACGGATGATGTCGACCTCGGCGGCGTCGACCCGTTCACCGGCCAGCTCGGCCTTGATAACCCGCATCAGCAGGTTGTCGAGGCGGGTGACCTGGTAACACTCGGTCTTCGGCTCCAGCTTGGCGCCACCAATCCCCGAGTCCTCGGTGAGGAAGAGGTGGCGGCCACCGGTAGTTGCGGCCATGACCCGCATCAGGTACTCGGCACCTTCGTCGACCCCGCTGGCGGCCAGGGGGTAGATACGGACGCCAACGTCGGCGGCCTGGCGAGCTTCGGCCAGCGTGGCGGCAATCCGGTTGCCATGCGGTGGGGCATCGGCGTTGAGCAGAATCAACCGACCGACATTGCCTTCCCGCCACTGGAGGGCGTTGGCATCAACCAGTGCAGCATCCATCGCTTCCGGGAAATCGCCGCCGCCATCGGCCGACTGATCGGCAAGTTGCTGGCGCATCTGGGCGACGTCACCGGTGAAGTCATAGGCCCGGGTTACAAAGGTGTCACCCTCATCACGGTAGGCCACAAGGCCAAAGCGAAGATCGGCCTCAGGATAGCTATCGCGTACCCGCTGCACGATGGCCTCAAACTCTACGGTGAGGTAGTTCAGCTCGTCGCTCATCGAGCCAGTGACATCGAGCACCAGAGCAACATCGAGCGCCGTCGGAGCTCCACCTTCGGCGTTGTTGGCTACCACTTCGACGTTGTTCCCGACGTCCTGCCGAGAGACAGCGATCTCGTTGCCGCTGGCTTGAACCTGAAGCGATTCCCACTGAGTGATGCCGTAGTAGGCGGGGAAGACCCGGGCGACTCCGGCGCTGTTGGTGAAGGCCCGGAAGCTCTGGTCGCCACCGGTGACGGTGACCGGGGTGTTGGCCACCCCCACGCCGGCCTGGTCGACAACGTTCACGGTGAAGCCGTCGTTCAGATCTACCTGAGGCAGCGCCTGGTTGGCGTTCTGGGCGGTGCGGTCGAGGTAACCAACAAAGAAGTCGAAGTTCAGGTTGTCGTCGATCTCGCCAGCGGTCAGCAAACCGGACTGCGGACGAGGGGCCGGCACCGGATCGGGCTCCGGAAGGGGTTCGGGCAGAACTTCTTCAAGGGCCTCCGGCGGATCTGATTCAAACTCGAAGTCGATGTCTTCGTCAGGAGCGGCGGCGACCTCACTCTCACCGTCGTCTTCCACCATCGCGTCGTCTCCACCTCCATCTCCAGCCTCTTCAGCCATGGCTTCGCCATCATCCTCAGCCATAGCTGCATCGCCGTCGTCGGCACTCTCGGTCGCATCGTCGTCATCAGCCACCGTTGCGGTGGGCGCTGGTGCTCCCTCGCCGCCGCCAGCACCGTCATCGCCTCCGTCATCGCTCGACGAGGAACTATCGTCGTCTCCACTCGTCCCATCATCGGAAGACCCGCCGTCTCCGGCGGCCCCATCGGAGGCGCTCGTCTCACTGACGCTGTCGCTGGATGACGAACAGCCTGCGGCCACAACGGCCAACACCGCAAGGACGGCAATCAGGCGCATCAGGATCGTCGGCAGGTGAAGGGCAGAGGATTGATGGTGGCGAAACATTGGGTAGCTCCAGTCGGGATGAGTCTCCACCTCTGACGGCGTTGGATCTCCCGCTGGTTCCCATCAGTTCGAAAAATGTGGCCGATGGCTTGGACCGACTCCCGGCGGCGACTACAGCTGTTGAATTCGGGGGTTTCGTTTTCGCGGGCCGCGACGAGGTGGCATCTGACCTCCGGCCATCAGCAGCCGCATCACTCGCCAGCGATGAGGGCGGAACGGGGCCAACAGCTCCATCATTCGCTCATCGGTACCCACCCGCTCACCGGCGAGGTTCCAGGTGGCCGTTGCCGGCAACCCGTAGTCGCCGAGTACCGGTGTGTCCGGGTCGCCTTGAGTCATGGCCGAAACGTTGGTGGAGGTCCACACGCCGACCCCACGGGTCAGCTCCAGCTTGGTCCGCAACTCGGCGCTCGGTAGATCGGTCGATTCGGCGAAGCGCGGCACCAGCTTGGCCGCGGCGCGGATGGCGTCGGCCCGCTTGCGCTCGATGCCGAAGCGGTGGAAGTCGGTATAGGGCGCTGCGGCCACGACCTGCGGCGCTGGGGGCAACATCAGCTCAAGTGGCCCGGGGGCTGGTTCGGAATAGGCCCGCACCATCGAGCGCCACTGCTCGGCGGCGTTACGCGAGGTCACCCGCTGGCCTGGGATCAACCACACCACGTCGTGCCACAAGGTGTGGCTCGCGCACAACCGGTGGCCGGATCGTTGATGCCACAGCCGACCGATCAGCTCAGCCCGCCGCACTTCGGCCTCCGACTCGAAGTGGTCGCCAGGTGCGCTGGTCCACGAACTTAGATCTCGCTCGAAGCCGCTCACGTCATCGGTCAGCCCGAGAATGGCCTCAAGTCGATGCTCCAGCCACCCGCTTCCCTCACCCCAAAGCTCCGCCGATGCGCGCTCGTCGCTCCAGTTCACCAGCAAGGTTGCTGGGCCATCGGGGGTCAACGTGGCGCGGGCGAACTGGTTCGGTCGCAAATGGGTTGTGGGATCCGAGGGAAACATCGCCATCGGGTGCAGGGTGGGGTAGAGGCTGATGCCGGAGACATCGAGGCTCCGCTCCACAGTCGCGTTCATGGTCGGACCTGACATCCTGGACAGAAGTAGGTGCTGCGGGGTTGGTCGCCGCCCTGCACGATTCTGCGAACCGTGTGGGAACAGCGCGGACAGGGTTCGTCGGCCCGCCCGTACACCGCGTATCCACCTGGCACGGTCACCCGGGCTCCCGGTCGCTCCAGGTTCATCGCCAACAGACGACGGGCTTCCTCGAAGAGAGCGCTGAGGGTTTCGTCGCCCACTCGGCTCACCGGCGTGGTCGGGTCGAGGGCAACAGAATGCAGGGCTTCGGCCTTAAAGACGTTGCCGATGCCACACGCCACCCGCTGATCCATCACCACCTCGCCGATCGGTCGATCGCCATCCGACAACCGCCGAGCCCGCTCGCAAATCTCGGCGAAGTCGGGATCGGGGCCACACAGGTCGGGGCCCAAATGGCCGACCGAGACGCGATCAGTAGGGGTCAGCTGGATATCGGGGGCGCTGCGACACACCGCGACCCAATCTGCGACTTCAATCACCACGCGAGCGGCCCGTTCCCTGCGGCGCCAATCGCTCGTGGCGCGGTATAGATGCCAGCTTCCCGTCATGCGCAGATGCACCCGCAAGGTCTGGCCACCCGAAAAATCGATAAGGAGATGCTTGCCGTGGGACCGCACCGCATCCACGATCTCGCCCGGTTGAGGCAGTTCACCGCTCAGACGAGGCGCGGTGAATCGAACCAGTGGACAGCCCTCGATGGCGGGGCGGAGTCGGGCGGCAGCCCGGAAAATCGTGTCGCCTTCAGGCATCAGCCCAACGTAGTGGTGCGGACCACAGCCCAGCCAAGGCAGCCGTTAGAATGCGAGTGCGGGCGCCATCTTCCAGAGCCGACTATTTGGCTCGGTGGCAACTACGGTTGGGTGTTCGCCGACAGCCCAGAGTCGTTTCGGAGCGCAGATGAGTGACTATGCAGAGGAAGCGTCGGCGTTGACCGAATCATCGAGGGACACCGCTCCACCCCGACATCTCCAGGGGTCGACGTTCGACTTCGTCGTTGCGGCCAACCGGCTTCCGGTCGCCCGAGACGAAAACGGCGTATGGCAGCTCAGTCCTGGTGGCCTGGTCACGGCGATGTCGCCAGTGATGGCCGGTAAGAACGGCGCCTGGCTCGGTTGGAATGGCGACACCGGCGACGACCTGGAGAGCTCACAGTCTTTCGAACACTCCGGCATCGCCCTGTATCCAATCCCGCTGTCGAAGGCCGAACGGGTCGGCTACTACGAAGGGTTCTCCAACTCCACCCTCTGGCCGCTGTACCACAACGGCCTTTTGCCCACGACCTTCAAGAGAAAATGGTGGGCCACCTACTTGAAGGTAAACCGCCGCTTCGCCAACTGGGCCATCGAACTCCTGGAGCCCGGCGCTGACCTGTGGATCCACGACTACCATCTCCAGCTGATGCCAGCCATGGTGCGCGAGGCCCGGCCCGACGTAAACATCGGCTTCTTTGTCCATACCCCATTCCCGCCATCACAGCTGCTGATGCGGTTGCCATGGCGGGACCAAATCGCCAGAGGCCTGCTCGGCTCAGACCTGATCGGCTTCCAAACCACCACCGATGCTCGTCACTTCCTCACCTTGGCCCACCGGGTGGCCGGCCTACCCGAGGTGGTCCTGAAAGACGACGTGGTCGTTGTTGACTACGAAGACCGTGAGGTCAACGTTGGGTCGCATCCCATCTCCATCGACTTCGACGCAGTCGAGTCCCTCGCCGCCACACCAGCTATGAAGCAGGCCAGCATCGAGTTTCTCGAAAAGATCGGTAACCCGTCCCAGGTGGTGCTGGGCGTCGACCGACTCGACTACACCAAGGGCATCGATGCCCGGCTCAAAGCGTTCCGTGAGCTGATCGGCGAAGGCGACCTCAGCGCCGACGACGTGGTGTTTGTACAGGTGGCGACCCCCAGCCGCGACGCGGTCCCCGGGTATGCCGAAACCCGAGCCACGATCGAACAGCTCGTGGGCCAGATCAACGGTGACTTCGCTCCGCTCGGCCGATCGGTGGTGCATTACATGCACCGAACGCTGCCCTTCGACGAGCTGGTCCCCCTTTACCTGGCCGCCGACGTGATGCTGGTGACTCCCTTTGAGGACGGCATGAACCTGGTAGCGAAGGAGTACGTGGCCTCCCGACGCGACGACACCGGAGTGCTGGTGCTTTCAGAGTTCGCCGGAACCGCGGCCGAATTCGGCGACTCGGCAGTGATCTGCAACCCCTTCGACACCGCCGGGCTCAAACGAGCCATCAAAGGCGCACTCGAAATGGATCCCGCCGACGCCGCCACCCGCATGAAGACCATGCGAACCCATCTCGCCAGTCACACCGTTCACGACTGGGCCAAAAGGTTCCTCAAAGAACTCGGTTAACCCCCCCCAGCTTCGCTGTTTTCGGCTGGGGCCTTGTTTTCTTTGGTTTGGTCGCACACACGGTTGGTGGTCCGGCTTTGCCGGGCTGGTTTTTGGTTCCGCCAGGCCAGGGCCGCATTCTTGCTGTGGTTTGGGCGTGACTTCGGACGGCGGCCGGCCTGGCGGGGTATGGATGATTCGCTCGCTGGGGCTCGCAAATGATCCATACCCGGCGGAGCAACTTTGCTGGCATTTTTGGCCTGGGTACTTGCTGGCGCCGGTCCTTGGCCTTCGAGGTGAATGTGGTTCACCTTGGTGGTGGGTTGTGGCGACTGGTGGCCATTGCATTCACTGGCCTCACTGTCAACATCCTTGTGGGTTCTCCTTCGAGGTGAATGTGGTTCACCTTGGAGGTGGGGTTAGGGGAGTTGGGCCAGGAAATTTAGGAGGGCCTGGTTTACCGCTTCTGGGTTTTCTTGTTGGACCCAGTGGCCGGCTCCTTCAATTCGGATGTCTCCTCGGAAGTCTTTGAAGGTTTTGGCCATGGGGGAGTCGTGGCCGATGGGGTTGGCCTGGGAGGCATCTGCGGTGTTGGCAGCAGCGGCGGCCGCTCGGGCATCGGTTTCTTTCACCACGAAGTCTTCTGAGCCGCCGATGAACAGGGCCGGCACTGAGATCAACATGTTGTGCCAGGGCTTGGTCTGTTCCCAGTTCTGACCCATGTTTCGATACCAGTTCACTCCAGGTCCGAAGCCGGTCCGGGCGAAGGCTCGGCAGTAGTTTTCGAACTCGCCCTCGTTGATAAACGACGGCAGGCCGTGAGGCTCAGCGGGATCGGGTTCCTCACCGGAGACCGACCAGAACATGGTGCGCATCACCGCGATCGGATCAGCATCCATCAAGTCCTCGACCGGGTTAGCGCGATCCTGAAACGCCACCATGTAGCCGAACGGTCCCTCGGGGTCGGCCTGGGCAATCAACTCGCTGAAGCTGCGAGGTGATCGGGGCGAATAGGGGACGCTCATCAGCACCACACCCCGGAACCGGTCGGGTCGAAACAGCGCCAGCTGGGCCGCCACCATCGACCCCCAATCGTGGCCCACCAGCACACACTCCTCGATCTCCAGGTGGTCAAGTAGGGCTATCGCATCGCCGGTCAGAGCGAAGATGTCATAGTCCTCCACCTTGTCCGGAACCTCGCTCCAGCCGAACCCGCGCTGGTCGGGGGCGATGGCGGTGTAGCCGGCCTTGGCCAGCGCCGAGATCTGATGACGCCACGAGTAGCCCAGCTCCGGAAAGCCGTGCAGAAGCAACACCGCCGGACCCTCGCCTTCAACGGTTACGGAAAGCTCAATCTCTGGAGCGCCGACTCGATAGGTGTGGATCTCTGCTGCCATAGCCGCCGACTATAGAACCGATCCGCGGATGGCCACCGGCCGAACCCCATCCGCTACCCTGAAGGCAGTTCTTTTTGGCGTCCCCCCACTCCCGGAGTTGTCTTCCATGTCCCGATTCGTGAAGTCCGTGCTTGGCCTGTTCTTTGGCCTTTCGGTGTTGGCCGGTTGCGCCGCTGGCGCGGCAACCATCGTCGAAACCGACCACGGTGATGACCATGGCGGCGAGCACGGCGATGAGCACGGTGACGACAAAGAGCACGGCGATGAACACGGTGACGACAAAGAGCACGGCGACGACGAGCACGACGGCGACGGTGAACACGGAGACGAAGACCACGAGTAAGCGGCTGAACACCGCCTACCTGCTAGTCGGGGAGTAGCCCCGACACATCACCTATGTGGTCGAAGTCACTTTGAGTTCGACTGCGGGCCGAGAGGCATCTCAACCAACTTCTGCGAGACGCAGCTGGCTGATCGTTCGTTTGGTGGTGATTGATCGGTTGGCCGCGGCCACGTGGGTCTTAGCCCGCAACACTCGACCGGCACCGCCACAACTCACTAGCTCTTGGGGACGTCACTCCACGGGATGTTCTTATCGACCCGAGGTTCGCCGGGAAGGCCAAGGATTTGTTCGCCCATGATGTTGCGGAGCACCTCTGAGGTGCCGCCCTCGATCGAGTTGGCCCGCACCCGAAGGAAGGCGTAGCCGATCCCGCTTTCACCACCGTCGAGGCTGACTTCCTCCGGTCGGCGGAAGGTGTAGTCGTAGCCGATCTGGCCGGCCATACCCAACAGATCGATGGCCTTGGCGTAGAGCTCCTTGTTCAACTCGGCACCGGCGAGCTTGGCCACCGAACCCTCGGGCCCGGGCTGGCCCTTCTTGGCACTCTGCACGGCCCGGATGTTGATGAGCCGCAGCACCTCAGCCCGAATCCACAGCTTCATCACGTCGTCGCGCTGGTTCGGCGTCTTTTCATGGTCGGGCATCTTCTCCCACACCTGCATCAGGTGGCCGATCGAACCACTGCCCCGCTTGGGCGCTCCGCCACCGCCGCCTCCGCCAATCGCAGTGCGCTCGTTCATCAGGGTGGTCAACGACGCTCGCCAACCCTCGCCCCGGTCGCCGATGCGGTTGGCATCCGGAACCCTGGCATCGGTCATGTAGACCTCGTTGAACTCGGCCTCGCCGGTGATCTGGCGCAGCGGTCGCACCTCCACTCCCGGGGCCTTCATGTCGAGGGCGAAGTAGGTCATGCCTTTGTGCTTGGGCAGTTCCGGGTCGGTCCGGGTCACGAGCATGCCCCAGTCGGCTACGTGAGCCAGCGTGTTCCACACCTTCTGGCCGTTCACGATCCACTCGTCACCATCGAGTTCGGCCTTGGTGCCCAACCCGGCGAAGTCGGAGCCGGCACCCGGCTCCGAGAACAGTTGGCACCAGAGTTCTTCACCGGTGAACATCGGCCGCAGGAACCGCTCGTACTGTTCCTCGGTTCCGTGGGCCAGGATCGTAGGGCCGGCGAGGGCCTGGAAGAACTGTCCGGGGCGCAACGGTGCCGCTCCGGCTTCGCCCAGGCGGCGGTTCACGTTGCGTTGGAGCTGAGGGCGCACGCCCAACCCACCGGCGTTGGTGGGGTGATGGACCCAGGCCAACCCGGCGTCGTATTGATGACCTCGGAATTCTTCGTAGGACTCCTGCTTTGGATCATGGGCTGCCAGCAGGGCGTCGAGGGCTTCTTCTACCTGGGTCAGTTCAGCATCACTCATATTGTCAGTGTTGTTGCCAATTGATTGGGCGGCAAGTCAAACGCTAGGAAACCACCGTCGGGTGGCCCTGTGAGTTGTGGCGGAGGCATCGACACGCATTCACCTCCCGGACTTGGCCAAAGAGCGGCAGTCGGCGTGACACATGTCAAAGGCAAGGCTTGACCGCATCAACTCCGGTACCGTTCCGGAGGTGACCGAAACCCAGGACGTGGCGCCCGCGGCGTCTCCCACTGCGGGGCCTGGAGTGGGCGTCGGGCCCCGGGAACTTGTTGTCCTCATCTCGTCAGTGATGGCGATCATGGCGCTCGGTATCGATCTCATGCTGCCCGCCGAGGACGACATCGAACGAGCTTTCGGCCTCCCCGAAGGCGAGAACCAGGCCAGCCAGGTCATCACCTTCTACTTCTTTGGTCTCGCCTTTGCCCAGTTGGTCTTTGGACCGCTGGCCGACCGTTTTGGTCGCAAGCGGGTCCTGTACCTCGGCGTCGGCCTCTATTGCATCGGCGCCGTCGCTTCGGCCCTGGCTCCGACGTTCGAGACCCTGTTGGCGGCCCGCGTCTTTTGGGGAGTCGGCGCCGCCGCGGCGCGGGTCGTGGCTACCTCGATCGTCCGGGATCGCTTCGAAGGTGATCAGATGGCGCGGGTCATGTCGCAGGTTATGGCGGTGTTCATTCTGGTTCCGGTGATTGCGCCGACCCTGGGTGCAGCCATCATTGCCATCGCACCGTGGCGTACCCTCTTCTGGTTCTCCGCAGCCTGCTCACTGGTAATCGCAGTGTGGAGCCTTCGACTGCGGGAGACCCTCAACCCCGCCAACGTTCGACCCTTCAGCTTCGGTCAGGCGATGCGCTCCTATCGCGAGGCGCTCAGCTTCCGGGTCACTCTCGGCTACATGATCGCCACCGTGTTTATTCAGGCCGTCTTCACGATGTACCTGTCGACCTCGAAGCACATCATCGACGACATCTTCGGCCGGGACGGCCAGTTCCCGATCATCTTTGGCATCGTGGCGGCCGGCTTTGGCGTGAGTGCAGTCATCAACAGTCGACTGGTAGAGAAGCACGGGATCGACGCCATGGTCGGGTTCGCCATGCGAGCCGAGGTCATCCTTTCGCTACTCCTGGTCACGATCTCTATCGCCGGCGGTGGCGTACCCAACTTCTGGTTGTTCATGCCGGTTCTGGCCTTGATGTTGAGCCTCTTCATGTTGTTGATGCCGAACCTTGGCACTGCGGCGATGCTCCCGGTCGGCCACATCGCCGGGTCAGCCTCGGCGGTGACCGCGGCCATTCGAACCGGACTGGGAGCGATGATCGCCACTGTCCTCAACCGGTTCATCACCGATTCGGTAACTCCCTTTGCCTTCTTCGCCTGCGGCCTGGTTATCGCGATGGCGATCACCGTCACCATCACCAAACGCGGCGCCGCTCCGCTCGAGCCCGTCCCCGCCGTCGCCTAACACCTGGTTGAGTCGGACTCGGTGGAGGCGACCGCGCGCCCTGGGCCTATTTCGGGTCGGGGAGGACTGGGACGGTGAACTCCTCGCGGCCGAGGTTGGTGGCTCGGCTGATCGACGAGGAGCCGTAGCGGTCGCGGATGGCGTCGAGAGCCGAGTCGAGTTCGGGGTCGGACCGATGTTCGAAGGGCAATGCCTGCTGTACTGCGGCGGCCGACGACAAATTGCTGATGGTGAAGCCCAACAGCGTGAGGTGGCGCTCGGCGATCTCGTCGCGACGGGCCGCCAGCATCTCGTTGGCGACGTCTAGGAAGGTGGCGGTTGAGGCGGTCGGTTCCGACACCGTGTGCGACCGGGTGTCCCGAGTGAAGTCGCCAAAGCGGAAGCGAAGCACCACCGTGCGGCCAACCCGATCGCCGTCGCGGAGACGGCGGGTCACGCGATCGACCAGGGCCGACAACGTGGCTTCCACCTCGACGAAGGTTCGTTGCCGGGCCGGCATCGCCTCTTGCGCCCCGATCGACGATCGACGGTTGCCGGTTTCCACCCGCCTCGGATCCTTGCCGTTCGCCAGGTCGTGGAGATGCGCGCCGCTGCCCCGACCGACGATGGCAGCCAGGGCTGAGGCGTTCATGGCGGCGACATCACCGACGGTGTGAATGCCGCGGTCGGCCAACTTGCCCGAAGTGACACGACCGACACCCCAGAGCCGCGACACCGGTAACGGATGCAGGAAGTCGATCTCGCCCTCGGGCTCCACCACCAGCAGGCCGTCGGGTTTACACACGCCGCTGGCCACTTTGGCGAGAAACTTGGTTCGGGCGACCCCAACCGAGATGGCCAGACCGACGTCGGTGGCGACCCGTTGGCGAAGGGTGCGGGCAACTGTCTCCGGGGTGCCCGACAGTCGACGAAGACCCGACACGTCGAGAAAGGCCTCGTCGATGGAGATCGGTTCGACCAGCGGGGTGGTGTCTTCAAAGATCTCAAACACTCGACGACTGGCCTCGGAGTAGGCCTCCATCCGGGGGTCCACCAGGATCAGCCCCGGGCACCGCTCGCGAGCCTGGCGGGTGTTCATCGCGGTTCGTACGCCCATCGCTCGGGCTTCATAGCTGGCCGAGAGAATCACCCCGCCGCCGACGGCCATGGTGGTGTTGCGCAGCGCGGGATTATCGCGCTGTTCCACCGAGGCGTAGAACGCATCAAGGTCGGCATGGATGATTCCAGCGGACGTCATCGGGTGCCGCCGACCAAGGGG
Organism: uncultured Acidimicrobiales bacterium; assembly: GCA_937925845.1. GTDB lineage: Bacteria > Actinomycetota > Acidimicrobiia > Acidimicrobiales > CALAML01 > CALAML01. The sequence continues at coordinate 29,907 of CALAML010000037.1, read as the reverse complement.
TCCAAGCAGTCAGGTAGGGGAGTATCCGAACGCACGTTCGACACCATAGCACTAGGCGCAACCGGACCGGCCAGAACTATCAAAACACCCGTCCTCCGAGGTGAACCATATTCACCTTGAAGGAGTAGGCCTGCGCAGCTACAGGTGATCTGTCCTTCGAGGTGAACCATATTCACCTTGGAGGTGGGGGCTGCGGCCTGGCGCGGCCGCGGTATTTGGCGGGAGCGCTGCATGTTCCTTCGAGGTGAACCATATTCACCTTGAAGGAGGTGGCCGTTCACTGCCAATGGTTCTGTCCTTCGAGGTGAATCGCATTCACCTTGGGGGTGGGGGGCTGCGGCCGGGCGCGGCCGCGGTATTTGGCGGAGCACTGCATCTTCCTTCGAGGTGAATGGCATTCACCTTGGAGGAGAGGAGCTTGGAGGGAGAAGGGGCTTGCTGTTTGGCACTTGGCTGACTGGGTGGTGGGTTAGGTTTCGGCGGTGGGTAGAACATCGCTGAACGAGCTGCTGGTTGAGGTTCGCTCCTGCGAGGTGTGTGCCGAACACCTGGATGCTGGGCCTCGGCCGGTGGTGCAGGTTGGGTCGAAGGCTGGCGTGGTGATCATCGGCCAGGCGCCGGGGCGTCGGGTGCACGAGTCGGGAGTTCCCTGGGATGACCCGAGTGGCAAAACCCTTCGGCAGTGGCTTGGCGTGACCGACGAAGAGTTCTACGACGCGTCCAAGATGGCGTTGATCCCGATGGGCTTCTGTTATCCGGGCTCGGCCAAGTCGGGCGACAAGGCACCCCGCCCGGAATGCGCCCCACTGTGGCACGACCGATTGCTGGCTCACCTGCCAAAGAACCGGCTTGAGATCATCATCGGTACCTACGCCCAGAAGCGCTACATCGCCGACCGCCAACCGACCCTTACCGAGACGGTGGCCAACTGGGCCAGCTACCTGCCCGACCGCGTGGTGATGCCCCACCCGTCGCCCCGCAACCGCCACTGGCTCACCAAGAACCCTTGGTTCGAAGCCGACGCCCTGCCCGCGGTGCGCCAACGCGTCTCCGAGGTCCTCGGCCGAACATAAGCGCTCATCCGAGACGCAGCCCAAAACGCCAGGCGCGCCACACTTGAAGTTCGTCCATGGGGCTAGTGTCCCGACTCATTACTCACCTGGCTGGGGATCTCGCCAGCCCAATCCAACCGGAGCACCACATGACCGACCACACCGTTCCCCCTGCCACCGAACCGTGCTCCGCCGGGGCATTCTCGATCAGCCTGACCGTGGCTGATCTTTCCGCCTCAATCGAGTTCTACGGGCTGCTTGGCTTTTCGGTCTCCGGAGGCGACGACAAAACGTGGTCGATCCTCATCAATGGCGATGCCGTCATCGGTCTTTTCCACGGCATGTTCGACAAGAATATTCTTACCTTTAACCCCGGCTGGGCTGGCCCCGGCCGCGACGCAGAGAACTTTGAGGATGTGCGGGTCCTGCGACAACGACTGGCCGACGCCGGCCTGGCCATCGACGCCGACACCACGTCCGAGTCCGAGAGCGGTCCGGCTTCGTTTGTGATCGTCGACCCCGACGGCAACCCGGTGATGATCGACCAACATGTGTAGCCACCCGCGCCGGTCGCAGACTGTGCTTGCCGCCGACCAAGGCTGATCAGTGCCCGGTGGCCCGTCGACGTCATCCGGTGAGCATCGCGGCGACCAGTGAGGCGATCCGGAGTTGCAGACGGTACGGAGCTGGCAAGATCGTGCCGGTCGGATTCAGGGTCCTCCCGAAGGCTGCTGCTCGGCCCGATTGCGGCGTTGGAGCGCTTCCAGCCAATCGAGGATCACGTCGTAGACCGCTTTGCGGTTCGTGACCTGGCAATGCTCGGCGGCGTTTTCGTATTCGCTGAAGATGCGGGCGGTTACCGACTTTGCATTCACCGAAGCTGCGGCCTGGACCCACACTTCGTCGACCGGGACCAGGTGATCGCTCGCCCCATGGAGAATCAGCGTGTCCTGGGTGATGCGGTCGGCGACATCGCGAAGCGTCATCGTTTGCACCCACTTGATGAAGTCATACGGGGTCTCGCCGCCACAGGTATGCATCCCGTGGGTTATCGACCAGCGGGCCGTGGCGTTGGTCTCCATCATGGCCAGGACGACTTCGTTCACGACATCGACCTGTTCCTCATCCATCAACCCGATCAGCCCGTTCAACGATTCATCTCCGATCCGGGGACGGAATGTCTCGATCATGGCGAAGTGTGCGCCCCACGCGATGATGCGCTTGGCGCGGGGCTCAAACGCCGCAGCACGCGGCGCCAGGTACCCACCGAGGGACAGACCGAGCAGTGTGCACGATTCAATCTCAAGGTGGTCGAGCACCGCAGCGACCGGTCGCTCCCATTCGGCGATCATCGGCAGATGACTACGGCGTAGCGCGGCACCCTGTCCGGGACCCTCGTACAGCACGACGCGGTACCCGTTCGCGGCGAGCGCCAGCACACCGGCGTACATCTCTTCGATCAGCCCATCGAAGCCGCTGCACGCCACGATCACATCTTTGGTCGGGCCCGTCGCCGGTACGTCGATTACTTCAAGTTCGGAGCCGCCGTAGGGGACGCGGCGGCGCATCGAAGCGACCTCGGGGTGGGCCCGGTCGTAGCACTCGAGGAACCGGTCGTAGGCTTCCGCCTTGTTGGCATGATCCGGTGCCATAAAGAACTCGGCGGCGCGAAAGTAGGTGCCGGCCTCGAGATCGCGCCCGGCAGCCTCGGCCTCCACGGCCGCGGCGAACGACGCTTCGATCCACCCGTCGAGGTCGCTGATCCCGTTGGCGAAGACAGCCAACTCCTCGTTGCTGATCGTGGCCGTCATGCGGTTGGCCATGAAGTTCAGCGTCACGTCGGTATGGAAATTTGTGTACCCGACCATCGTCACACCTCGTCACTACGTTTGTCGTTACCAGTTGTCTTTGCTGACTCTGGGAGCGCCGCTTTGGCGGTTTTCGACAGATTGGTTAACGTTGCCGAACCCGATCAGAGCGGTCACCTTGCGCCGTCCGCTGAAGTCGACACCGACGCAGGCCGACACCAAGCCGATCTAGTCGGTGGAGCGGAGGAGTCGACCGCTAAGCGCGCCGGTGTGCTCTCCGTTCTCCATGAACGGCTGACCGTTGACGATGGTGTGGTGCACACCGTTGGCCCGCTGAACAAAGCGGGGCACTTCGCCCGGGAAATCGTGAACGATCTCGGGCACCGGCAGGCTCAGGCCGTCGAGATCGATCACGTTTACGTCGGCAAAGGAACCAACCTCAACCGTGCCCCGATCGGCGAACCCGATGAAGCTGGCGGTGTCGGCCGAGATGGCCCGTACCCCCTCTTCGAGCGACATGATTTCCTTGTCGCGGACCCAATGCGACAGGAAGTAGGTCTGCTGGGATGCATCCATGATCTGGGTGGCGTGAGCACCGGCATCGGCCAGGCCCATGATGGTGACCGGCGAGGTGACCTGTTCGGCGATGGCGTCGGGGATTTGGTTCATCACCGGCCAGTTCACAATGGCTTTGCCGTCGGACTCGAGCATGGCGTCGATGTAGACCTCCACCGGGGAAGCGTCCTTGGCCCGAGCCAGCGCCGCGATCGAATTGTCGGCGGTGTACTCGTAGGCGGCGGGCTGGTCGGCCGGCATCAGGAACATCGACTCGTAGAGGCCGGCTCCGTCGCCGCCCTCTTCGATCAGTCGGGCCCGCAGCTCGGGGTCTCGCAGGCCGGCCAGCCGGCCGTCGAGGTCGGCATCGGCGAGCGGCTTGTAGGAAGGGAGGTTGTCGATCAGCGTGTTGGCCGCGAGCGAGAACAGCACGCCAACTGAGCGCGGGGTGATCTGGGGGCGAAGCTGGGCGCCGGTCTTGTTAGCTTCTTCCGACAGCGCAATCACATCGCGGTAGTGGTCGCCAAGGGAAGAAATCTGCTGGAGGTTGAAGCAGAACGGTCGGCCGGTGGTGCGGCTCAACTCGGCCATCCAGGTCAGCTCTTCCTCCACCCGACTTTCGCCGGTGTCGGCATCGTTGTAGCGCGGCGCCGACTCCAGCACCCCTCGACCCATCCGCCGAAGTGGTTCGGCGGTGGCGAAGAACTCCGACGGCGGCGACCAGGTGCCGGGCACGTTGCGGCCATCGGGCACCCGGTGAAACAGGCTTCGGGAGATCGAATAGCCGAGGGCACCAGCGTCCATGGCGTCCTCCACCAGCTGGGCCATCTCTGCGAGTTGGGCCTCGGAAGCAATAAAGTCGGGGTCGCAGGCCTCGATGCCACAGACATAGAGCCGCACGGCAACGTCACCAACAAAGCCGCCGGCGTTCACACCGAGGGGCAGAGCATCGACCGCATCGAGATAGCCCGGGTAGCCCTCCCAATCCCACGGTAATCCCGAGAGGATGCACGACGCCGGAATGTCTTCAACCGTCTCCATGCAGGTAGCCAGCAGCTCGGCCTGGCCCGGGCGCACTGGTGCGAACGTCATGCCACAGTTGCCCATCACCACCGACGTGACGCCGTGATAACACGACGACGACATCAACGGATCCCAGCCGATCTGGGCATCGAGGTGGGAGTGAATGTCGACAAAGCCAGGGGTAACGATGCGACCGTCGGCCTCGATCACCCGGCCCGCGTCGGTACGGTCGACGGTACCGATGGCGGTGATGCGATCGCCATCGACAGCCACATCGGCTCGAACGGCTGCAGCTCCGGTGCCGTCAACCACCGTGCCGCCGGCGATCACAAGGTCGTGTCCCATGTGTAATGTCCCCCTGCTGGTGAGGACCAAAGAATAGCCGCAACCACTGGGCTGTCGATCGGCCGATCCCGAGATAGTGCGGTGGGCATCGAGCTCACAGATCAGGCGACGGCCGAGCTCGACAGGCTGAAGACCAGTACGGTTTCTGCGGTCATGGGAGAAGGAGCAGGGGTACGGTTGGGTCATGACGATGTCTGCAGAGGAAGTATCCACTGAAGCAGTAGCTTCCCCTGGCACAGGATTCACGCCGGGCTCAGCCGACCCAGAGATCCAGGCGGCGTACAACCGCAAGGCCATCGACCATGCGGCCGCGCTCAACGCCTGGCGGGCCGAGGTTCTGCGGGAACGAGGGCCACGACCGACAACCCTGCGGCCGCTGGAGAAGCTCCTTCCGGCTTTCGACCGAACCGCCTTGGGCGTTGCTCGAGAGTACGACCAGATGGGCCAGCGTCCGGTGTCGGAGGAACTGGAGGCTCGAGCGGCATCGGCGGGGGTGACCCTGAAACATCTGGGCCTCACCATCGGCACCATCATCGGTGGCGTCGACCTGCGCCAGACCGATCCCGAGCTGCTCGCACTCATCCGCTCGGTGTTGCTGGAGCGCAAGGTGGTGTTCTTTCGCGACCAGCACCTCGACGAAGACCAACACGTTGCTTTCGCTCGCGGCTTCGGCGAGCTTGATGCCTTCCCGTTCGGTAAGCCCGGCGACAACCCGTTCATCCTCGAAATCCATCACGACGAAACCAACCCCGGCAGCGAGAACGGTTGGCACACCGATGTCACCTGGATGGAGCGGCCCTCGCTCGGTTCGATCGCTCAGATGGTGGTGTGTCCTCCGGTTGGTGGTGACACCCTCTTTGCCGACAGCCATGCCGCCTACCTTGGACTACCCGACGGTCTGGCCGAACGTATCGAGCATCTCGACGGCATCAACGACTACCGCGTTTTTCTCGCCGGGTACGGGCGTCGGCCCATCCCGGACGACCTGGCAGAAGCGATCAAGACCGACATCCCCTTTGGGGTGGCCCACCCCCTGGTGCGCAGCCATCCGGAGACAGGCAAGCGTGCGCTCTATCTCCACGGGGGATTCCTTCGTCACGAGTCACTTTTTGATCGGCGCACCGGTGAGACGCTTGACCCGGAGGAGGCCCGGAAGCTCGTGGCCGAGCTGTTGGCCCAACACCCGCGGCCCGAGTACCACTGCCGCTTTCGTTGGGAAGCGGGGTCAATCGCCTTTTGGGACAACCGGGCGGTCCAGCACTACGCCACCAGCGACTATTTCCCCCACCAGCGAGTCCTCCGTCGAGTAACCGTCGCCGGAGATCGCCCCGTTTACGCTCCGCAATAGGGCAGTTGGCCCTGAGCTCCTTGGCACACGGTTTCACAGGGCTCATTGGCGCAGGGTTCAATCGGCGGCCGGAAGCGCCGACGGAAACACTATGGAGCCTGCCGAACTCTGCCGTCGCCGCTTCGCGCGGTTCGGTTCCCTGCGACGTTGGGTCGCTGCCCCGGCCCTCATGCTCGGTCTTTCTCTGACCCCAGCCACGGTGGCCGACGCCGCTCCTACCCTGGTGTTCTCCGACGAGGTCTACACCACGCCAGCCACCGCCAGCGGCTGCAGCAACACCTCGGCGCTGCGGGCGGCAACAGACCAACTCGATGGACCCTGGCGAACAGCAACCGGCGCCCCGGCCTTCGTCGTCGGTGCACTGCCACCTGCGGCCAATCCGACGCCCAACCCGACCTCGCTCTCCCTCGGTGGAGTCACCATCGACGTGGCCAAGCACGATGTGAGCGCAGCGGACGCCGCGTCGACCGCCCAGGGGAGCTGGGGCACGGTGGATGTTGCCAACCCGAGTGATCCGACCCTGCGAACTTCCAGCACGTTGCAGGACTGCTCGCCGCGGCCGGCGCGGCTATACGACACGGGCGGTCAGCCAACACTCTGGAATGCAACCGGTGGCGACGGCTCAAGCCTCGACGCCGTCATGTTTGCGTTCAGTAGTCCGGTGCGGGCCTTCGGGGCCTGGTTCGGCGATATCGAAACCAGAGTCGACGGCGAGGGTCAACCGGCCTACATCAAGCTCTTCGATTCCACCGGAGCCGTGATCTCGCTGTCGACCATCACGCCGCAGCGCGCCGCGCCGCTCGCCACCGACCCGTCGGGCCGATCGCAGTGCGGCGGGACGCAGTCGAGCGACGCCTTTGCCTGCGGCAACCAAGCGACCAGGTTCATCGGCTTCAACTCCACCACCTCGGATGTGGCCGCGATGCTGGTCGTGGTCGGCGACGACGACTCCTGTGCTGAGATCCCGAGCGGCTGCTCGGGGAACAGCGAACATCTCAGCTTCATTGGTCCGACACTTGCCATCTTCCCACCGACCGGGTCGATCCAAGTCACCAAGTCGGTCGACGGCGACGCCCCAGCTGAGGACTGGCGGTTCACCCTCACGGCAACCAACGGCTGCACCCTCCCGGAGGATCCCTATGAGATCACCGTCGCTGCCGGTGGCGGTTCGGGAAGCTTCGACGGTTTGGAGACCGCACGACTGGACCCCGACGACCCTCCGAACACTGTGGGTTGCACTTACGCCATCGTCGAGACCGCCGTCGATGGCTGGGAGCTCGATACCGCACGCAGCTCTCCGCTCACCGGTCTGGCCGTGAGTGCCGACGCCCCGCTCGAGGTACTGGTGGTCAACGCCGAGATCCCCGAGCCGACCACCACGACCACGACCGCTCCTGCGACTACGACAACGACCACTACTTCGACGACCACGACCACAATCGCCCCGACGACTACGACAACGACCACCATCGCACCGACGACCACCACCACTTCGACGACCACGACCGGGCCGACGACTACGACAACGACCACCACCGCGCCGACGACCGGGACTACCGCCGCTCCAACGACCGTGACGCCGTCGACGACTGTGGCGCCGAGCTCGACCGCGCCAACCACTGCAACAACGGTGTCTGCCCCCAGCTCCACGTCGACGACCGGTGACGGGCTCGTCGATGGCGTGGATCAAACGCCACCGCCCCAACGGCTGGCCTTCACCGGCGGTTCTACCGCCACGATGGTGACCTTCGGTCTGGCGCTGCTGATAGCGGGAACACTCGCTCTTTCCGCTCGACGAGGCCACCGTCCGGGTGGCGCCCTCCGGTAGGTGCCGACGCGCAAATCATCTGAAGTAGCGTCCCCCTATGACTCCGGCAGCCAAAGCTGAGCCATTGCTTCGCTTACTGAAGGCCCAGATTGCGGCGGCGAGCGGCACCATATTCGTCGCGCTCGATGGGCGGAGTGGGGCAGGAAAGAGCACGCTCGCTGCCACCGTGAAGTCGATACTCGCTGAAGACGATCTGGCAGTTGCAGTTATCGAAGGCGACCAGTTCTACGCCGGAGGGTCTTCGCAAACCTGGGACAGCCGCAACCCTGCGGACAAGGTTGCCAACGCGATGGACTGGCGTCGACAGCACAAGCTTCTCGTCGAGCTGCGGAGCGAGCGTAAGGCGACCTGGCGGTCGTTCGACTGGGAGGCGCAGGATTGGGACGTCGAGCCAGCACCGCTCGAGTCCTCCATCCAACGGTTGTCCCTCGCTGGCGTAGCCATCGTGATGCTCGAGGGCGCCTACACCGCCAGGCCAGAGCTTCACGAGCACTTGGACCTTCTCGTGCTGCTCGATCCCTCCGAAGCCCTGCGCCGCCAACAGCTGCTCGACCGGGAAGGCGACGCCTACCGGGCCGACTGGGAGGGGCGGTGGTCTGAGGCCGAAGACCTCTACTTCGGTGAGGTGATGACGCCCGAACGCTTTGATCTCGTCATCGATTAGATCCCAGGCGTCACCCAAGTTCGCGGCGCACCGAGGGCCGGAGGTCTCGTTGGTTCGCGTGCCGTGCTCGGCCTATGCGTCGGCAGTGAAGAAGGGCCGGTCGCCGTCGATCTCTAGGCGTCGGACCACCCGCCGCTGGGGCCAGTGGTCGGCGGCGGCGCGGTGCATCGTGGCTCGTTCGTCCCAGATGGCAAGGTCGCCGTTGCCCCACTTCCACCGACAATGGAACCGTGGATCCTTGATGTGCTCGCCCACAAACCGGATGATGGCGTCGCTCTCGGACTCGGTCATGCCCTTGATGTGGCTGATGAACCGGGCCGCATAGAAAATGCCCCGCCGCCCGTTTTCCGGGTGGGTGCGAATCATCGGATGCTCCACCGGCGGATAGTCGCGATCCAACCCCTCGATGATCGTCGCCGCCGCATCGCCGGCTTTGCGAGCGACCGCCTGGGCAAAACCCTCGTGGTCATGGATGACCGTCAGCCCGCAGAGGAACTCCTGCATCTGGGGCGAAAGTGCCTCGTAGGCCTTGGTGGCTGAAGCCCATAGCGTGTCGCCGCCAGTCTCTGGCACCTCTTCCATATGGAGCAGCGCATAGGCCGGGGGAGTGGCGGTCCAAGTGACGTCGGTATGCCAGGCGTCAGCCGCGTTCGGGCTCTCGGGCCCATCGGCAATAACGGTCATCGTTGGTTCAGTGGCGCCAAGGATACGGGCCACCGGAAAGACCGAGGGCGAACCAAACCGTCGACCCAACTCCAGATGCTCGGCCTCGTTCAGGTTGAGGCCGCGGAAAAAGACCACCTCGTGTTCGAGCAGCGCGGCATGCACCGCATCAAAATCGAAGTCGTCATCGCGAGGATCGGTACCGTCGATCACCGCCCCTAATGCGCCGGTCACCGGCGTTGCTGTTACACCCATGTCCCAATCCTAGAACGATCCGAAATGTCGGCGCCCAGCATGAAATATGCGTGTGTAGCGCCGACATTTCCGACCGGCCTGTGAAATGTCGGCGCCCAGCATGAAATATGCGTGTGTAGCGCCGACATTTCCGACCGGCGACATTTCCCAACGGCCTGTTCCGGGACCGGCCGGACCGGCCCGATCCTGGTCTGGCTTACTTGAGGCTGGTGAACGGGGCGATGTGTTCGGGGTGCATGCCACAGCAGCCGCCGATGATGGTTGCTCCCAGGTTCTTCCATTCGGTGGCGAGCTCCAACGTGGCCTGACCGGTGAGCTCAGCCCGTCGCTCGAGGATCACCGAGTTGGCTTCGTAGCCCTCCTCGCGTTCCGGGAACGCATTGGCGTAGGCGCCGATCCGAGTGTGGGCCAAACCGTCGGCGCCCAGGATGTCGGCCAGCTCGCTCAGTGCTGGCGCCATCACCTCGGGCCGGGCGCAGTTAAACAGCACGGCCTCGGCCCGATCCACTGCGACCTGAGCCACATCAACAATCGTCTCGCCGCTGTAGAGCCGGGCTCGGCCATCGACCAATTCGTCTTCCAGCGTGAACGACAGCCACAACGGTCGCGGCCGGTGGGGGTGTCCGACGCCTCCATCGGGAGTGTCGGGGCGACTGGCGTCGGCATCGGCGCGATCAGGTACCGCTGTGTCGGTCTGGGTGTCGGCCCCAACCACCGCTGCACCAACTTCGCCGGCTCCCGTTGGCGCCTGCTCGGATTCGACTTCATCGACCGCTTCCGCCAGCACCTTGGCCTCGGCGGTCGAGCCGATGGTTTCGCCGAGCCAGAAATCCACATAGGGCGACTGGGCCTCGGCGAGCATCCGCCATTGGTCCGGAGCAACGTCGGGGCGAAAGTTGGCTGGACGGTAGCTGCCGAAGAGTGGCGGGAGCGAGCCCGCTACCATCACTGGACGATCGGCGCCGTCGGCCACATCGCGGGCCAGTCGACCAGCGAGCTCGGCCAGCTCGCGACCGCGTGCCGCAAACACATCGTCGCCGAGGTGGTAACCGACCACCGCATAGGTGTTGGTGATGATCACATCGGCCCCGGCTTCGATGAAGTTCCGGTGGGCCTCCATCACCTTCTCCGGCGCTTCCATCAACGCCAGAGCCGACCACTCCGGTTGGCCGAACGGAGCTCCGATGCGCTGGAGCTCCTTACCCATGCCACCGTCGAGCACAATCACGTCATGGCCGACACCGGGCCGGCTGGTAGTGCTGGTCATCGGGCGATCCTGCCACAATCCCGCTCACCCAAGCCATCCCCAATATCGTCCGAAATGTCGGTGCTTACGTTGGCTATTTCACGCTTTGCGCCGACATTTCGGATTGGCCCACGAAATGTCGGTGCTGGCGTTGGATATTTCATGGCTAGCGCCGACATTTCGGATGCGGCTGGCTTCGGCGGGGACGGATTAGAAGATTTTGTCTAGATTGGGAGCAAGGGCCAGAACTAGGCCTGGCTGGCCAGCGCGTCTGGCGGCCATCGTGCACCGCGTCGCAACCCCGGGGGTCTACCAACCGTGTCTCAGCTAACCGAAGAAGACCGGGCCGCGCTGCGGGAGAAGTATCTCGAGGAGCGGGACAAACGACTGCGAGCCGACGGCAACGAGCAGTACCTCGAGCCCACCGGTCAGTTCGCCCACTACCTCGACGACCCCTATGTGGCGGTCGAAGAACGCGAACCGGTGACCGATGAAGTGACGGTGGCCTTCGTTGGCGGCGGCTTCGCCGGCCTGGTGACCGGAGCCCGGCTCAAACAGGCGGGCATCGACGACGTTCGCATCATTGAAAAGGGCGGCGACTTCGGCGGCACCTGGTATTGGAACCGCTACCCCGGAGCCCAGTGCGATACCGCAGCGCTCATCTACCTACCCCTGCTCGAAGAGACCGGGCACATACCAACCGAGAAGTACACCCACGCTCCAGAGATTCTTGAACACTGCCGTCGAATCGGCAGCCACTTCGATCTCTACGACAACGCCCTGCTCTCAACCGAAGTCACCGATCTCGAATGGGATGACGTCGCCTGCCGATGGATCATCCGCACCAATCGAGGCGACGAGATGCGGGCCAAGTTTGTAGCCATCGGAACCGGACCACTGCACCGGCCCAAACTCCCCGGCATTCCAGGCATCGACACCTTCGCCGGCCACAGCTTCCACACCAGCCGGTGGGATTACGACTACACCGGCGGCGACCCGGCCGGTGGGCTGATGGACAGACTGGCCGACAAACGGGTGGGCATCATCGGCACCGGCGCCACATCGGTGCAGGCGATTCCACACCTGGCCCGGGCCTGCGGCGAACTGTTTGTGTTCCAACGCACGCCGTCGTCGATCGACATTCGCAACAACCACCCGATCGACCCGGCGTGGTTCGCCAGCCTCGAACCCGGCTGGCAGGAGGAGTGGCTGATGAACTTCACCACCCTCCAAACCGGCGGCTTTACCGATGAGGATCTGGTGATGGACGGTTGGACCGACATCTCCCAAAGAATCCGCGACCGCACCATCGAAAACGGCGACCTGACCCCCGAAGGCTTCCTGGCCGCCTACCACGAATCCGACGACGAAAAGATGAACGAGATCCGCAGTCGGGTCGACGAGATTGTGAAAGATCAGGCGACGGCGGCAGCCCTCAAGCCCTGGTATCGCCAGCTGTGCAAGCGGCCGTGTTTCCACGACGAATACCTCCAGGCCTTCAACAACCCGGCGACCACGCTGGTCGACACTGATGGCCGCGGCGTCGAGAGCATCGACGAGACCGGCGTGACCGCGGGTGGGACACACTACGACCTCGACTGCCTTATCTATGCCTCCGGCTTTGAAGTGGGCACCACCTACCAGCGGCGGTCCGGCTTCGATGTGACCGGGGTGGACGGGGTGAAGTTGTCCGACCGGTGGGCCGACGGCATGCGAACGCTGCACGGCATCCATGTCCACGGATTCCCGAACGCCTTTGTGGTTTCCCCAACTCAGGCCGCCAACCTGATCTCCAACGTCCCTCACAACCTGGTCGAAGCGGGCGCCACCATCGCCAAGGTCATCCGCCACGCCATCGACAACGACGCCGCCGAGGTTGAGGTAACCGCAGCTGCGGAGGACGCGTGGATCGAAAAACTCCAAGCCGGCGGCCGGACCTTCGGCGGGGCGCCCGACTGCACCCCCGGCTACTACAACAACGAAGGTCAGGACCGGGGACCGGCGGGGCTGTTGAACTCGCTCGGCTATCCTGACGGGCCGGTCGCCTACTTCGCCTACATCAAGGAGTGGCGGGAGTCGGGGGCCTTCGAGGGACTGGAGTTTCGATGAGCACCAATACCGATACCGATGCCGCGTCACCAGACCTTCCAGAACCAAGCTTTGGCCTGGAGCCCGGTGCCCTTGGTCTTCCCCCGATCTATCAGGTGGGTTATGCGGTGGCGGACGTCGATGCCACCGTGGTCCGACTGAACCCGGTGTTTGGGCCCTTCGACGTGTTCGAGAGCGACATTCCGGTGGTCTACCGAGGCGCCGAAACGCCGGTGCATCTCAAGGTTGCCATCGGCCACTCCGGCGACCTTGAGATGGAGTTCATCGAGGTGCTGAGCGGTTCGTCACCACATGTCGAGTGGCTCGAAGAACACGGCGAGTGTGTGATGCATGTGGCCTTTAAGGTCGATGACGTCGACGCAGAATGTGCCCGACTCGCCGAACTCGGATTCGAGACCGTCTGGCGGGGCGACATCGCCGGTACCGACATTGTGTTTGCCTATGTGAAGGGCACCGATGCGGCAGGCGGGCACTACCTCGAACTGACCCAGGGCTTCTAACCAGGTCGACCGCGTTGTCCGCCATGACGTTGCCCGGCGAACGGGCTGACCAAACGACAGCCGCTCAGACTACCTGGAACGCCGCTCAACCTTTCGGCGTCCTGTGGTCGCAAAGCGGTGGGCGGTTCTGCCCCGCCAATCCGGGCGAACATCGTTGTCAGCCGTGATTGCGCCTAACTTCGCACCGATATGGACTATCCTCTTTGCCGATACCTACTGAGACCACTAGGTTTCGCATGTCTGCCCACCGGTAGGCAACACCCTCGGAGGGGCTTAACTACATGGACTGGAAACGATTCGACGCAATTCGCCGTGACAGCGGTGCTATTGAACTGGACTTGATTGAGGCCTATGCCGCCCGCAAGATCAACCGTCGCGACTTCGTCAAGCGAGGCACGATCATCGGCCTGTCGACGCCGCTGATGGCAACAGTCATCGCAGCCTGCGGTGACAGCTCGGGTGATGAGTCCGGCGGTGGTGGCAGCACGGACGACGGTGGCAGCAGCGATGACGGTGGCAGCGGCGACGATGGTGGCAGCGGCGGTGGCGGTGGCGGCAACCTGGTTGTCGCTATCCAGAAGGGTGATGCCGACAGCGGCCTCGACCCGATCACCATGCTCGACCTCGGTACCTACAACATCGTTTCGCAGTCGTTCGAATACCTCGTTGGTCTCGGTGACGACGGCAACATCGCCGCCACCGCACTGGCCACCGAGTGGAGCCCGAACGACGACGGGAGCGAGTGGACCTTCACCCTGCGTGACGGCGTCATGTGGGCTGACGGCACCGAGTTCACCTCGGCCGACGTGGCCGCGACCATGGACCGTCTGGCCGAAGCGGCCAACGCCGGTCTCGCCGGCGTGATCGACGTCGGCGCCGTCGACTCCAGCGATCCCAAGAAGGCCGTCTTTAAGCTCATCGAGCCCAACGGTAACTTCCCGGTGCTGGTCTCGATCTTCAACGCCCAGTCGCTGATCGCTCCGGCCGACTACAGCACCGGTACCACCCTCGACGGACGCCCGGCCGGCACCGGCCCGTGGATCCTCGACGACTTCGATGCTGGCGAGTTCGTGGCCCGCTACGTGCCCAACCCGAACTGGTGGGGCGGCGAAATCACGCTGGACTCCCAGGAGTTCCGTGGCTTTGAGGAAGTTGCCACTGCGGTTACCGCCATGCAGGCCCGAGAGGTCGACGCCATCCAGAACTTCTCGGTCATCGGTGGTGAAGGCCTGCTCGGCGACGACAACTTCACCCTCTTGACCCCACCGGCCTCAAACCACCGCCAGGTGTGGTTCCACACCCAGAACGGTCAGTTCACCGATCCTCGGGTGCGCCAAGCTCTGGCCTACACCCTCGATCGGCCGCAGCTGGTCGACACCCTCTTTGAAGGTCGGGCCGAGATCGGCAACGATCACCCGATTCTCTCGTCGCTGCCGTTCTTCGATGCCGACGCCACGCCTCAGCGTGAGCGCAACATCGAAATGGCCAAGCAGCTCCTCGCCGATGCCGGCTTCGAAGATGGCCTTACTTCGGTCATCAACGTCGGCACCCTCCAGGAGATCCCGCAGTATGCGGCTCTCATCCAGCAGAACGCCGAGGAAGCCGGCTTCAACTTCACCGTTGACGCCCAAGACAACTCGACCTTCTACGGCGACTCCTGGTGCCCCGAAGGCTCCGAGCCGGGCCAGCCCTGTGTCAACGCCGACGAGTTCGGCATCGTTGACTACGGCCACCGCCCGATCCCCGACATCTTCCTCGGTTCGGCCCTGGCCACCGACGGTGTCTGGAACTCAAGCAACTACGCCAACCCCGACTTCGACGCCGAGCTGTCGAACTACCGCACCGCGGTTGACGTCGACGGACAGAAGGCGGCCATCGGCAAGATCCAGTCGATCCTCCACGAGGACACTCCGGCTTGCTACGCCTACTTCTTCAACTACCTGTCGGGACACGACCAGAGTGTCAGCGGCATCCAGGTCACCTCGCTTGGTCACATGCTGACCCAGAAGGCCACCAAGTCCTGATGTTGCCGGTGGCGGCCCACTAAAGGCCGGGTCGCGATCGTACGTTCGGTATGAAGTGCCCCAGGGTCGAGTCGTCTAGACTCGGCTCTGGGGCACTTGAACCTTCAGACCACATGCTGATTTGTTCTCAGCGGTCTTGGGCTCCGGGGAAAAGTCTGCCACTCTCGCTAGAACAGTCACACTTGTCGCTCCCAGAGATCGAGCACCGGCGAATCCGGCGTCCGACGAGCATCAATCAGGGGGATACCTAGGTTTCAATGTTGCGGTTTATTATTCGACGGCTGGCGTTGTCGATCATCACCCTGTTCCTACTGGTGATTATCGTCTTCCTCCTTACCTCCGTTTTTCCCAACGATCCAGCCCGCCAATTGCTGGGCCCGTTCCAGTCCCAGGAGGCGGTTGACCAACTGGCGGAAGAGCTCGGCCTCAACGACCCCAAGACGGAACAGCTCGGCCGCTTGGTGAAGGGAGTGGCCACCGGCGACTTCGGCGAGTCCTACTCGCGGCCCGGCGAACGGGTGATGGACCTGATCCTGCCGGCGCTGGGTAACTCCGCCAAGCTGGTGGTGCTGGGTTTGTTGATCACCCTGCCCCTTTCGATCCTGAGCGGGGTGCTGGCGGCGTACCGGAAAGACTCGCTGTTTGACCGGTCGGTGGTAACCCTCGGGCTGGCTACCTCCGCCATACCCGACTTCGTGTCTGGCATCCTCCTGCAATACGTGATCGGTGTGCGACTCGGGTGGCTCCCGGCCACCTCGAATGCGCCGCGAGGCACCGGCTTTATCGGAAGCCTGGAGTTCATCATTCTTCCGGCGCTGGCGATTGTGTTGGTGTACTTCGGCTACATCGCTCGTGTCACCCGTGCCGGAGCGGTGCAGGCGTTTGAGTCGGACTATGTGAGAACCGCCTTTATGAAGGGGATGCCCCTTCGCCGGGTCATCAACCGACACGTTCTTCGTAACAGCCTTCAGCCGACGGTGGCGGTAATCGGTACCCAGATCGGTTTCCTGTTCGGCGGGTTGATCGCCCTGGAACTGGTCTTTAACTACCCCGGACTGGGTTCGATGATTATCAACGCAGCCCAGGACCAGGACCTGCCGTTGCTCCAAGGCGGCGTCATTATCGTGGCCGTCCTCTACATGATCGCCACCCTCCTGGCTGATCTGTTGATTTCCTGGATGAACCCGCGAGCTCGATCGGTAACCGCATCATGAAAACCAGCGACGACATTGAGCTTATGGATGATGCCGGCTCCGCCGTGGCCACCGACGTGGTTGCCGAAGGCAAGATCACCACCCTCAAGCAGGTGCGAGCTGAGCAACGGGCCGAGTTGTTCCGCAAGCCTTCCTTCCTGATCGGCCTCGCGATCACCCTCTTTTGGGTCTTTGCCGCCATCGCCCCCAGCGTGTTGACCAGCCGCAACCCCAGGCAAGCGGTTCGGATCGATGGCTCCACCTTCGCCCGTAAGCCACCGAGCGGCGACGCCTGGTTCGGAACTGACAGCATCGGCAACGACGTCTTTGCCCGGGTGATCCACGGCACCCGCAGCATCCTGTTGATGGCACCTGCTATCGCCATTCTCGCGGTGATCGGCGGCGCCTTCTTCGGGCTGATCATGGGCTACTACCGGGGCTGGCTCGACGAGATCCTGTCCCGAATAATCGAGGCCCTGCTTTCGCTTCCGGTGCTCCTCCTGGCGCTGCTGGTGCTGACCCTGTTTGGCCGAAGCCGGATCATCATCATCTTCACGGTCGCCGCGCTGTTCACCCCGGTGGTGGCCCGTACGGTGAGAGCGGCGGTGATGGGCGAAACCGAGCTCGACTATGTGACCGCGGCCAAGCTCCGTGGTGAGAGCAGCTTTTTCATCATGGGTCGGGAAATCCTGCCAACGATCACCGGCGTTTTGGTGGTCGAGCTCACCGTACGTGTGGCCTATGCCATCTTCACCGTGGCCACGCTGGCCTTTCTCGGCTTGACCGCTGGTGACCGCACCACGCCCGACTGGGGCAACGATATTGCTGACAACTATCGACTGGTCGTTGCCGACCAATGGTGGGGCGCGGTGTTCCCAGCGTTGTCCATCGCCAGCCTGATTATCGCCATCAACCTGATTGCCGACTCGATCGACCAAGTGACCAAACAATGAGCGCCCCAGCGAGCCTTACCGATCGCATTACCTCGGGGGCCATGGCCCCGGCTCTCGAGGTGGTCGATCTGCACATGTCCTACATCGTCCGCGGTGTGCCCCGCGAAGTGCTGAGGGGTGTGAACTTCCATATCCAGCCCGGTGAGGCCTACGGCCTGGTGGGTGAGTCAGGTTGCGGAAAGTCGACTACGGCGTATGCCGCCCTTCGATATCTGCCGGGCAACGGCCGGATCACCCAGGGCGAGATCCGTTCCGGTGGTCGCGACATCACCAGCATGTCGAGCAAGGAACTCCAAGCTTTTCGATCGTCACAAGCCTCGATGGTCTACCAGGACCCGGTGGCGGCCATGAACCCGTCGCTCAAGATCGGGCGCCAGGTCGAGGAGAGCTTCAAGCTGATTGGCCAGAGCGCTTCCGACGCCAAGGCGTCGGCGTATGCGGCCCTCGAACAGGTCCGCATCGCGGACCCCACCAGCGTGCTCGACCGCTACCCCCACCAACTCTCGGGCGGCATGCTCCAACGCGTGGTTATCGCCATGGCCTTGGCCTCCAAGCCAGAGCTGCTGGTGTTGGATGAGCCCACCACCGGTCTCGACGCCACCGTGGAAGCCGAGGTCCTCGACCTCATCCGGGCTCTCCGTTCGGAGACCGGCGCGGCCGTGCTGCTGATCGCCCACAACCTGGGTGTGATCCGCACCATGTGCGACCGCGTCGGCGTGATGTACGCCGGCAAGGTTATTGAAGAGGGGCCGGCCCAGGAGGTGTTCGATTCTCCCGAACACCCCTACACCGTCGGGCTACTCAACGCGATCCCTCGCGCCGGACTCCGCAAAACCGATCGTGCGCTCTACAGCATCCCGGGCGAGCTGCCATCGATCGGCACCGACCTCCCAACGTGTGTCTACATCGACCGCTGCGCCCTCGCCGACGAGAAGTGCAAGAGCACACCACCGCCAGCCACCAGTGTGGGCGAGGGCCACCAGACCTTCTGTCATCACGTGGATCGGGTCGGTGAACTGCGCGATGCCGAGGTCGGCGCCTTCTCGAACGTTTCGTCCGACGACAACGTCCTCCAGCTGACCGGCGTAGCCAAAACCTTCCGCCAGGCGGGTCAGGATATCCCAGCTCTCGTGTCGGTGGATCTAGGAATCGCCGAGGGAGAAACCCTGGGCCTCGTGGGTGAGTCCGGCTCGGGCAAAAGCACCATGGCCAAGACCATGCTCGGCGTCCACTCCTATGACCCCGGCGGCGACATCGTGCTCGATGGTGTCTCGGTTCCGGCGGCAGCCACCAACCGCACGCCCGCCAATTCGGCGGCCATGCAGATGGTGTTCCAGAACCCGGACTCGGCTCTGAACCGGGTTTGGACCGTCCGTCGCATTCTCGAGCGCTCGATTATCAAGCTCACCGGCGCGTCCAAAGACGATGCCCGGGCTCGCGCCGAGGACATCGCCAGCGCCATGCGCCTCTCGCCCCGCCATCTCGACATGCGACCCCGGCAGCTATCGGGTGGCTTGAAGCAGCGGGTAGCCATCGCCCGAGCCTTCGCCGGCGATCCGAAGCTGGTGGTGTGTGATGAGCCAACTAGCGCCCTCGATGTGTCGGTGCAGTCGGCCATTCTCAACCTGTTGGCCAACATCCAAAACGACCAGCGCACCAGCTACCTGTTCATCACCCACGACATCGGCGTGGTTCGCTACCTGGCCGACCGCATCGCGGTGATGTACCTCGGTCGCATCATGGAGCTCGGACCCACCGACGCCATGTTCCAGGGAGTGAACCACCCCTACACCGAAGCGCTGCTTTCGGCAGTGCCCTCGGTGGACGGCGAAACCCGCGAGCGGATCCCGCTTGATGGTGAGATCCCCAGCCCCAAGAACCCGCCGTCGGGTTGTGTGTTCCACACCCGCTGCCACCGGTTCGTGGAAGGTCTGTGCGACACCAAAGAACCGGAGCTGCGCGAGATCGCTCCCGGCCACATGATCAAATGCCACCTCGATGTCGCCGATCTCGGCGTTGTGCCGGTGCAGGTCCAACGCAAGGGGTCAACCTTCGGCGAGGCCGACGGGGCTGAGCTTCAGAGCAGCGACAGCTTCGACGACACTGTCGTCGAAGGCGAGCAGGTCGATCCGGAAGACACCGTTAACGACTGATTTCCGGAACCTACCGGCGCCGCGTCGGAGAACGTCCTAGCCCGGCCAGTCGTCGGTATTGAGGGCGACCTCCAAGTGGAGGCGATCGCCGGTCCACGGGTTGGCTCGCGCCACCTCTTCGTTGATCGCGGTGCCGAGACCCGGCTCACGAAACGGGGTCAGGTAGCCCTGCGACCAGTCGAAGGGGCGGGTCAGGATGTCGGCATGGAACCCGCCCCACTCGCCGATGCCCTCCATGATCAAGAGATTCGGGATGGTGGCCGCCACCGCAAGGTTGGCGGCCCCGGCCAACGGCCCGCAGTAGAGGTGAGGGGCCAGCTGAGCCCCAAAGGTTTCGGCCACCGCGGCGATCTTCTTCCCCGCAGTTATCCCACCGGCCCGGGCCAGGTTGGGCTGCAAAATCGACGCCGCACCGGTGCTCAGTAGGCGTTGGAACTCAAAGATCGAAGTGAGCCGTTCTCCCGCCGCCACCGGAATCGATGTTTGGCGAGCCACTTCGGCCATTGCCTCGGGGATATCGGGCGGTGTCGGCTCTTCGAACCACAGCGGCGAATACTCTTCGAGGCGTCGGGCCAGGCGGACCGCCCCAGATGGCGTGAACTGGCCGTGGGTCCCGAAACAGATATCGGCGGTTGGACCGACGGCAGCGCGTACCGCCCGGACCATAGCCTCCGAGCGCTCAAGCTCGTTCAAACTCGGCTGGCGGGGCCCCACCGCCCGATACACACCGGCAGGATCAAACTTGACCGCGGTGTGGCCCAGCTCCACATATTCAACCGCTCGAGCGGCGGCGAGGTCGGCGTCGGTGTACACGGCATCGCCCTCATCTTCGGGGGCCGGGTAGAGGTAGGTGTAGGTGCGAATCTGATCGCGAACCAGGCCTCCCAGAAGGTCGACCACGTTGCGATTGGTCTCCTTACCCACGATGTCCCACGACGCCATGTCGAAGCCGCTGATGATGCCGCCGATGATGGTGTCGGGTCGCTGGGTGAAGCCGAGCGAGTAGAGCTGGCGGGTCCTCTCCTCAATCCGGAACGGATCGGTGCCAGCCACACGACGCTCAAACACGTCGGCCACCAGGGCGGTGATGGTCTCGGCCCGCATCGGCGGTGAATACACCTCGCCCCAACCGGTGGCACCGGTATCGGTCGAGAGCTTCACAAACACGAAGTACCGGCCGCCGTAGCTCGGCGGCGGGTTGGCCACCACAAACGTCTCCACCTCGGTGAACTTCACTGGGCCCCTCCAGAGTTATTGCGTTCCGGCTCGTCCATCAGCACCACGTTGCGGATCACCGCGCCTTGCGCCACATCGGCGATAGCAGTGTTGATCTGGTCCAGTGTGTAGGTACCCGACACCAGCTCATCGAGCTTGAGCCGGCCGTTGCGGTAGTGGTCGATCAACAACGGGATATCCCGCTGAATCTGAGCCGTGCCCATCTTTGATCCGATGATCCGCTGGCCCGCAGCGGCCACGGTGCCCGGGTCGACGGTGATGTCGGTGCCGCTTGCCGGCATCCCGACCACCACCAACTCGCCCCCCGGCTCCAGATACTCAAGGGCAGCCTGGATGGCAGGCGCAGAGCCGACGGTGACAAAGACATGGCTTACCAGAGCAGGTCCGCCACTGGCCTTGGCGATCACCTCGGCGGCGGAGTCCGGCGTGGCCCCGTGGGTGGCACCAAACACCTTGGCAATGTCGAGCTTGGCCTCAGCGGTATCGATGGCCACAATGACCTTGGCCCCCACCAGGGCCGCGCCCTGCACAGTGTTGAGCCCGACACCACCGACGCCGACTACCACGACGGTGGATTGTTCGTTGGCGCTTGAGGTGTTGGTGACAGCCCCCACCCCGGTGATCACGCCGCAGGCCAACAGGGAAGCGATGCTCCAGTCGAGGTCCCGATCGATCCGGACCACCTGAGATCGGTCGACCACCACCTCCTCGGCGAAAGCGCCACAGTTCATCGCCGCCAGAATCGGCTCATCATCGTTGGTTGGGCTCGACAGCCGAGGCCGATCGTCGGCGGCAAACGCGGTGGTGCAGAACACGTGGTTGCCACGCTCACACTGACCGCACTCGCCACACGACCGGATCAGGGTGACCACAACATGGTCGCCCTCGGCCAGATCGACGACATCGGCGCCAGTCTCCACCACGACTCCGGCCGCCTCGTGACCGTAAACGGCAGGGAGCTGGCCACCCCAGGCCCCCTCGGCATAGTGGATATCGCTATGGCACACCGCACATGCGGCCAGACGCACGTGAACGTCGTGGTCACCAACCGACCCGAGCGTGACCTCCTCAATCAAAAGGGGCTGCCCAAACTCCCGACTCACCGCTGCTCGCACCCGCACTCCTCATCGGCTCTGGCCCACTTCAACAACGGCCACAGCGTAACCTCCACCACAGTCCCAAAGGCAAAGTTGGGGTCGTTTGGGGTCAGGGCGCGAACACGCCCAACTTCCTTGTTGTTGAGGGCGGGTGAAAGTGGTTCGCCCGCTGATGATTCGACTAGTTTTCGGCGATGACTGAAAGTCGCCGTCGGCGACGGGGGGAGCGGCGAGTCCGCTCATCGGTGCCAACGCAACCGGCGTTTGTTCAGCCGCGCCACCATGTTGCGCCCGTTCAGGTCCTCCCTGACGAGCACATTGAAGCGATACACGATGCGTCGCTGCGAGTGCTGGCCGAAACCGGGATCGACTTCCTTCACGATGACGCCATCCGGTTGTTGGCCGAGGCCGGAGCCCGCGTCGACGGTCATCGGGTTCGGATGGATGCTGACCTCATCAACCACCACCTGGCCACCGTCCCAAGCAGCTTCACCCTTCACGGCCGGTCTCCGGAGCGCGACGTCATCATCGGCGACAACTGGGTCACCTACTCCTCGGTGGCCAGCGCCCCCAACTACGTCAACCTCGACGGCGAACGACGCGTCGGCGATCGGGCCGGCTACCAGGACTTCCTCCGCCTCGGCCACCAACTCAACTCGGTGCACCTTTTTGGCGGGTTCCCGGTCGAACCGATCGACCTCCACGCATCGATTCGTCACCTCGAAGCGGCCTACGACGCCCACACCCTCACCGACAAGGCGTTCCACATCTACAGCCTGGGCCGGGAGCGGAACCTGGACGGCCTGGAGATGGCCCGCATCTCCCGCGGCATCGACCACGAAACGTTCGATCGCGAACCGAGCCTCACCAGCATCATCAACGCCAGTTCCCCGTTGCGGTACGACACCCCGATGCTCGAAGGCATCCTGCAGATGTCGGCCCGCGGCCAGGTCATCATCATCACCCCCTTCACCCTGGCCGGGGCCATGGCCCCGATCACCCTCGCTGGGGCCCTGGTGCAACAGAACGCCGAGGCGCTGGCCGGCATCGTGTTTACCCAGGTGGTGAAACCCGGCGCTCCGGTGCTCTACGGCGGTTTCACCTCCAATGTTGACATGCGATCGGGGGCACCGGCCTTCGGCACCCCTGAATACGCGAAGGCGGCCCAAATCGGTGGCCAACTGGCCCGCCGCTACAACGTGCCCTACCGCTCCTCGAACGTCAGCGCCTCAAATGCGGTGGATGCCCAGGCCGGCTACGAAAGCGTGTGGGCTCTCTGGGGCGCGATCACCGGTGGCGCCAACTTCGTGATGCACGGCGCCGGCTGGATGGAAGGTGGTCTCCACGCCTCACTCACGAAAATGGTGCTCGACGCCGACCTGTTGCACATGGTGTCGAACTACCTTGAGCCCGTCGACGTGAGCGATGCCGCGCTGGCCATCGATGCCATCGCCAACGTCGGACCCGGCGGCCACTTCTTTGGCGAGACCCACACCCAGGATCGCTACACCGACGCGTTCTACAACCCGATGGTTTCCGACTGGCGGAACTGGGAAACCTGGACCGAAGACGGCGCCCCTGAAGCGGCGGAACGAGCCACAAACGTGGCCCGAGAGCTCTTGGAAGCCTACGAACCACCTCCTATCGATGACGCCATCCGCGATGAACTGCGGGACTTTGTCGACCGTCGGGTGGCCGAGGGTGGAGTTGAGACCGACTTTTAGGCGCTCGGAAAGCAGCGGGGGCCCGGAACGTAATGGGAGCGAGGTAATGAAAACACAGGCGCAAGTGGTGGTGATCGGTGGAGGTGTGGTCGGTGCCTCGGTGCTGTTCCATCTGACCCGGGCCGGCTGGACCGACGTGGTGCTGGTGGAGCGACGCGAGCTCACCCACGGCTCCACCTGGCACTCCGCGGGTGGCATGCACACCCTCAACGGCGACCCGAACGTGGCTGCGCTCCAGAAGTACACCGTGGAGCTCTACCGTGAGATCGAGCAAATCTCCGGCCAAGACTGCGGCATTCATCTCACCGGTGGCATCGTCCTTGCCGACTCCGAAGAGCGGATGGACTTCCTGCGGATGGCCAACGCCCGAGCCCGCTACCTCAACATGGAGTCGCACCTGCTCTCGGCCGAAGAAGCCCACGATCTGGTGCCCTTCCTCGAACCTGACTATTTCGTCGGTGCCCTCTATGACGAACACGAGGGTCACGTCGACCCTTCCGGCGTCACTCACGCCTACGCCAAGGCGGCCCAGATGGCTGGGGCCGAGGTGTACAAAAACACTTGGGCCCACGCCATCACCCCAGTACCTGGCCCCGACGGTGGGTGGGACATCCACCTGCACAACACCGCTACCGACGAAGACCGCGGCTCTATCCGCTGCGAGCACTTTGTAAACGCCGGGGGGCTCTGGGCCCGCGAGGTCGGGCGGATGGTCGGCCTTGAGATTCCGGTGCTGGCCATGGAGCACATGTACCTGCTGACCGAGCCCGTGGCCGAGCTGGCTGAGTGGCGCAAGACGTCGGCGCTGTCGGGCTTCCATGTGATGGATCTCGGCGGTGAAATCTACATGCGCGAGGAAGGCGAAAGCCTGCTGCTGGGAACCTACGAACCGAACGGTGTGCCCTGGCAGCCGACCACCACGCCCTGGGATTTTGGAGCCCAGCTACTTACCCCCGACCTCGAACGCATCGCCGAAAACCTTGATGTCGGCTTCTCCCACTTCCCCATCTTTAACGAAGTGGGCATCAAACAAACCATCAACGGGCCCTTCACCTTTGCCCCCGATGGCAACCCGCTGATCGGACCGGTGAAAGGCCAGCCCGGACACTGGCTGGCCTGCGGGGTAATGGCCGGTCTTAGCCAGGGCGGCGGTGTGGGCCTTTCAATGGCCAACTGGATGACCGAAGGCGACCCCGGCTTCGATGTCTGGGGTATGGACAACGCCCGCTTCGGCGATTGGGCCACCCCGCGCTACACCAACGCCAAGGTGCGGGAGAACTACGGCCGTCGGTTCCGCATCACCTTTCCCAACGAAGAACTTCCCGCCGCTCGAGGCCACCTGAAGTCTCCCGTCCACGATCGCTTGGCCGCCAACAACGCGGTGTTTGGTGTGGCCTACGGTCTCGAATACCCGCTGTGGTTCCAGCGCCCCGGTGAGGAGCCCAATGAAGAAGTCACCTTCCGACGATCAAACGCTTTCCATCCGGTGGCCGAAGAAGTAGCAGCGGTGCGCTCCTCGGTCGGGCTGATCGAAACCACCGGATACGCCAAATACGAGTTCACTGGCCCCGGAGCCAGGGCTTGGCTGGAAGGGCTACTGGCCAACCATGTGCCAAGGCGGGGCCGGTTGGCCCTCAGCCCGATGCTGAACCACCAAGGCAAGCTGATCGGCGACTTCACCGTGGCTGCGCTGGCCGCCGATGGGCGCTCGGCGCTGGCCCCTGGGGTGGGGGAGTCGACCGTTCAAGCGTCCGAGGGGGCCGAACGGTTTCTGGTGTTTGGTTCGGGCCCGGCCCAGCGCTACCACGAGCGCTGGTTCCACGCCCACCTTCCCACCGACGGCTCGGTCCATTTCCGCAACTGCGGCTACGAACTCACCGGCCTTTCGATCGCCGGTCCAACGTCTCGGGAGCTGTTGTCACAACTGGTCGACTTCGATCTGGCCACCGACTCCTTCAGCTTCCTCGACATCGCCGACACCTATGTGGGATCGGTGCCCGTGGTGCTCGGCCGCATCTCATTCACCGGCGACCTTGGCTATGAGATCTGGTGTGCCGCCAGCTACCAGCAACAACTCTTCGACACCCTCGTTGAAGCGGGCGAAGCCTTCGGCCTGCGCCACTTCGGTATGCGGGCTCTCGACTCGCTTCGACTCGACAAGGGCTGGGGCGCCTGGGCCACCGAATACCGACCGATCTACGATCCGTTCGAAGCCGGGATGGGTTGGAGCGTGCGGCTCGACAAAGACTTCATCGGCCGCGACGCCGCGGCCGCAGTTGCGGCTGTGGGTCCCAGTCGCCGCCTCAGCCTGATGACGGTCGATGTCGATCCCGATGCTCCGGCCGATTGCATCGGCGATGAGCCGGTATGGCACGACGGCGAGGTGGTGGGATGGGTCACCTCCGGTGGGTATGCCCATCACAGCCAACAATCGCTGGCGCTGGCCTACCTGCCGGTCGACACCCTCGATCTCGGAGACGGCGACCGGGGCGACCGGAGAAGCGCGGGAGACCAGCGGGCGGCCAGCGACGGCCAAGGCTTTGAGATCGAAATCGTCGGACGGCGCCGCCCGGCCCGAGTGCTGGCCGAGCCCCCATTCGACCCAGCCGGAGAAAGGCTGCGGGCATGAGCAATACACCTCCAACCGCCGCACCCGACCCGGGTAACTACGGCGACCGCCATGCCGATAGCCAAACCGACAGCCATGCCGACGCCATCATTATCGGCGCCGGGGTGATCGGCAACGCCATCTCCTTCGAGTTGGCCCGCCGGGGCCATCGGGTGATCAACATCGACAAAGGTCCAGCCGCCGGATTCGGCTCCACCGCCAACTCCAGCGCCATCGTGCGCTTCAGCTACTCCACGCCAACTGGGGTCAGCCTCTCGTGGGAGGGCAAGCAGTACTGGGCCAACTGGGCCGACTACCTCGAAACCAACGACGAGCGCGGGCTGATTTCCTTTGTGCAGTGTGGGATCGCCATCCTGCTCACGGGCAACGAAGCTGAAGGCGACCACACCACCCGCGTGCGATCGCTCTGGGACCAACTCGCCGTTCCCTATGAAGAGTGGAGTGCCGAGGAGCTGCGTCAGAAAATGCCCGTGTTTGACCTCGGGGTCCACGGTCCGCCCAAGCGACCCGAGAACGACGACTTCTGGGTTGACGCCGAACGGGAGATGATCGGTGCCCTCTTCAGCCCCGATGCCGGATACGTCAACGACCCTCAACTGGGAGCGCACAACCTCCAGGTTGCGGCCGAGGCCAAAGGCAGCCGGTTCCGCTTTCACACCGAAGTGGTAGGAATCGAAACCATCGACGGTCGCTGCGCCGGTGTGAAGCTCGCCGATGGCGAAGTGGTCCGGGCCCCGGTGGTGGTCAACGCCTGTGGCCCCTACAGCCAGCGGGTCAATCAGATTGCAGGGGTGTACGACGAGATGAACATCAAGACCAAGCCCATGCGCCACGAAGTGCATCAGGTGCCCGGCCCAAGCGACGTTGACTTCTCGACCAAGGGCTTCGTGACCGCGGATGACGACCAGGGCATGTATTTCCGGCCCCAGCAGTCAAACAACATTCTGATTGGTTCGCTTGATGCCCCCTGTGATCCCCACGATTACGTCGACCCCGACGACTACAACCCATCGATCACCGAAGATCAGTGGCAAGCCCAGGTATTGCGGCTCAACAAGCGGATCCCATCGCTGGGGATGCCCCACCGCCGAATGGGCATCGTCGACCTCTATGACGTGGCCGACGACTGGATTCCGATCTATGACCGCACCCGCCTCGATGGGTTCTATGTCGCTGTAGGCACGAGTGGCAACCAATACAAGAACGCCCCCGCCGCAGGCCACCTGATGGCCGAGCTCATCGAAGCAGTAGAGGGCGGCCGCGACCACGACCGGGACCCGCTCCAGATCACCGGCCGCTTTACCGGCCACCCCATGGACCTGTCCACCTTCAGCCGCAACCGAGTGGTACACGCCGACTCATCGATGAGTGTGCTGGGCTGACGTCGATCGGGCTTGGCCTCGTCTATGAGCTGGCTGCGAATTCAGTGCGATAGGTTCCATCCATGGCCCTCACCGCAACGTCCACTGTCGAAGTAGAGGCCTCACCGCAGGAAATTCTCGAGTTTGTCCTCGACCTCGAGAGCTACCGCGAGGCCGATCACAAAATCACCAAGGTGCTGTCGATCGATGAGATTGACGAGGCCGGGAAGGGCTCGGCCACCATCCTGGGTCGGATGTCGTTCCTTCCGCCGGCGCCCGACAAACAACTGATGAGCCTCGAACGCTGGAAGCGACTCGTGATCACCGGTGCCCCGAAGCAGCCGGCTCGCCTGGTGTTCGACTTCACTGGCACGTTCGAATGCCAGCCCGGATCGAGCCAAGACATGACCGAAGTCACACACGCGTACTCGTTCGAGTTCAAAGGACCGTTCCGCGCTCTTGAAACGCGGTTGAGTGGGTGGCTCCAAGCCGAGTTGGATGCCGAAATGGCGCGGGTTCGAGAGGTTATGAGCCGCAGGCGAACGGCCTAGAGATCCCGCCTCGGATGGCCGCGGATCCGGGCGAAATGGCCCTATGCAGACCAAAAGCTACAGCGCTGACCTCAGGTGCCGAAATCGGCCACCTATCCTTGCTGGGTGAAAACAAACGCTTCCCCGTTGTTGATTGCCACGGTCTTGTCTCTTTTCCTGTTGGTCGCAGCGTGCGGCGACAGCGATGGGAGCGGAGATGGCGCTCAGAGTGTCGAACCCGACGACTCGGCCACAATCAGTGACGATGACGAAGCCAGCGGCAATGTCTCTGAGGGCAATGTCCCCGAGGGCAATGTCTCTGAGTCGGAAACGGACCCAGCAGAAAGCGACGGCGCGCCGACCGAAACCGAGCCAGAGGCTGACATCGAGTCCAGCGGCGCGGCCACCGACGCTGGGGGCGAGGTCAACGCAGACGATGCCAACCCAGATGATGCCGATCCTGGTGACGCCGAGGAGGCTGCCGAAGAGGCCAGTGGCGAAGAAGACGATGTCGAAGAGACCGGCGACGCAAACGGGGCTTCGGAGGAAGTGGCGGCGGGGGAGTGCGGCGCCGGTGGACCGATCAGCGACCTCCGCCAGACTCTGGAGCTGACCACCAGCGACGGTGCGGTGCGGTCTTATGACCTGGCCCTTCCGGCCAGCTACGAAGAAGGCACGCCATCTTCGGTGGTGTTCAACATGCACGGCCGGGGTTCCAACGCCTTCGAGCAGTATGTGTATGGCGACTTCATTGATCAGGCCCAAGCCGACAACGTCATCCTGGTGATGCCACAAGCCGAGAGCCGCGACGGTGCGGTGCAATGGCGAGCCGGCGCTCCGGGCGACGGCCTCGACTTGGACTTCCTCAGCGAACTGGTCGCCGAGGTCCGCGCCAACTACTGCACCGACCGGTTCTTTGCCGCAGGAATGTCGAGCGGCGGCGGCATGGCCAGCGCCCTGGCCTGTTGGGCCGAAACCCCCTTCGAAGCGTTTGGACCGGTCACGCTGGCCTGGTACGACAGGGCGTTGTGTACCGAGGCCGGCCCTCGGTCGTTTGTCTACTTCCACGGAACCGAAGACAACACGGTGCCCTTTATCGGCAACGGCCAAGGTCTCGATGCCGCGCCCACCACCGCCCGTGAGTGGGCCGAGCACAACAACTGCGACTTCGATCCGGTCGAAGAACGCATCGGTACCGAAGTCGTTCACTTCTCCTGGCAAAACTGCGACGCGCCAACCGACTTCTACATGGTCGAGGGTGGCAGCCACACTTGGCCCGGAGCACTTGATATCGAAGCGCTCGGCTACGTCACCCAGGAAATCTCAGCTAGCGACCTCATCTGGGAACTCTTCTTCGGCTAGACACTCCGCCCAACCGGGTCCCTCCGGGGTCAGACCCCGAAGAGACCCGGTTAGTTAGGCGGTGCCGTTCTTGAGGAACTTCATCAGCTGATAGTCGTGGCGGGTCATGGCGCTGTAGCGATCGGGGCGGTAGGGGTTCCAACGAGGTGGGTCGCCGGCAGGATGGTCGCCGGTCACCGTGGCCCGTTGGATCACCCGCTCACCGGTGAAGTCGTGCAGCACGTAGTGCTGGGTACAGCGGTTGTCCCA
>CALAML010000036.1 GCA_937925845.1 uncultured Acidimicrobiales bacterium | reverse complement strand
ACAGGTGGCACCGCTAGATCGGAAGAGACTCGCCCGAAGCGCCATCCTGCGTTTCTGGTGCTGATTGCCCTGATCGTAGCAACCAACGCCTTTACGGCGTTTGTCCTGGCTCGGCGAGCCTTTGGGCCCGTAGACCCGTACCGCGACTCATCCCTTCCGGTGGATGCGATCTTTGCCGTGCTTGCCGGCTCGGCCATTGTCTTCGCAGTCATGCTCATCCGCTGGCGCCGCCTCGGCTTCTTTGGTCTGGCCGCAGTGGCCTTCGTGACAGCGGTGATCAACGCCATCTTCCTGGGACTGGGTTCGGCTCTGATCGGGCTGGTTCAGATCCCATTGCTGTACTGGGCCATGCAGCTTGGCGATCGGACCAAGATGGTCTGGCCCCGTCTGGATCAACCCGAGGTCCGATCAGCGGCCGACCGTCGGTGGATTGTTGGCACCGCTGCCGTGGTGGCTAGCGGGTTGGCTGTCCTCTTCCTGTCTTCGTTCGTTGGCCGTGGCTCAGGTGGACCCATCGCCCTTGTGCGAGGCGAATTCTCCTCCGGCGAGTTGGTTTTGATGAAGAGCGATGGGTCCGGCGCCAGGCAGGTGACCTCCAACTCTGCGGCCCGCCTCGAGCCAAAGGCGTGGTCACCAGATGGCAAGCATCTCCTGTTTGAGGGAAGCCTGAGCGCTAACCGGCGAACCGTGTCCAACGATCTCTTTCGGGTGGATAGCAGCGGTGGCGGGGTGAAACGGCTGGTACGCGAAGGGAACCTGCCCAACTTCAGCGTTGCCTGGAGTCCCAGCAGCAGCGAGTTCGCCTATGGGCAGGAGGGGGAGGTCATCGTGATGAGCCGCGACGGTTCCGACCGGAGAACCATCGTCGACGATCGCCCCGAAGTCGACTACCGGGTAATGGATTGGGGTGAGGGCGGCATCCTTATCGATGAGGACAACACCCTCGTGGTAGTGGATCCCGACGGTTCGAACCGACGAGAACTTCTGACCGCCGGGATACTGAGCCGCGGGGCTTGGTCGCCCGATGGCAGCCAGATTGCCGTAGCCGCCAGACTTGTCGGCGACGAGGGATTCCAGCTCTGGCTGCTGGATACGGATGGGGAAAACGGACGCCAACTCACCTTTACCTCCGAAGTCACGAACTTCGTGGCCTGGTCCCCTGATGGTGAGGAGCTTCTCGCTCAGGCCGATGGCCCGGATAACAAAGGAGTGATCCTGTTGGTAGCCGCCGATGGTTCGAGAGAGTCGGTCATCGGGTCCGACACTGGCGAGTTTCTCAACCCGATCGGCTATTCCTCAGACGGGCGGGACATCCTGCACAACCGAAACCGCAACGACGACATCGACATCTTTCTCATCGATACCAACGGCGCCAACCTTCGCCAGCTGACGGACGGAGACATCGACGAGACGGCTGAAGCTTGGGCCACCGGCTAGGTGCGACCGAATCCTAGCGAGGCGGCTGGCTTCGATCGATGCCGGTGAACAGTACAGCCACGGTCTCGCGACGGTCTGCGTCTGGCGGCTCGGCCATCAGCCCACCGAAGCCCGATGCTCCGGTGGAACACACCGGCACATCGGTGTGGGCGTGGGCCAGGTCATAGGCCCGAACGATCAGCGATTCGGGGGCCACCACTGGATGTCCGCCGCTTTCGTGGGTGCGACGCAGCAGCGGCAGCCAGTCGTAGGTGATGTCGTCGAGGATGCCGGTGGCGAAGCTCTGCGGGTTCTCCCAGGGCTCCATAAACCGGTCCGGGTCGTCGGCGGCAGCATCGAAGTCGAAGTCGGGAGCCAGCCGGTCCCAGGCCCGCTTCAGCGGGGCGCACCCCTCAGCCTGTACCGGGTGCAGCCGCACGTTGGGCATGGCCGTCGATACCGCGGTGGCGAGTGCTCCCCCACCGACCTGGATGTACAGCGCGTCGAGCGGACCGACCCCGGCGTCGGTGATCTGGTCGGCCAGCTCCCACCCGAGGGTGCGGCCGCCATCGAAGGTGTTGGGGGTGTCGGTGCCCTGGACGCTGAAGGGTCGGCCTCCAGCGGCGACCGCTTCTTGGAATCGAAGGTAGGCCGGGTCGCCGGCTTCGCCTTCTCGCCGTTCGCACCGGTTGATGGTGGCGCCGAGTTCGTCGAGTTGGGCCACCACCACTTCATCGGCCCACACCGGCACAAACACGTCGAGCGGACGGTCCATGGCCCGGGCCACAACGGCGGCGCCGAGCGCGGCGTTGCCACAGCTGGCGATGGCCAGTCGCGGCTCCGTGGTAGCTGTTGCGGTAGCAGCCGCGGCGCCGGTCACTTCATCGATCCGCATTTGCAGGGCGACGCCAAACAGGTGCCGCGCTTTGTGGGATCCGCCAACGTTGCCGGCGTCGGTCTTGATCAACAGGTTCACGTTCAGCCCGGCCGCCTCGGCCAGCGCCGAACCATCGATCATCGGAGTCTCAACAAACCCGTGACCGACGACCGCCGAAACCGAGGCATCGAGTTCTGCAACGATCTCGACGAAGCGTTCCTCGGTGATAGCGCCGGTGGTGACCGCGGCGTAGGAGTCCAGCCGCTCCCGATACCGGACAAACGGGTTGTCCGAGGTAGCTGTCATCGCCACTCCCCCGCCGCACAAAACCAAAATTCCCGAAATGTCGGCGCTGGACGAGCAATATCAGCGCTGGGCGCCGACATTTCGGCTGGATCGGGCGGTTGGCGCGGTTCGGCCAGGTCGGTTGGGATCGGCCTAGCCATGGGAGGCGCCGGTGGCCGCGTTGAATTCGCCGATCATGTCGTCCCACTTGCCGACGAGGGGTCGAAGGCCGTTCCAGAAGTCTTGGCTGCGGCGCTTTTCGAAGTCGGGGATCTCGATGCCCTGTTGTTCCACCCACGTGAAGTAGCCGAGGTTGAACACGCGGTTGCGTTCGGTTTCGCCCATCTCCAGATATTCAGTTGGCAGTTCCGTCAGGTGCTCGTCGAACGCCTTGCTCCCTTCGGCGTGGTCGAACCCACCGGGATACAGGGTGGACATGATGCGCTCGCGATCCGAGTTGTAGAGGTCGCTGCCGTCGGTGGCCACTGACATCACCACGTCATCGCTTCCCAGGCCCCAAACCTTTGCCGCGGTGATGGCGGCCAGGGTGTTGCAGATCGAGGAGTAGCCGCAGTCCACCAACATGTTGGCCAGTGCCGGGTCGATGCCTCGTTCCGCCAGTACGTCTTTACCGGCCGGCGTGTTGAACAGCACGTCGAGGCGGTTGGTGCTGTCGTCGCTTACGCCCACCACCAGGTCGGTGTTGGTCACGTTGTGGATCAGCGGCACGTGCTTGTCGCCGATGCCCTGGATGTTGTGGTCGCCAAAGCCGTTGTAGAGCATGGTGGGGCACTCGAGGGCCTCCACGCCCACGATGCGCGAGCCGTGTTGATCTTTGAGATAGTCGCCGGCGCCGAGCGTTCCCGCTGAACCCGAGGCCGAGACATACGCCGCCAGGGTGCCGCCACTTTCGGCAGTGACGTGTTCGAACACCTTCTCCAGGCTCGGGCCGGTCACCGCATAGTGACCGAGGTGGTTGGAGAACTCGCTGAACTGGTTGAGGATCACGTTGGTGGGGTCCTGCGATAGTTCGTTGCAGGCGTCGTAGATCTCTTTGACGTTGCTTTCGGTGCCAAAGGTTTTGATGACGTCTTCCTCGGGGTTGGTGGTCCAGCGTTCGAGCCATTCGAACCGCTCGCGGCTCATGCCTTCAGGCAAGATGGCCACGCCCCGGCAACCCATGATCTTCGAGATGGCGATGCCGCCGCGGGCGTAGTTGCCGGTGGAGGGCCAGATGGCCCGGTTGGCGGTGGGATCGAATCGGCCGGTCACCAGGCGGGCCACCAGGCACGAGTAGGCAGCCAGCACTTTGTGGGCCCGGATCATCGGGAAGCGGTTGCCGAAGGCCAGCACGATTCGAGCGTCGACGCCGGTCAACTCGCTGGGGAGTTCGATGTGGGTGGGCACGTCGACCAGGCCGGGGAAGTTGTCGCCCGGGGCGTCGGCGTGTTCGTTGAACCAGTGGACCCGGAACAGGTTGCGGGGATCAGCTGCGTCCTTTTCAACCTCGCCGAGTTGGCTGATGATCGAGTCCGGGATGGTGGTGGGGTCGGCGAGCTGGGCGAAGGTCGGCAGCACGATATTGGCTTCTTTGAAGCGCTGTACCGCGTTGTCGTAGGAGGCCTGGCCATCGGGGGCAAACTCGCCAAAGATGTCGAGGCCTTCCGGGGCGGCGGTGGCGTTGTTGTTGGCAGTCACGGCATCGTTTCCAGTTTGGTGAAGAGTTGTTGGGCGGCCTCGGTGGCCTTGGCTCGGATTTCGTCGGCATCCACCTTGGTGGTGGTGCCGGCTTCGAAGACGGTGTCGCCATCGATGTCGATCTTTGTTGGTGAAATCCCGGGGCTGAAGGCCAGCCGCCAGGGGTCCATGTCCTGGTAGTTCCAGGTCACGACGTCGTCGGCCACTTCAGGCATCAGGCTTCGTCCAGCTTCCAGCCAGTCCCAGACCTGGTCGGGACTGGTGGTGACCTCGTGTTCGCGGGCTCGAACATAGGCCACCCGGAACTCGTCGAGCATGTCGGCGCCGATGCCGTCGGTGCCGAGAGCGATCGGGTTGCTGGCCGAGAATCGGTTGGGCCGGGCGTAGCCCACCGCGTTGTTCATGTTCGATCGCGGGTTGTGCACGATGGTGCCCGAGAGTCCGTGATCGTCCGGAAGGTGCACCCCGTGGATCAACCACCAGTCATCGGTGGTTTGCCCTTGAAGTTGTTGCCACGTATCGGTCGGTCCTTCGGCAACGTGAACGTGCACTCCCACACCATGGTTCGCGGCCAGTTCAGCTGCGGCGGCGATGGTGTCGTCGCTGCAGGTGAATGCCGCGTGCAGGCCCACCATGCCTCGCCCACCGTCAGCCAGGAAGCGTTCGTTTTCGGCGAGCCCGGCGGCGGCGCCGTCGGGTCCGTGGCGGTCGGTGATGCCGTAGGCGCAGTTCACCCGCACTCCCACTTCGGCACACGCATCGGCGATGATCGAGAGCGATCCGTCGATGGCGTTGGGCGACTCATGATGATCGATGATGCCAGTGCATCCTCGTTCCAACGCCTCAAGCGCACCGAGCTTGGCCGACCATTCGATGGTGTGTTCGTCGAGAGCCATGTCGAGACGCCACCACACCAGCTCCAGGATTTCGATGAAGTTGGTCGGGGTGGCAGGCGGGGCCGGCATGCCTCGAGCCAGCGCCGAGTAGAGGTGATGGTGGGCACAGACCAGGCCGGTGGTCTGGTTGGGGGCCAGGGTCATGGGGCCTGACCGGCCAGCGTGGTGACGTCATCGTCTCCCCAGGCGTCGGCCCGTTCGCGGTTGTCGACGTTCACGAGCGGGAGCTCGTTGCGCCAGACGCCGTCGGCGGCCTGCATCGCCGCGGCGACGGCACCGGCGGTGGGCACCAGGCCGATTTCGCCGACGCCTTTGATGCCGTAGGGCGAGTTGGGTTCGGCCGACTCCACCAGGATCACGTCGACGTCGGGCATGTCCTTGGGTCGGATGATGTCGAGGCCTCGCAGGGTGTCGTTGTGGGGCCGACCGTCGGCGTCGCAGGGGAAGCCTTCGGTCATGGCGTAGCCCAGGCCCATGTGGACCGCACCTTCCACCTGGCCTTCGCACAGCAACGGGTTCACGGCTCGGCCGACGTCGTGAGCGGCCACCACCTTCTCGACGGTGACTGGGTTGTTGGCGTCAACAGTCGTGTTGTTCGCCGCGTCGGGGTCGAGAATCACCAGTTGGGCCGCATAGCCAAAGGTGGAGTGGATGATCGGGTTCTCGAGACCTTCGGTAAGGGAGTTGGTCCAGTCGACCCGGTACTCGCCTTCGTAGTCCACTCCCACCTTGGCCCCGTCGGCCATCGCCTTTTGGCACGCGTCGGCCACCGCACCGGCGCCCATCAGCGTGCCGCGGCTGCCGGTGGTTTGCCCGGCGCCGAGCTCGCGGGTGGAGTCGACGATCACTTCGATCTGGTCGGCCGACACGCCGAGTTCTTCGATGGCCACCTGCAGGGCCACGGTGTGTACGCCCTGGCCCATCTCGGTCCAGCAATGACGGACTTCGATCTTGCCGTCGGGGCGGAAGTGCACGACTGCTTTGGCGATCTCTTTGAACCCGTTGCCGAGCCCGGAGTTCTTCAGGCCAAGGCCGAGGCCCACCGGTTTCCCGGCGGCCACCGCTTCGTCGTAGGCCGGTTTCACCGCGTCGAGGCATTCACGGGCGCCGAGGCAGCCGTCGTCCATCACCTGGCCGGGACCCCACACCACGCCGGGGGTGATGACGTTGCGGCTGCGCATTTCCCAACCGGAGATGCCAACTGCGGCGGCGAGGCGGTCCATCACGCCTTCCATGGCGAACTGAGCCTGGTTGGCGCCGAAGCCCCGGAAGGCGCCGCATACCGAGTTGTTGGTGCGGGCGGCAACGGCCACCACATCGATGTTGGGCACCACGTACGGGCCCGATGCGTGGCCGGCGGCTCGTTCGAGCACCTTCATGCCGACCGAGGCGTAGGGGCCGGAGTCGCCGAGCATGCGCACTTTGAGGGCGGTGAGGTTGCCTTCGGCGTCGCAGCCAGCGTCGTAGGTCATGCGGATCGGGTGCCGTTTGGTGTGGACCAGGAACGATTCTTCACGGCTGAAGGTGGTTTTGACCGGCCGCTGTAGGAGCCAGGCCGCCAGCGCTGTTTGGCCCTGGTTCGACATGTCTTCTTTACCGCCGAAGGCGCCGCCGTTGGAGACCAGCTCGGTCACCACCACGCCGTCTTCGAGGCCGAGGATACGGGTGATGTCGTTGCGATCGTCCCACACGCCCTGGCCGCCGGAGTAGACGTAGAGCCGGGTGAAGTCGACCGGCTCTCCCCCCGTGGTGTCGGGGTTGGTGAGCGGCAGCGGTTCCCCGGCGGGGACGGGCACCGCCAGGGTGGATTCGGGTTCGATGAAGGCGTGGTCGATGCGTTGGGTTTGGAACGTCTCGTGCACGGTGTGGGCCGCGCTCGCCAGCGCGGCATCAACCTCACCCCGGGCGTAGGTGCTGGTGGAGAGGATGTTGCCGTCGAGTTCCCACACCGCGTCTTCATCCGACGCGATCGCTTCGGCCGGGGTGGTGATCGGCGGGTGAACGTCGTAGGTGATGTCGACCAGTTGGGCCGCTCGGCGGGCGGTGGGGCGGTCGGTGGCAACCACCATGGCCAGGACGTCGCCCAGGTAGGAGGTGCGGCCGCCAACGGGGATGAAGATGGGCCAGTCCTTGTGGATGAGCCCGGATCGGAGTTCGCCGGGCACGTCGGCCGCAGTGAATACCGCCTCCACCCCGTCTACAGCCAGGGCCGCCGTGGTATCGATGGCCACGATGTCGGCTCGGGCATGTTGGCTGAGGGTGAACGCGCCGTGGAGCATGCCCTCGGGGGCCATGTCGTCGATAAAGGGCCGGTCGCCGAGGGACAACTCGGCGGCCTCGTAGCGGACGCCCCGTGAGCCCACACCTTTGGGGGCGATGGCTACGGGGGTTTCGCCCTGGGCCAGTGCCTCCACCGCGTCGAGCACTTTCGTGTAGCCGGTGCAACGACACAGGTTGCCGCCCATGAGGCGGGCCGCCTTGTCCCGGGTGAGCACCTCACCTTTAGTATCGGCCTTGTCCAGCATCGACTTGGCTCGCATGATGAGCCCCGGCGTGCAGAAGCCACACTGCAGCGCGCCGAAGGCGGCGAAGGCTTCAGCGAACCGGGATCGCTCGTCGTCGCTCACGCCTTCGAGGGTGAGCACTTCGGCGCCTTCAGTTTTGGCCATTGGGGTCTGGCACGCCACCCGCGCCTTGCCGTCGACCAGCACCGTGCACGCGCCACACTGGCCGCTCGGCGAACAGCCGTCCTTGGGCGAGATCACCCCAAGCTCATCCCGCAGCGCAATCAAAAGATGTTCATGGTCAGCATCCGCAGAAACCGGCGAGCCATTAAGAACAAAGTCCGTCATAACCAAGCTCCATTCACGTCCACCGAATACCAAAGTTTGCACTTTTCGGGGTCAGACTCCGAAAAGTGGAAACTTTCACTCCCCCAACTATCAGCAGGCCGGTTGCTCATGAGGATTCTCCTCCGTTTGGCGCCAGCGACTCCGGCGGCGGGGCCACCACGCCCTTTTGGCTGGTGATGCGTTGGTAGAGCTCGGGCCGTCGGTAGCGGGCGAAGTCGAAGAGGGTTTCTTTGTAGTGGTTGCACCAGTCGAGGTCGGCCACGGCGGTGATCAGTTCATCGCCGGTGGTTACCGCTTGGGCCACGATTTGGCCGGAGGGGGCGATGATGGCCGACTGGGCCAGCGACTCCACCCCTTCCTCGGTGCCGCCCTTGGCCACTCCCACTACCCAGGTGCCGTTTTGGTAGGCGCCGGCCTGCATACAGAGATGGTTGTGAAAGCCCTGGAGCGCGTTCTGCCCGGGATCGGGGGCGTAGTGGATCGGGGTGTTGTAGCCGATCAGGATCATCTCGACGCCCTGGAGGCCCATCTCGCGATAGGTCTCGGGCCAACGGCGGTCGTTGCAGGTGGCCATGCCGAAGATGCCGCCGAAGGCTCGCCACACCCCGAACCCTTCGCTCGACTCTTCGAAGTAGCGCCGCTCAAGATGCTGGAACGGTCGCCACGGTTCGTCGTCTTCATGGCCGGGGATGTGGACCTTGCGGAACTTGGCCACCTCGCTGCCGTCGCGTTCCACCAGCACGGTGGTGTTGAAGCGGCGGCCGTCTTCGGTGAGTTCGGCATAGCCGAGGGCAAAGCCCACCCCGAGCTTTTTGGCTTCGTCGAACAGGGGCTGGGTGGCCGGGCTCGGCATCGACGTTTCGTAGTAGTGGTCGTGGCCGGCGATGTCGTCGGTGAACCAGCGGGGGAAGAAAGTAGTGAGCGCCAACTCGGGAAACACCACCAGGTCACACCCCGCCTCAGCCCCCTCACGAAGCAGCGTGATCAGCCGAACCACCACCGCCTCGCGGCTCTCATCCCGACCGATCGGACCCAACTGGGCTGCGCCGATGGTCACGGTTCGCGACTGTCCCGCAGAGGTCATCGGGCCGCCACCAACATGAGACGGGTGTCAGACACCCGTTGCAGGTTGGGGAATCGTTCGTTTTGCCGGTTCACGGGTTCCCTTCGGTTGCAGTGCCACTGCTTTCCAGCGGGTTGCCCGCGCTGGAGTCCAAAAGTTGTTGGATGAAATCGACCGATTCGGTTGGCCCGCGGTGGTCGATGATCTGGCCGTCGGCGATGAGGTAGCCCTGGCCCTGGTCGACGCGGCCGGCGAAGAGTTCGGGGTCGGTGTAGAGGCGGGGTTTGATCTCGGCCGGGTCACCGGTTTCGGGGCAGAACACCATGCAGTTGCCGCACTCGTTGCAAAGTTCGGCAAACACCAGGTACTGCTGGCGGCCGTTCATGGCGTCGACGTCGGCGAGCGACTTGATGTTAGTGAAGGCGTCGTTGGGGCAAACGGTCACACAGAAGTTGCAGGCGACGCAGCCGAACATCTCCAGGTCGTTGTCGACGCTGCGGGGCAGCTTCTCGTTACCAGAAAGGTGATAGTCGCCGATGCCGTCGCCGCGAATATGGGCGATGTGTTGTGCTGCGGTGGTGGCGTGGCCGGCGCCCTTGGCTTGCGATAGGCGGGCCGCCCGCCATCCAGCCAGGTCGGTCTCACCAGCGTCGCGGACCTCGGTGGTGAGAGCCTTGAGCATCGGGGCCAGTCGTCCGTAGCCACCGGGTTTGAGTAGGTCGGAACACACCGTGGCCGGGTTCACGCCGGTGGCCACAGCGTCGGCCAGGTTGTCCTTGGAGATACCGGCCGAGAAGCTGACCATGATGTCGCCGTCGTGGCCCGGTACATCAAGCTGTCCGGGCAGCGCATCGGCGAGAGTACCCAACAGGGTCGAGGCCA
Organism: uncultured Acidimicrobiales bacterium; assembly: GCA_937925845.1. GTDB lineage: Bacteria > Actinomycetota > Acidimicrobiia > Acidimicrobiales > CALAML01 > CALAML01. The sequence goes on along the minus strand of CALAML010000036.1, from coordinate 9,806 downwards.
GCACGTGAAGCGGTGGCCCGGAGAGGTACATGGTTTCGTCGGGCATGAAGCCCTTGGTGTTGTCGACCACCAGGGTGTTGGTGAGTTTGATGCCGAAGCGGTGGCCCCGCTCCTCGGCGTAGTCGTTCAGCTCCCCGATCAACTCGATGCCACGTTCGAACTGAAGGTCTTCGGCGAAGGCCGATTCCTTCACCGACACATCGGTGTAACCCAGCTCATCGTTGATGATGCCGGCAACGGTTTCATAGCCGAGCAGCGTGGGGTTGAGCTTCACGATCACGTCGAGGTCGTGCTCATCGATCAGGTGCTTGGTGATCGACTCGATCTCCTCGGGCGGACACCCGTGGAAGGTGGAGAGGGTAAGAGTGTCGGAGAGACGGGGTGAGAACTCGATGTCGGCCAGGTGGGCGAAGGCACCATCGGCCGCGGCGGCAATCTCGGGACGTAGGCGTTCGATTTCCTCGCTGGCGTCGCCCATGCCCCGGATGAAGCTTGCAACTTTGTCGCCGGAGATGCCGGCGAGGTCGTATCCGACCGACATGTCGAACACGTAGGGCCCGGGATCGGCGCCGATGAACTCGGCGAGCGGTTCCCATTCGGCCAGAACGCCGAGCAGCATCCAGGCTTTGACGTATTCGGTCAAGCTCTGGGGTACCGAGAGTTCCTGGCTCCACTCGATGTTGTAGCCGATGGTCTCCATGTCGATGCAGGGTCGGGCGATCTCAAGATCGTCGATCACCTGCACCGTCTTCAGCTCAAAGAGCCGCGAACCGCCGAGCCACGACAGCACGATGTTCTGGGCTAACTGGCTGTGGGGTCCAGCTGCCGGCCCGATGGGAGTGGCGCAGCGCCGGCCCAGGAAGTCGAAACCCAGATCGATCTCCGGGTCGGGCTTCCAGAACCGGGCCGTAGGCAGATCAAAGATCTTCTTGCGGCTCGACCATTCATGGTCGACCCGCCCCAACAGTGTCGACAGCGACATTGGGGTAAGCGGCGGCGTAGCTTCAGCCATCGATTCGGCTCCCAACACGAGCAATGCTCTTCATCGCAAAGTTTGCACCTTTTGGGGTCTGACCCGAAAAAGTACAAACGGTTACTGCGGCGGTCATCCGATGATCCCGTCGGTGTCTTCGGCAGCCAAGGCCAGCATGGTGTGCAGCATCACGTTGGCTCCGGCCTCAAGGTCGGCAGGGGCGGTGTATTCGGCCGGGTTGTGGCTGATGCCATCGCGGCTCGGAGTAAACACCATCGCTGTTGGGCAGACCCGGGCCAGCATCTGGGCATCGTGCCCGGCGCCCGATGGCATTCGCTTCACTGAATGTCCGAGCGCGTCAGCCGTGTCGGCTACCAGGTCGACGACGCGCTTGTCGAACAGCACCGGTTCGAAGCGAGCCAACTCCCGGGTTTCAAAGGTGCAATGCTCGGCCTCGGCGGTGGCTTCGAGGAAGTCGGCAAAGCGCCGTTCGGCATCCTGGAGGGTGGCCTCGTCGGTGTTACGGAGGTCGACCGTGAAGGTGGCCGAAGCCGGCACCACGTTCACCAGGTTGGGGTGGAGTTCGAGACGACCCACAGTTGCCACTTGGGGAGCACCGAGCTCAAGGGCGAGCTCACGGGCAAAGTTGGCACAGGCCGCAGCGACATAACCTGGATCTTTCCGCAGGGCCATCGGCGTGGTGCCGGCGTGGTTCGACTGGCCGGTAACCGTCACTTCCTGCCAGCTGATGCCCTGCACGCTTTCAACGGCGCCGATGGTGATCCCTTCAGCTTCGAGGACCGGGCCCTGTTCCACGTGGAGTTCCACGAATGCCGCCGGGGCAGCTGCGGGCAGCGGTGACGATCCGGCGTAGCCGATGCGTTCGAGTTCGGCACCCACCGTCGGCCCGTCGATGCCTTCAATTTCCAGCGCTTCCTCAAGCGGCATCCCGCCCACGTACACCAGACTTCCCAGCATGTCTGGTGCGAAACGGGCCCCTTCTTCATCAGTGAAGAAGGCGACTGCAAGGGGCCGGTAAGGCGTGACACCGGCAGCCTTAAGCACCTCAATGATCTCGAGCCCGGCCAGCACCCCGAGGTTTCCGTCGTAGCGCCCGCCGGTGCGTACCGTGTCGATATGTGAGCCACACATCACGGGCGGCCCATCGATCTGGCCCGCCATCACCCCCACCACATTGCCAATGCCGTCGGTTGTGATCTCAAGATCAAGATCTTTCATCGCCGCCACCACCAGATCGCGGCCCCTCTTGTCTTCGTCGGTCAGCGCCAACCGGGCGCAGCCTTCGGTCCCCTCGATACAGCCAATCGCGGCCAGATCAGCCAGCCGCTGGAGCAGCCGGTCGATATCGATGGCCAGATCCGGATTTCCGCTGGGGCCTGCGGAAGACGCCTCGGTGTTCACCGGCTTCACCGTACCCGACTTTTACACTTTGTAAAGAGTATTCCCGGACAAAGATCGCACCGGCGATTCCCGCAAGCGGTGACCCGATGACCGTGGCCACGCTGATCGGTTGGGAAGTGGTCGTAACCGAGTCCGTAGGCTGATCGGTCGTCCACCACCGCACCCACACCCCGGCTGCCTTCAACGCCACCGGCTGCAGCGGTCCTGCACCGGGGTTACGGTGGACGGATGGCATCGAAAAGCAAGCCAGTGGCGGCAGAGTTTCTGGTCGAACCGTTTGTCGAGGCCAACCCCGGTCCCCACGTCGATGCTGCGCTGGAGGCCTTTGCGGCTGAAGGTCTTGATGTAGAACTCGGCCCGTTCTCGTCGTCAACGGAGGGCGACGTAGAAGCTGTGGCCGCTGCTGTCGCTGAGATGATCCGGTCGGCGATGAGCCAGGGCGCCACCGCCATTCGCATCCAGGTGGGCTCCGACGATGCCGACCTCTCCGGAATCGGCTCACTCCAGAACGCCCTGACCGACATGGTGGGCGCCGCCGAACGCGACCTCCAGACACCAGCCAGCGACTGGGACCGCAGCCAGAAGCAGGCCGCGGTACGCATACTCCATGAACGCGGCGCCTTCCTCCTGCGCGGCGCTGTCGACGACATGGCCGAAATCATGGGCGTTAGCCGCATCACGATCTACAACTACCTCAACGCCATCGAAGGCTGAGATGATCTGCTGTGCTGGTCCGGTGTCGTCACTGCGTCAGCACACGCAGACACAAAGAGCGCGCGTCTGAGCACTCTCGACCTACCATCAACCACCGCCACGCTTAACACTTTGTTAGATTTCCGAAGCGATGAGTGCCGAGCCAGTTGGACGGGGCGAGCCAAACAACAAACAATCGAGACAAGAAGAACTTGAGCTCGCGCTAGGTTCAGATCGTCCTGGTTGACCAGAGGGGGCATTGTCGGTGAAGAGGTTGGTTGGTGCTTCGGTACCACTACTCGCCGCGCTCGCGGCTTTTGCCTTTGGCGCCATCATGTTGCTGGCGTTGGGGGCAAGTCCCTTTGAGGGCCTCAAGGCCATTGTCGACGGCGCCTTCGGCGATGGTGACGCCATTGCCGCCACGCTGGTCAAGGCCATGCCGCTGATCCTGGTTGGGGCCGGCATCACGATCGCCTTCCGAGCAAGTGTGATCAATATCGGGGGCGAGGGTCAGATCGTGGCCGGCGCCCTACTGTCCACCAGCGTTGCCCTGGCGCTACCAGATTTGCCGGCGTACATCCTGATGCCAGCGGTTCTGATCGCTGGGCTGATCGGCGGTGGCATTGCCGGAGCCATACCGGGAGCGCTCAAGGCCTACGCCTCGGTTAATGAAATCCTCAGCACCATCATGTTGAACATCGTGATGATCCAGTTGATGAACTATCTGCTTCGCGGCCCCATGATCGACCAGGCCGAGATCGATGCCGGGACTCGGGTTCCAACCACCCGTCGACTGTCCGACAATGCGGCAATGCCTGACCTGGTCGAAGGCACCCGCCTTCACCTCGGCGTTCCGATCGCCATCGTTGCTGCAGTCATCGCCTACGTCATCCTGTGGCGAACGCCGCTGGGGTTCCGTCTGCGGGCCGTAGGCCACAGCCCCGAAGCCGCCAAGACCGCCGGGATCAAGGTAAAGCGTCACGTCACCTACGCCCTCGCCATGTCAGGCTCGCTTGGCGGGCTTGCGGGGGCGCTGCTGGTATTTGGCTCAGAGGGTCAGCGAATGACTACCGATGGTTCGTCGGTGGGTTTCACCGGGTCGGCCGGGTTCAACGGTATTGTGGCCGCGCTCTTTGGCGGGCTTCACCCGCTGTGGACCATCCCGTCATCGATACTCTTTGGCGGCCTCCTAACCGGCGCCACTGCCATGCAACGGGTACTCCAGGTCCCGGCTGCGCTAGCCATCGCCCTGAACGGCATCGTGGTGGTCTTCGTGGTCAGCAGCGGCCCGGTGCGAGACCGCATCGATGCCTTTCTCGACCGACGAGCCAAACTCGACCAGACCCTGCGAGATGACGTTAGCGATGGCTCATCGAAGACCGTCGATCTGGATCAACTCGATCTCGACAACCAGACCAACATCACCGGAGCCGACTTGTGAGCCAGTTCTTCACCCTCTCGATCCTGGTCGCAACCTTGGCCTCCGGCATTCGGCTCGCCGTGCCCTACCTGATCGCCGCGCTCGGAGAGACCATTGGCCAGCGCAGCGGAGTGCTGAACCTCGGCGTCGACGGCGTGATGCTCCTCAGTGCCTTCTTCACTTACTGGACCGTGCTGGAAACCGGCAACATGTGGTTGGCCACCGCAGTGGGCCTGGGTGTCGGCCTGGTGATGGGGTTGATCTACGCCGTCGTCACCGTCTTCTTCCACGCCACCCAGGGCATCAGCGGCATCGGCATTTTCCTGTTCGGCCTGGGATTCAGCGAGCTGATGTTCCGCAAGCAGGTTGGCGCCCCCACCCCGGTCGACAAGATCGCGGAGGTCGACATTCCGCTGCTCAGCAAGATCCCCCACATCGGAGAGCTTTTCTTCCAGCACGACCTCTTGATCTACTTCGCGTTCGGCCTGGTGCCGATCGTCTCCTTTATGTTGCGCAAGACCACCTTCGGTATGAACATCAGTGCGGTTGGCGAAAACCCGCAGGCCGCCGACAGTCTCGGCGTGTCGGTGGCCAAGACTCGCTTCGCCGCGATCCTGCTTGGCAACCTCCTGGCCGGACTGGCCGGCGCCACGTTGGCACTGCAGCTCGGGTTGTTCCAGGGGAACCTCACCAACGGTCTCGGCTTTATCGCCGTGGCCTTGGTGTACTTCGGCGCTTGGCGACCGACCGGCGTCATGGTTGGAGCCCTGCTGTATGGCATGGTGCAGGCAACGGTGAACCAGCTCAAGATTCAGGGCAGCATCCCCCAAAGCGCTTCCGACATCGCCGCCATGGCTCCGGCTCTGCTCACCATCGCTGCCCTTGCGGTTCTCGCCGGCCGCATCAAGGCGCCATCCGCACTCACCCGACCGTTCAGCCGAGCCTAAATCCGAGACCAACTTCAGTGAACAACACCCAAGAAACCAATCAGAAATCCAGCGTTAACGCGTGGCTGACAACCTATGTCCGGCTCGCCAATTATCAGAGGGGAAACAAGAAATGAGAAACGCAACCAAACTCTTACTGCGACTGCTGACACTGTTCGCCGCACTCGCCCTAATCACCGCCGCATGTGGTGATTCATCGGGCGACGACGGCGGCGACAGCGCATCGAGTGATGATGGAGGCTCTTCCGACGACGACGGAGGCTCATCGGACGGTGACGGCGGCAGCGATAGTGACCTCAGTGTGGCCATCGTGGCACCGAGTGCCTCCGACGACCTGGCCTTCACCCAGTCGATGGTCGAGTCGGTGCGGGCCCTCGGCATCGAGCCTCAGATCACTGACGGTACCTTCATTGTGGAAGATGCCGCCGCCGCCATTCGTGGCTACGCCGAGGACGGTGTCGACGTAGTGATCGCCCACGGCACCCAGTACGGAGGCTCGCTAGAGGAGATCGCTCCCGACTTCCCTGAGACCAGCTTCATCTGGGGCACAGCCACCGACACGAAAGGCTTGGACAACGTCTACGCCTACTTCCCCGAGGCTGAACAGGGCGGCTACGTCAACGGCGTGATGGCCGCTCAGCTCACCGACTCAGGCACCATCGGTGTCGTCGGTCCGGTTCAGGCCGGTGACGCGGTGGCCTACATCGAAGGCTTCACCAAGGGCGCCGAATCGGAAGGGGCCACGGTCAACGTGGTCTACACCGAGTCCTTCAGCGATGTGGCCCTGGCTGCTGAGACCGCCGAAGGTCACCTGGCCAACGGGGCCGACGTGATGACCGGTACCGCCCAGATGGTGGTCGGTGCGGTGAACGTAGCCCAGGAGAACGACGTGTTGTGGTTCGGCACCCAGGCCAACCAAACCGACCTCGGCTCCGACGTGGTTGTCGCTTCGCAGGTCTACAAGTGGGACGCCGTGCTCGAAACCATGTTTTCCCAGATCGAAGACGGCACCCTCGGTGGTGAAGCGATGTCGATCAACTTGGCCAACGGTGGCTTGGCCATCGAGTTCAACGACGGCTTCGACCTGCCTGCCGAAGTGAAGACCCTCGGCGAAGAGACCGTCGCCGGAGTGATCGACGGCTCGATCGACCCCAACTAGTTCGATGAACGCGGATGCCCCACTGCTCCAAATGCGGGGCATCACCAAACGCTTTCCTGGCGTTATCGCCAACGAAGGGGTGGACTTCGAGGTTCGCTACGGCGAAGTCCACACCCTTCTTGGCGAAAACGGCGCCGGGAAGTCGACGCTAATGAAGATCCTCTTTGGGCTCTACGCGCCCGACGAGGGAGAGGTGTTGCTTCGAGGCGAGAAGGTTTCCATCTCCTCGCCGAGCGATGCCATCGCCGCCCGCATCGGCATGGTCCATCAGCACTTCATGCTGGTGCCGACACAGACGGTCGCGGAGAACGTCGCTCTTGGCCTCAAATCGAAACGGGGCGTGTTGACGGATCTGGATTCGGTCTCCGAACGCATCCGGGAGATCTCCGAAGAGCAGGGTTTAGCGGTAAACCCGTCGGAGGAGGTGTGGCGACTTTCGGTTGGCGAACGCCAACGAGTCGAGATCATCAAGGCCCTCTATCGAGACGCCGAGCTGTTGGTCCTGGATGAGCCAACTGCGGTGCTCACTCCCCAGGAGGTCGAGGACCTCTTTGTGGTGCTGCGCCGCATGACCGAGAGTGGGCGGGGTCTCGTGTTTATCTCCCACAAACTCCACGAGGTGATGGCGCTGAGCGATCGCATCACCGTGCTACGAAACGGCAAGGTGTCTGGCCACACCGTGCCCGCCGAGTCGAGCCGCGAGGATCTGGCTCAGATGATGGTGGGTCGGGCGGTTCGGCTCACGCCGGAGAGGCCGATCGTCGAGGCCGGCCCGCCCCGACTCACCATTCGCAGTCTGTCCGTCACCGGCGATCGGGGCACGACTGCGGTAGACAACGTCGATCTCGACGTCCACAGCGGTGAGATTCTGGGCGTTGCCGGAGTGTCGGGTAACGGTCAGCGCGAGTTGGCCGAAGTCATCGCCGGTCTTCGCGATCCACAGGCTGGAGCGACGATCGACCTCGATGGCATGTCGCTGTTGGGCGTCGATACCCGGGCCCGTCGCGACCGCGGCCTGTCGTACGTGCCGGAGGAGCGGATGCGCGATGGGGCTATTGGCGATTTCACCGTGAGCGAGAACCTGATCCTGGTCGACCATGGCGGCGACCAGTTTTCCCGCTCCGGGCTGTTGAACTTCGGCGCCATCAAGGAGCACGCTGCCGCGCTGGTGGAGCGGTACGCCGTCAAGACTCCCGACATCGATACGCCAACCTCATCGCTCTCGGGCGGAAACATTCAGAAGGTCATCATGGCCCGCGAGCTAACGGCCGAGCCGAAGCTCCTGATCGCTTCCCAGCCCACTCGGGGTGTCGACATCGGCAGTGCCGAGTACATCCACGAACGGCTGATGGAACAACGCGAAAAAGGCACAGCCACAATCGTGATCTCCGAAGACCTCGACGAGGTAATCGGTCTGTCGGACCGCATCGCCGTAATGTTCGAAGGCCGAATCATCGACATTGTCGACTCCGAAGACGCCACCAGAGAAGCAATAGGCCTTCTCATGGCCGGAGTAACCAACTAGTGAGCTATTGAACCAAGCCGAACGCCTGTGTTTAAGCCAAGGGTGACCGCAACCTCTTAGCGGTCTTCTCTTCGGTAGGCGGTTCCTATGGCTGCTGGGGCGACGCTGGGGCGGTGGCGGGATCGTACCGAGATAGCGATCAATACCGCGATGGTGATGAGGTAGGGCAGCATCGACAACAGGATGGGGCTGAAGTCGACGCCGAAGGTTTGTAGGCGGGGCTCGAGGGCCAGGAGACCACCGAACAGCAGTGCACCTACCGCTACTCGTCCGGGCTTCCAAGCGCCGAAGATCACCAGCGCCACGGCAATCCAGCCTCGGCCAGCGGTGGTGCCTTCGCTCCAACCAGCTGCAAGCGAAAGAGTGAGGTAGGCGCCCGACATCCCGGCCAGGGCTCCCCCGATCATCACAGCGATAACTCGGGAGGACACCACCGATGCTCCGGACGAGTCGGCCGCCGATGCGCTCTCCCCGACCGCCCGCAGAATGAGCCCGGCGCGGGTGCGGGTCAACACGAACCAAGCGACGATGCCCATGGCAATGGCCATCCAGGTGATCGGCGTCATCGAAAACAGGATCTCGCCGATCCACGGGATGTCGCTGAGCGGCCCGAACGTGAGCGGTCCGAACTTGGTGGCTGCCCGTTCCACCACCAGGTCCTGACCGATGAAGGCCGATAGACCTAGTCCTCCAATGGTGAGGGCCAGTCCGCTGACCACCTGGTCCGCGCCCATCACCACCGCGACGATGGCGTGAATCAGGCAGAACAGCGCGCCGGCGACGATGCCGACCAGCAGCGCCAACCATGGGTTCTCAAATTGCACGCCGGCCCAGAATGCGGTCACGCCGCCGATGGCCATCGTTCCCTCGACCCCAAGGTTCAACACCCCGGCCTTCTCGGCGATGGTCTCCCCCAACGCCGCCAGATACAGCAGGGTGGCGAATTCGATAACCGCAATCAGCAGCCCAATAACGGTGGCCTGACTCATGAGGTGGCCACCGCGTCGGTTGGGCCGCTGGTCGTCGGGTTGGCGGTGCTCTCCGGGTCTCGGCCGGTGGTCGCTCGGCTGGTTCGGCGGACGAGGCGGTAGTTGGTGAAGACCGCTGCGGAGAGGGCGCCGAAGAGGATCAGCGCCTGCAGGGTGGTGGCGATTGATGCTGGCACTCCCTGGGTTTGGATGCTCAGCGCTCCCACTTGCAGGGCGCCGAATGCGATCGCCACTGCGGCCACACCCGACGGGCGCATCAGCGCCAGCGCGGCCACGATAATGCCGGCGAACCCCCAGCCGTTGGCCACCCCCTCCACGAGTCGGTCCGAGGATCCGGTGAGTTCGATACCGCCAGCCAGCCCGGCGATGGCGCCCGACAGCACCAGCACCGTGAACACCTTGGCTTTCAGGGAGATACCGGCGTAGGTGGCCGCCTTCTCTGAGGAGCCGGCGATACGGAGTTCGTACCCCCACGCGCTGCGGGCGGTGAACACACCAAAGCCCAACAACACGACCGCGGCGATCAGGATGCCGATGTTGGATCGTTCAAAGAGCGCGGGAAGTGTCGACTGTTCGGGCAGCTCGGGAGCGATGGGAAAGTTGTTGCCGGTCGGGTCTTTCCACGGTCCGTTCACGAGGTAGCGCACCACTCGGATCGCCACCTCGTTCAGCATGAGG
>CALAML010000035.1 GCA_937925845.1 uncultured Acidimicrobiales bacterium | reverse complement strand
GCCACGATTTGGCGGGTGTTGTTCGGGTGTTTGTTGAGGGAGTCGGCCTTAAAGACCTGGATCAGGTTGAGCTGAATGAAAAGCGCGGTGAAACAAGCCAGCAGCCCGATGGCCAACTGGCGGATCTGGGTGTTCATTGCGCTCGCCGGCTGGTTCGGCCCGCGCCGCGACCACTTCCCCGGCGGCCGCGATCGCGCCCCCTGGCTGCATGTTCACCGCCGCCACGTCTGGAGCCGGTGCTACTCGCGCCCGTTTCGGCCACGACCCGGCTGTTGGTTTCGTGCGAAAGCCGCATCAGCAGGGCCAGCAGCACATAGTTGGCCACCAATGAGCTGCCGCCGTAGGACACAAACGGCAAGGTCACTCCGGTGAGGGGAAGGAGTCGGATCACGCCAGCAATAATGATGAACGACTGCACGCCGAGGAGGGCGGTGAGGCCGGTGGCCAGCAGTTTGTCGAACGGGTTGGTGGCTCGCAGCGCTATCTGCAACCCGGATCCGACCATGATCATGAAGCTCATCAGCACCACGGTGGCGCCAAGGAGCCCCAGCTCCTCGCCGATCACCGCGAAGATGAAGTCGGTCGAGGCGGCTGGTACTCGATCGGGATCGCCGAGACCCGGGCCGGTCCCGGTGATGCCGCCCCAGGCCAGGGCGAACCAACTTTGCACCACCTGGTAGCCGCCCTCGGTGGCGTCGGGCCAGGGGTCGAGCCAGGTGCTGAAACGAACTCGCACATGGCCAAAGAAGTTGTAGGAAAACACTGCGCCGAGGGCAAAGAGAGCGATGCCGGTGATCGGGTAGATCAGCCGTTGGGTGGCCACCCACACCAGGATCATAAACAGGGCAAAGAACAGCAGCGATGAGCCAAGGTCGCGTTCGGCCACCATCACCACCAGCGACGTGCCCCAGGCCACGAGCACCGGTCCAAGGTGGCGGGGGTCGGGGGTGGAGAAGGGGCCGAACCGGAATGTGGACAGGCTCAGCATCTCCCGGTTTTCCACCAGGTAGGCGGCAAAGAAGATGGCCAGAGCGATCTTGGCGAACTCGCCGGGCTGAAAGTTGATCGGCCCGAGCCGCACCCAGATCCGGGCCCCGCTTACGGTTCGGCCCAGCCCCGGTACTAACGGCAACAGCAGCAGACCGAGCCCCGCCACCAGGAAGGTGTAGCGGTAGGACTCGAGTTGTCGGGTCTTCTTGATGAACAAGAGGGTGCCGACATAAGCCGCGATGCCAGCGCCGGTCCAGGTGGCTTGCAGCCCGGCCAACCGGTCGCCACCGTCAAGGCGGGCAATGAAGACATAGCCGAGCCCGTTCAGTAGGCCGGCGAGGGGAAACAGGGTGGGGTTCGCTCGCGACGCCAAGGCCCGGTTGGCCACGTGGGCCAGCATCAGCAGCCCAACAACGATTCCGAGAAACGGGCCGATGTTGGCCGGGATCGAGGCCGTCTCGCCCAGCGAGGCCAGGATGTAGGCACCAGCGGTACACACCAGGCCCATCACCAGCAGGCCCAACTCCACATTGCGGCGGCCGCCGTCTGCGGCCCTAAGGCTTCTCTCTTCGCCCACCGCCAGGCTCCGGCCGTCCTCGCCTTTTCCACTGCGACGCCCGCCGAAGAGCCTGTTGCGAGCGGTGGCCCCGGCCGAGGCCGTCATCAGTTCGATTCCGCGGAGCCGTCGGCTGAGTCAGCCTCCGGGGTGCCCTCGGTTTCGTCGACCGTGTCGTATTCCACGAGGCGACCCCGGACGTCGTCGAGCGTGCCTCGAACCTCACCGGCTTCGATGGCCGCGACCTGGGCCGGAGTGAGCTCTCCCCGGGTCAGGTCCGACCCTTCAACTTGTTCGTCGGGGCTGGGGAACAGGCCGCTGTCTTCTTTGAAGATCACCAGGTCTTCACCATCGAATCCCAGGTAATGGTCGGGGTCTCCACCGGAGAAAAGCAGTACCGACAGGCCAATGCCCAGCACCGTGAGGAGGGCCAGCACAAAAGCCGGAACCCGCCACGGAAACGATCGTGGCTCGTTGTCGCCAGCGACCCTAGCGGTATCGGTACCAGTCCGGGTGCGGTTCCGATCGTGGGCGTCGACGGATCGTTCGCCATCACCATCGCCACCGGGGCCATCCAAACCATCGTCACCAGGCGGGTCTGTGGCGGCTCCGTCTTTGGACCGAACCGCGGTCGCTGCTGCACCCGCTCCGACGGCACCGGCTCCCGCCCGGGCCAGCCCCCGTACTGTTCCACCCGAGGCGCCAGTGGCCGCCGTTGCCCGATCGCCTTCGGCGTCTCCGCCGTTTGCCGTGACCGCCCTATCGCTCAGTTGGGGGCCAGCGTCTCGCCCGGCAACGTTGGGCATCGTGGCCACGACACCGTCTTCTTCAAGCACCGAACCAACAAAGCTCTCATCGGACCCATCGGCCGCGTCACCCACGGCCACCTCTGAGTCGTTTCCTCCGTCGACCTCGACCACGTCGATCAGGACACAGGTGATGTTGTCGTGGCCACCGGCGGCGTTGGCCATCTCGACCAGCTTGGTGTTGGTGGCGTCAGCGTCGAGGTCCTGGGCGAAGACCTCGCTGATGACCTCGTCGGTGAGTTCGTCGGTGAGCCCATCGCTGCACAGCAGGTAGCGGTCGCCCGCCACCAGCTCGACGTCGAAGACATCAACGAGTACGTCGGCTTCGACACCGAGAGCTCGGGTCACGATGTTGCGTTGGGGGTGATCGATGGCATCTTCGGGTCGCAGTCGACCTTCGCGCACCAGCGTTTCGACCAGACTGTGATCTTCGGTGAGTTGGGCAAGGGTGCCATCGCGGTAGCGGTAACCGCGGGAGTCGCCGACGTTGACCAGCTTGGCGGTGGCACTGCCGCGGTCGACCAGTAGGGCGCACACGGTGGTGCCCATCCCGGCCAGGTCCCGTTCGGTGCTGGCTTGTTGGTGGATCAGACCGTTGGCCCACTCCACCACCGGTGCGGCGATGGCTCCGGCATCGGTCGGGTCTTCGTCAACTAGCTGTTCGTGGAGCAACAACACGGCCCAGCGACTGGCCACTTCACCGGCGTTGTGGCCGCCCATACCGTCGGCGAGGATGTAGACATCATCTCCGGCATAGGCGCTGTCCTGGTTGATCTGGCGCACCTGTCCCGGGTCGGAGATCGCCGACCACTCGAAGCCGATCATTGGAGTTCCAATGTGGTGTTGCCGATTTGGATCACGTCGCCAGCATGCAGCGGCGCCGTACCCCGGACCTTGGCGTCGTTCAGAAAGGTGCCGTTCGTGGAGTTGAGGTCTTCCAGGTAGGCCACGCCGTCGTGGTCGAACACGCGGGCGTGCATCTGAGAAGAAAACGAGTCGGTGATTCGAATCTCGCAGCTCTCGGCGCGTCCCACCGTCACCAGACTACCGATGGCGATGGGGGCACTTCGGCGACCCGCCTCGTTGGTCACGATGATGTCTCTGGGCGCGACGGTCCCGACGGCGCCGCCGACCGCGACCGGGGCTTCAACCCGTGCTCCCTGTCGAGCCAAGCCATCGGGTGCCGGTTCGGTTCGCGACCCCGTAGCTGACCTGCTGGCCCGCTTCGTGGCCCTGCCCTTTGGGGCGCGTTGGGCTTGGCCGCCGCTGTTCGGTCGAGAACGCGGAGCAACGTCGGCTCCCTCGGAGCGAACCTCCACCCAGACCGCCCGCAACACCCGCAGGAAGAAAAGGTAAAGCAACGCCAGGAGGCAGAGCTTGAGAATGGTGAGAACAAGTTCGGGCACCAGTAACCGAGCCTACTTCGGCTGATCGTGGCCTCGGTGGCGTGTCCCGCCTGCCGGTCGGTGCGTACAAAACGAACGTGGTCGTATCGGCCCGGAAACGGTGCGATGGTTGGGTGTGCGGGTTCGTCTTCAGCGGCTGTGGAACTTTATGATCGCCCCGCCGAAGCCGAGTACGTCGCCGTGTCGGAGTCGGTGCCGTTGGGCCCGCCGACCGTTCACCTTGCTGCCGTTGGTTGAGCCCAGGTCGACCATGATCCAGCCGTCCCCATCGGGCTGGATCTCGGCGTGTCGTCGGCTGATGTTGGGGTCAGAGATCGTGATCTCGCAATCGTCCATGCGTCCGATCGTGATGACCGTGGCTCCCAGTGGGAGCTCATCACCGTCCGGAAGCAGAAGCGCGCCGACCCCTCCGCTGGCCCGACCTTCGCGGAGACGGGCTTCGATGTGAAGGGTGCCTTTCATACGCTCGGGATCTTCGACGAAGCGAACATCGACTGGTCCGAGGAACTCGTACTTTTCGTCCTGAGCGTGGCCGATAACAAGTTCCACCAACTCTCGCTCCAGCGCCGATCGCACCTGGGCGAACTCGTCGTAGTCGGCGCGGCTGAGCGCCACATCAAAGTCGTTGGGGGCCATGGTGGCTCCGCTCACACCAACGGTTCGGCCCTGGTCCATTTCTCGAGTGAGTCGTCGGGCCACCTCGACGGGCTTCACTCCGGTTCGAAAAAGACGAGCGAAGGTGCCTTCAACGATCTTCTCGACCTGTCGCTCGAACTTGCGGATTACCACGAGGTCAAGACTAACGAGGTCGAGGTCATGACTGGGGGCGTTCGGATTCTGCTCACTTCACTCCCCCTCCCCGGCATCCGCTGGTGGACACCGTCTTGTAAGACACCCTGCACGCAGGCTGAACAAGGGCCGGCCGGAGCACAGAGTGAACAGCCCTGACCAGGCTTTGAAGATCCGCTTGGTCAGAATAGTGCGTGAGGCCTGAGTGTTCGTTCAGGCGGTCAGGCTGGCAGTTCGATCAGCCCGTCAAACTGGTCAACGGGCACCGCCAGGGTCAGCCGGGATTTCTGCGAGCTGTTGAGCTCCCGCGGTTGCCAGCTGAAGAACACCGACGCGTTGTCGAAGGAGAGCTGCAACCGATCAACCAGGCCCTCGGTAAGCAGCTGACAGTTCTTGTTTTCGTCGGTCCAGAACGGCCGCTC
>CALAML010000034.1 GCA_937925845.1 uncultured Acidimicrobiales bacterium | reverse complement strand
AGGTCCATCCCTCCGGGATAGCCGATTCAGGCCACGGAGGCCAGGTCCATCCCTCCGGGAGAGCCGATTCAGGCCACGGAGGCCAGGTTCACCCCTCCCTCCAGCGCCGTCCAACCACCGGTGCCCGACACCCCGGACCTTTCGGGGCGTTAGGCAGGACCTGAGATGAACCAACCCTTTGACCGCGATGCGTCGCAATCACGCCAAACGGACGAAGCTGCGACGCTGACCGGCCTGTTGATCGACCTCGGTGAACGCCAAGCCGAGGTGACCGTGCGCCTGGTGAACGGCGGGGGGCACCACGGGATGATCGGCGATGTTGGCATCGACTACTGCCGCCTCGATACGGCACAAGGACCGGTACTCATACCCCTCGAGTCGCTCGTGGCCATCCGACCAGCACCGGGCACGCCAACCGGATTCAGCGACCGAGCCGGCTCCGATGCAACCCTCACTGAGGTACTCGGTGACCTGGCCGCAGAACGAACCGAAGTGGCGCTCACCACCGTCACCGGCGACGGGCCGATACTTGGCCCGGTGCTCACGGCTGGCGGCGACATCGTGGTGATCGGCACGGCCGGCAGCCAGCACACGATTGTGGCCCGCGACAAAATAGGCGACGTTCGACTGACCGAACGGTCAGGCGCCTGGTAGCCGCCTACCCTCCGCGAAACGGACAGTGCCGCACAGCGCCAACGGGCACGTTGGAACTGCTGACGACGCAGCGCACGCCGCGGGCGAGGCTTCGACCGAAAGGGATCGAGCAGGCACCTGGCATGACTCACAGGTGGGCGCGTGGATCGTTGGATCCACGGGCGTTGGGCGAGTTTGGGCGATTGAATTGATTTGGGCGAGTTGAGAAACCTTTGCTGCACGGTGGCAGCGCCTCGGGATGACCCGAGAGTTACTTAGCTCTTCTTGGCGTCGGTCACTGCTTCGGGGTACAGGTGCTCGAGAGTGCCAGGCGCGATTCGACACTTGTCGATAAACACGTCGACCTCATCCTCTTTGAGCCGGATGACCCGACCAAAGCGATAGGCCGCCAACTGACCCTCATCAATAAACCGGTACAGCGTCCGTGGAGTGATCCCCAAACGCTTTGCCGCTTCAGCTGTGCTCAACCAACGAATTTCCGCACTGTTCATGAAATGTCACCATAGTCGCCACTTTATTGAAAGTGGTGGATTGCTCGACATGTGTCGAAAGGTATGGAGAGCCTAGTCAAGAGTGACCTTTTTGGCACAAAAACCGCACCAAATCGCAGATTGTTGAAATCGGGTCGGCTCCGTCAACCCAACTCAACACCCCTCAGCCACTCCTCACGGTGATGACGCCGACTCCTGTAGTCCTACATCACCAACGACAATCTTTCGCCTTCTGAACGAAGTTGCAAATGCGATGGCCGGCGGCAACGCCCTGAGCGCGAGGCCAAACACCCGACTGCCTGTGTATCGACAGAACATGAAAAATAGTGGCGAGGATTGTGAACACTGTTCATCACACCTGTACTCATGAAGCCCACGTCGTCGAGGTGGCGCATGTTCCCTCGCCATCAGGCCACGCTGGGACGGGCGCGGCGACGCACCGAATCCCCCGCGGGACGAGTGCGGCGGCGCTCGCCAACGCAACTCGCCCACGAAGATCGGTGGCGATGCCGATGATCAACATGGCGAGCTGGAACTGACACGTCTTTCGGCTGCGCTGCAAATTGCACCGAGGCCAGGCGTCACAGATCCTGAGATTTGGGGCCGTGTGGACGACTTGAGGAAAATTACACTGGTCAAATGAGATTATTTGATATGTACTGAAAGGTGCTCAACGACATCTTGGCGTGGAGACAGACCGCGCCCCTGATGTTGCCTTGGAGCACGCGAGGGACACATGACCAGTTTGCTCGAACCGACGGCCCCTGCCGCCACCGAGTTCGATACTCACAACAGCGACGGGCCGATTCGGCTCAAGCGCGCCCCAAAGAGGCGACGACCGAACCGACGACCCGGGCTGCCCACCGGTCGAGCCGTTGTTGGTGGACTTCTGGTGTCGCTGGCAGCACTGGCTCTGTTCTGGGTGTGGCAGGAAGCCTCGACCCCACCCGAAACCACCTTCGTGGTTGCGGCACGCGATCTCGCCGTTGGCGAAACGCTGGCCATTGACGACCTCCGGGTCATCAAGGCCGACCTTCCCGCCGACGTCGCCCAACGGGTCATCCAATCCCCCGACGTCCTCATCAACGCCACCACCCTGGGCCCGCTGGCCGAAGGCGAACTGGTCCAGGTGTCGTCGGTGCTGGGAGCAGCCAGCCGAAACGACGCCGTCGCCGGCCACGAGCTGTCCTTTGCCATCAGCCGCAACCGGGCCGTCGGCGGCCGACTCCGAGCCGGTGAAACCGTCGATGTGCTGGCCACCTTCGGTTCCACCAACTCCGAGACCCGATGGGTTGTGCGCAACGTCGCCGTCTCGCGCACCCAGGACCTCGGCACCGCCCTCGGCTCCACCGGCACCATCGAGCTCACGGTGATCCTCGAAAACCCGGCTGACGTTCTCACGTTGGCCGAAGCCATCGACACCGCCGAAGTCACCGTGGTCCGCGCCACCCGCGCCGACGATGATGCCGACGAGGCACTCGCCGAAGCTGAAGCTGCTGAGGCCAGCGCAGCCGATGGGACTCAAGCCGAGCCTGACGCAGACACCGACATCGCCGAGACCGGCGAGATCAACGAGAGCAGCGAGGACGACAGCGAGGCAGGAAACTGATGGCCACCGATCGCTACGTGCTGTTGGGTCTGGCCCGACCCCGCCAGCCCTGGTTCCGCCAGGTCGCCCGTTGGGCCACCACAGCATCGATCCCCGCTGACTTCGTGATGTGTCTTTCGCTCGAGGAAGTCACCACCCGCCTCGGCAGCGCTCGCCGCTTCTCCGCCCTGCTGGTTGACAGCGCCGTGGCCGGCTTTGACCGCGACCTCATCGCCGCGGCCAACGCCGCCGCATGCCCGGTGATCGTGGTCGACGACGGCCGCAACCTCCGAGACTGGGAAGCACTCGGAGCCGCGACCGTTCTGCGCGGCGGCACCAACGCTCGCTCAGACGCCGCTTCAGCCGACCAACCGGTTACCCGAGGCGAGCTGATGCGGGTCCTCGACGAGGTGGCCCAAAAGGTGGCCAAGGTCGACGGCAGTCGCCAAGCTCCCACCGCGGCGACACCACACCCCAGCGCGACAGGCCGCCTGGTCACCGTGACCGGCCGGCGCGGCCAGGGCAGCTCCATCACCGCCATGGCCATCGCTCAGGGACTGGCCGCCCGATCCGACCAACTCCTGCTGGCCGACCTCGCCCTCGACGCCAACCAGGCCCTGCTCCACGACACCGGCGACGTCATCCCCGGGGTGCAGGAACTGGTCGAGGCGTTCCGGCTCGGCGCCCCCTCAGCCACCGAACTCCCCGGCTTCACCATCGATCTGCCCAACCGCAACTACCGATTGCTGATGGGGCTTCGACGCCACCGCGACTGGAACAACATCCGACCCCGAGCCTTCGACGCCGCCATCGACGCCCTGCTCGCCAACCACCACGTGGTGGTCGCAGACGTTGAAGCCGACGTCGAGGGAAACTCCGAGTGCGGATCGCTCGATATCGAACAGCGCAACCTGTTCGCCCGCCACACCACCCGCGCCGCCGACCTGGTGGTGATCGTTGGCCACGCCACCTTCTCCGGCCTCCATGGCCTGCTCCGCGTCATCGACGACCTCGTCGGACACGGCGTGGCCCCAATGCGACTCCTACCCGTGCTCAACCGCGCGCCGCGCAACCCCCGAGCCCGAGCCGAACTCAGCGCCAGCCTCGCCGACCTCACCGTCGGCCGAGCCCAACTGGCCAACCCGGTCTTTCTCCCCGAGCGCCGCCGCCTCGACGAAGCGCTCCATGCCGGCGACCCCCTCCCGGCCCAACTGGTTAGCCCGATCACGGCCATGGTCGAAGCCAGCCTGACCGCCCTGCCCGCGACCGGGACCCCACCTGACGCCGAGCGGCCCAACCCGCCAGCCATACCGGCGATGCCCACCGCGAGCTCGAACTCGGTGGGTCGCTGGAACGAATCGATGGCCAGCTGATGTCGATCGCCGAATCCCCGATCTCACCCCTCGAAGAGATCGAGCAGATGGTCCAGGCCCAGGCCAAGGACATCGCTCTCGACCTCAGTGACCGTGAAGCCACCGCCAGCCTCAAAACCCTGATCAACGAAGCCGTGGGTCGCTGGACCGACGAATACCGCCGCGGCTTGCGCACCTTTGACCTCCCCGACCCGGCTCAGGTCGCCGAACGCACCCTTCGCAACCTCGCCGGGTACGGACCGCTCGAAAGCCTGCTCGACGATGACGACGTGTGGGAGATCATGATCAACGCACCCAGCGAGATCTTCGTAAAGCGCCATACCGGACCGAGCGGCTACCACGACGAGATCTTCCACGACGACGACCACGTCCTGCGCACCCTCACCAAAATTCTCGACGAAGCCTCCACCAGCCGCCGCAAGCTCGACCCCAGCGAAGGCCTGCAGGACGCCCAACTCAAGAGCGGCGCCCGCCTCCATATCGTTCACCGCGACGTCGGGCGCGGCGGCCACGTACTCGTCAACATCCGAAAGTTCACCGGCGTACCCTTCCGCGACCTCGGCGAACTCGTCGACCGCAACATGATGCCCATCGGCGTGGCCCGCTTCCTCCAAGCCTGCATGCGAGCCCGCCAAACCATCGTGTTCGCCGGAGCGCCCGGGGCCGGCAAAACCACCCTCCTCTCCTGCTGCGCCGCCGAACTCGACCCTGCCCTGCGAGTGGTCACCGCCGAGGAAGTCTTCGAAGCCGACATCCCCGTTGCCAACGTGGCCCAGATGCAGACCCGCGCGGCCCGACCCGACCGCCCCGAAATCGACCTTCGCCGCCTCGTGGCCGGCTTCTTGCGCATGGCCCCCGACGTCGCCATCGTCGGCGAGGTCCGCGACCGTGAAGCGCTCCCCCTCCTGCTCACGCTCTCGTCGGGGGTAAAGGGCTACACCACCATCCACGCCGGGTCGGCTCGCCAAGCACTCACCCGGCTGCGGTTCATCTGCCAGCTCAGCGATGCCGCCAGCGACCTTCCGGTATCGGCGCTCAACACCCTCGTGAGCGAATCGATCGACCTGGTGGTTCACACCACCCGCTCCCCCAACGGGCCCCGGATCACCGGCATCATCGCCGTCGAAGACCTCGCCGGTGGCGCCGAAGCGGCCCAGTTCACCGTGACCGACCTCTTTGTTCGCGACCGCATCGACGGTCCGCTGCGCTGGACCGGAGCCATGCCCTCGAGGCTCACCCGAGCGCTCGAGGAGAACGGCACCGATGTCCGGGCCCTCCTCCAGGCCACCGCGACCGAAGCGCCTGCGCCCGCCGAGTCTGCGGTCCACCCCACAGCTTCACCGGCCCCGGTCGCGACCCAACCGGCACCGTCGCTCAACCCGTGGGCCACCGAGGGTCAGCAATGATCGGACTGCTCATCGCCTGCCTCGGCGCTCTCGGTGTCTACCTGATCTACACCAGCATCGTGTTCGGCTGGAGCGGCTTTCGCCCTGGCATCGGCATCAGCAACCAGCTCCAGCGGGGTCGGGCGCTCGACAACCCCGCGGCCCGCCTCGGTCTCCAGGGTGCACCAGTCGCCGAACTGTCCTCCTTCAGTGCCCTCCTCGCCCTGATCGGCGGCGCTGCGGGCTACACGATCTTCGGAGGTGTGGCTCCAGCACTTCTGTTGGGCCTATTCCTTGCTTCCGCTCCGATCACCTCCCATCGAGTGCGGCGCCGGGCCGCTATACAACAGGCTCAGGAAGCCTGGCCCCGAATCATCGAAGAGATCCGAGTGCTGGCTGGCGCCGCTGGACGCTCGCTACCCCAGGCCGTCTTTGATGCTGGCTTGCGAGGGCCGAGCGAGCTGCGCCCGGCCTTTGCCTCGGCCCATCGTGAATGGCTGCTCTCGACCGACTTCGACCGAACCCTCGCGGTGCTGAAAGATGAACTCGCCGACCCCACCGCCGACGCCGTGTGCGAAACCCTGCTGATCGCCCACGAACTCGGTGGGACCGACGTCGACGCGCGACTCGCCGACCTGGCCGATGACCGGCTTCAGGACTCTCAGGGCCGCAAGGACGCCCGGGCCAAGCAGGCCGGAGCCCGATTCGCCCGCTTCTTCGTACTGATCGTGCCCGCAGGCATGGCCCTGATGGGCCTGCAACTTGGCAACGGCCGGGCCGCCTACCAGACCGCACTGGGCCAGGTCGCGGTACTTCTCGCCCTGTCGGTAGTGGTCGGCTGCTGGGTTTGGGCCGGATCCATCATGCGACTCCCCACCGAGCAACGGGTCTTTGCCCCCGCCCGCCACCCCGACCCCATCACCAACGAGGGCCGCCAGAGCGGCAATTACGGCGGTCGCCGATGAGTCGAGTGATGGTGGCCTCGGGCCTCTCTCTGTGGCTGGGAGCCACGCTGTTGTTGTCGCAGCTTCGCTGGTTCGCCCGGCGACCGACGGTGGAACGACTCCGACCCTACGTGCCGATCGACTACCGCGTCGACGGTGGGCCCGGCGTGTTTTCGGTAGCCACCTTTCGAGACCTGGCCGCGCCGCTCTCGCAGCTGATCGGCGGACACCTCGCCCGACTCTTCGGCGTAACCGAAGACGTCGGCCTGCGGCTGCGGCGAATCCACTCTCCCATCGATGCCGCTACCTTCCGTCTCCGACAGCTGGTGTGGAGCCTGGTGGTGACCGCCCTCGGCGCCACCATCAGCCTGATAGCTGGACTCGGCCCGATTCCCGCCTTCGGACTGGTGACCGGCGGCGCCCTTCTCACCTTCCTGGTGCTCGAGCAACAACTCTCGATGGCGTCACGGAGCTGGCAGCGACGGGTCTTCCTCGAGCTCCCGGTGCTCAGCGAACAGCTGGCCATGCTGCTGGCCGCGGGCTACAGCCTCGGCGGCGGCCTCCACCGACTCGCCGAACGGGGCCAGGGCGCCTGTGCCCGCGACCTCAGCCGGGTGATGACCCGAGTAACCCAGGGCCTCGACGAAGTGACGGCCCTCGAAGAGTGGGCCGAGCTGGTTCAGGTGCCAGCAGTCGACCGACTCGTGGCCGTGCTCGGGCTCAACCAGCAAGCCACCGACCTCTCTACCCTCATCGCTGAAGAGACCCGCTCGGTGCGGCGCGACGTCCAGCGGGAGCTGATGGAAACCATCGAACGTCGAGCCCAGATGGTGTGGATCCCGGTGACCGTAGCCACCCTCGTTCCCGGTGTGATCTTCCTGGCCATTCCCTTCTTTGAAACGATGCGGCTCTTCGCCACCAGCTGAGCGCCGCCACTACCCAAACCAACGACACAACCTCCCAACGACCAATGACCTACAACCCTTCAACCCATTCCCCTCAAGGAGCACGGCAATGACATCCCACTCACAAAGCGACCGGTCCCGGCCCAACCTGGCGGCAGCAGTCGCTAGCCGCGTCGAGCGCAACGACCGCGGTGAAGGCGTGATTTCGATGGCCATCGCCATCCTGATCATCGCCTTTATCGGAGCGCTCATGTTCGTGGGCCTCAACACGATGTGGCAGGACACCGAGGCTAAGACCACCACCCAGCTCGACAGCATCGGCGGCAGCATCGACGGCTGATCCGGCGGGCCTCGAAACACAAGTGACGAGGTCCGGCTGATCGAACACGATGGGAACCAGCATCACACCGAAGCGTGCAGCCCCACCTCTTGACCAGATCAAGGGAGGCCGACGCGGCGCCGAACGAACTGGCGCGCTCCGGCATCAACCGGGCGACCCGGTGGTAAGGCGCGGCCACGACGATGCCGGCGTCGGCATGTTCAGCTCGCTCCTTGGCGTTTTCGCCATGCTTGCGTTTCTGTTTCTTGCGGCCCAACTACTGATCGGCCTCTACGCCACATCGGTGGTGACCGCCACCGCCTTCGACGCGGCCAACCGAGCAGCGCGGCTCGACCCGGCCGCAGCCGACAACCCAGAAATAGAAATTCTCCGAATCGAGAACCACGCCCGGAACGCCCTCGGCCCGATGGGTAACGACGCCGACTTCCGCTGGACCGTCACCGACAACGAGATCCGGCTAAGGATCGCGGCCGACCCACCAGCCTTTGTCCCGTCGTCACTCTCGCGGAGGGAATGGCGGGCGGTGACCCGCGAAGCGGTGGTGCGTCGCGAACGACTGATCGACCTCGTCGATGTGCTTGACGTGTCCGATAGGTCCGATGTGGTCGAGCCCGGAGTCGAACCCACAGCACCAACCCCCGAGCCAACGGCGGTCGATCGATGAGCCCGACCCCAACCCACCACCGAACTCGCCAACGGCAACGCCGACGTCTGGACGGCGACGACGGCCTCATCGGTGGCGCCGACGGGTTGATCTTCGGCGTGATGGTCTTTCTGGTCGGTTCACTGCTGGTGGCCAACGTGTGGTCGGTCATCGATGCCAAGCTGGCGGTTACCGCGGCAGCCAAGGAAGCAACCCGCGCCTTTGTGGAAGCACCGAACGGAGAAACCGGATTCGCTGAGGCGGAGGCCGCCGCCACTCAAGTTGTTGCCGGCCACGGACGGGCGCCCGATCGTCTCACCATCACCGCCGAACCCGGCACCACCTTTGTCCGCTGCGCCCCAGCCGGCTTTACCGTTGCCTACCAACTTGACCTCATCGCCATTCCATTTCTCGGCGGCACCGGACGAGGCTTCACCGTGGCCGCCACCCACCGGGAACGGGTCGACCCGTTCCGAAGCGGCGTAACCAACCCGACCGGAACGCTGGAGGAAGCCTGTGGCTGAGGCAACGAGAGACCGAGGGAGCGCGCTGATGATGGTGCCGGCCAGCATCATGATCTTGATC
>CALAML010000033.1 GCA_937925845.1 uncultured Acidimicrobiales bacterium | reverse complement strand
CGCGATGCCGCTAAACGCGATGGCTCCGAATGTTTGGTGATCGGTCTTGACGCGTCGATGGCGATGTTGGCCCTGGCCCGTGAGGCCCACCCGGGCACTCCCCTGGTTTGTGCCGACCTCGAACACCTCCCGTTTCGTTCCGGCTCAGTCGATGGCGCGTGGGCCTCCAAGAGCTATGTCCATGTCCCCCGTTCTTCTCTGCCGGCGGCCCTGGCCGAACTTCACCGAGCCCTGGCCATCGGCGGGTTGTTCACCGCAGTGCTCTTCGGCGGCAACACCGAATTCGGGCCGACTCCCGACGACGATTTCCCAGGGCGCAACTTCTCTACCTGGCCAGTCGAGCTCCTGCGGGCGGTACTGGTAGGCGCCGGGTTCACCATCGATGCGGAGAAGGTTGTCGCCCCTGGTGGCAAGGACACCCCCGGGATCACCATCGAGGCCACCACCATCCGTTCATCGCCAGACGTCATCGGCCCCGGCATGCGCCTGTTGGCCTGCGGCATCAACCCCAGCCCGTCATCGGCGGAGTCCCGCGTGGGCTATGCCCGGCCCGGCAACCGATTCTGGCCCGCGGCCCTGGCCGCCGGAATCGCCACCGTGGACCGCGACCCGACCCATGCGCTCGCCAACCATGGCTTGGGCATGGCCGACCTGGTGAAACGCACCACCCGCAAGGCGTCCGAGGTGACCGACGACGAGTTCGAAGCCGGCCTGGCCCGCATCGAAGCGATCGCGGCCTGGCTACAACCACAGGCAATTTGTTTTATCGGCCTCAGCGGCTACCGCAGCGCGCGGGACCCGCGAGCCAAGGCTGGTCCGCTTCCCGAGACCATCGGCGGCGTGCCGGCCTACCTCATGCCCTCCACCAGCGGCCTCAACGCCCACGCCAAGCCCGCGGAGTTGGCCGAACACCTTCGAGCGGCCCAAGCGCTGGCCTCATCGAGCCCGGAGACCGGGCCTGGGTGAGCCCCCGCCCAGCCGAGCTCCACTCCGCCTGAGCTTCCGTCGACCAGTCCCCAATCCGACCAAGCCTCAGCCCGCCTGACCCTAC
The DNA here is from genome assembly GCA_937925845.1 of uncultured Acidimicrobiales bacterium. Lineage (GTDB taxonomy): Bacteria > Actinomycetota > Acidimicrobiia > Acidimicrobiales > CALAML01 > CALAML01. The sequence goes on along the minus strand of CALAML010000033.1, from coordinate 4,192 downwards.
TGATGGCAACGGCTGGCTGGACGCGAAACTGGCGCCCACTCTTTGGTGGACGCCAGCACGTTGTTTACCGATGTTCTTGGCTCAGAATCTTCTCTACCGGCTCTCCTGTTGGGGAGTGCGTTCAAAGAGACCTGACGGTGAGGTTCTAGGCCTCGTCCGCAGCGTCAGCGACGTCGCCAGCAGCTTCGGTAGCAGCACCTTCGCTCTCTTCGAGCTTGTCGATGCCCTTGTCCATCATGTCTTCAGCCTGATCGATCTTGTCGGCGTACTTGCCGCCGGTCTTTTCGTCGACCATGTCCGCGGCCTTGGTCTTCATCTCAGAAACCTTCTCGGAGTTCTGGCTTACGAGATCCTTGGCCTTATCAAGAAAACCCATTTGGCGATTACCTTTCGTTGCTGTGGGTGCGGGGAACACCCTACGTTTCCCATGATAACGGCGCTTGACACTTTTCCCGGACGTACGTCGTGTTTTGGTCGGATGGCATGACAGTTGCTCAGCAACAACCCACTCTGTCGTGAAGCCGCTCGGTCATCGAACCGCGGTGTTATCAAGCCGCGGTGTAGCAGAAGCGCGGGTATTCACACTGTGGCCTCAGCGGCCCCACTTCTCAGCTGGCTGCCAGCGGTTGTTAAGCTACGCCGTGGCGGCGCCACGATCTTGTGGTCGCTCACCGTCCCGCTTGTGGATCCGCGTGGTCAGTCTTCGCGATCTGCGCCTGATTTCCTTGCTACTCCTCACACCTACTCCCCACTCCCCCGGATCTCCGCATCCGTTCTGAAAGGTTCCTGACCCATGGTTGAAGTTCCCCGAGGCAGTTTCTACCTGGGCGGCCAGGTGGCCGATGGCGACGCCGACCCGAATGCGCCGGTGATGTATGACTCGAGCCACCTCACCACCCACGGAGTGATCGTCGGCATGACCGGCTCGGGTAAAACCGGTCTGGCCATCGACCTGCTCGAGGAAGCGCTGTTGTCGGGAGTGCCAGCGCTGATCATCGACCCCAAGGGCGACATCGGCAACCTGCTGTTGACCTTCCCCGACCTGTCGGCGGCTGACTTCGCCCCGTGGGTGAACGAGGGCGACGCCAACGCCAAGGGTGTGTCGGTCGACCAGTTCGCCTCCGACACCGCGGAGATGTGGCGCAACGGTCTGGCCGACTGGGGTATCACCTCCGACCGCATCCGCACCCTGCGGGAGAAGGCCCACTTCACCATCTACACCCCGGGTTCAAACGCCGGCGTGCCCCTCAACCTGATCGGCAACCTCGAAGCACCCGGCGACAACGCCGACCCCGAAGCGACTCAGGACGAAATCGAGAGCTTCGTCTCCAGCGTGCTCGGCATGATCAGCGTCGACGCCGACCCGCTGTCGTCACGGGAACACATCCTGTTGACCAACCTGATCTCCCACGCCTGGGCCCAGGGTCAGTCGATGGACCTCACCAAGCTGATCCTCGGCGTCCAGGATCCACCGATGCGCAAGCTCGGCGTGATCGACCTCGACACCTTCTTCCCGGCCAAGGACCGCATGGGCTTCGCCATGAAGCTCAACGGTCTGGCCGCCTCGCCGTCGTTCGCGGCCTGGTCTGAAGGGCCGCCACTCGACATCGACCGCATGTTCTTCCGCGACGGCAAACCCTGTGCCTCCATCGTGAGCCTCTCGCACCTCTCCGATGAAGAGCGCCAGTTCGTGGCCACCCTCGTGTTGTCGAAGGCGGTCAGTTGGATGCGCAAGCAATCGGGCACCACCGACCTGCGGGCCCTGATCTACTTCGACGAGGTCTACGGCTTCGTGCCGCCCACGGCCATGCCGCCATCAAAGAAGCCGATCCTCACCATCCTCAAGCAGGCCCGCGCCTTCGGCCTCGGCCTGGTGCTGGCCACCCAGAACCCGGTCGACATCGACTACAAAGCCATCTCCAACGCCGGAACCTGGATGATCGGCCGCCTCCAGACCGAACGCGACAAGGCCCGCCTGCTCGACGGCATGTCCTCAGCCGGTGGCGGGGTGGACATCAAGGCCGTCGACGACGCCATCTCCGGGCTGGGCAAGCGCCAGTTTGTGCTGCACGACGCTAAAGAGTCCGGACCGGTCGTCTTCGGTACCCGCTGGGCCATGTCGTATCTGCGGGGCCCGCTCACCCGAGACCAGATCGGCAGCCTGATGGCCGATGCGCCCGAGCGCAACGAAGTGCCATCGGCATCGCCGACCGGGGGCGGACAGACCTTCGCCGAAGCCGGAGCGGCCGGTGCTGGCGCTTCCGCTGGTGGCGGCATCGCCGGGCCGGAACTGGCCGACGACGAATCCGTAGCCATGCCGAAGGTGGCCGACGGCATCGAGGTGAAATACCTCAGCTCCGGTGCGCCATGGACCGAAGGCATCGCCGTACCCGGTGGCCGTCGCCTCCAAGCGGGAGTTTGTGCCCGGTTGAACCTGCTGTACGACGACACCAAGGCCAAGCTGCGCGAAACCCAGGAGTACGAGTTCGTCTGGTTCCCGATCGACGGCGGCCTCGACCCCGACGCCGGCATCGCCGTGGACTACGACGATCGCGATTTCCGCGACGACGCACCCGAGGGCGCCATCTACGTGATGCCCGAGGCCAAGATTCAGAACAAGACCTTCTACAGCAAGGCCCAAACCGCGCTGAAGGATCACCTCTACCGGAACCTCACCCTCCAGCTCTTCACCAACCCCGAGCTCAAGCTCTACTCGCGGCCCGACGAATCGATGGAACAGTTCGCAGCCCGAGCCGCGGAGGAAGCCCAGAACCGAGAAGACGAAGAACTCAGCAAGCTCCGGGACAAGCTCGAAACCAAGAAGGACCGTCTCGAAGCGGCGATGGAGAAGGCCGAGGATCGGGTTCGAGAGCTCGAAGCCGACAAGGACTCCCGTAAAACCAACGAGCTGGTGAACATCGGCACCTCGGTGCTCAGTGGTCTCCTTGGCGGTCGCAGTCGAGGTCGTTCCCTGGCCAGCGCCGCTCGCCGGACCATGTCGAGTCGGGGCCAGTCGGAGCGCACCAAGGAACGGTTGGAAACGGCCGAAAACCGGTTGGAGGCCGCCGCCGACGACATCGAAGAGCTCGAAGCAGAGTTGCAGGACATCATCTACGAACTCGACGACAAGTGGCGCACCATCGGCGAAAACATCGAGCCGGTCGAGATCACCTTGGAGAAGTCCGATATCAACGTTGAAGAGATGGTGCTGGTCTGGTTCCCCACCGACTAGCTCATGACTGATGGCGATGTCTGAGGCGCCGGTTTGATAGTCGCACTCCGGGCTCACCAAGCGACGGCGATAAATCCTTCTCCAAGGGTGCCGCTTTCCCCGGCGCCCGACCAGGTGACTTCGCCGGTCCGGCTCCCCGTGATCAGGTGGTTTCCGGAGGCGTCGTAGTCGAGGTCGGAGAAGTTTTCGGGTAGCTCGACTCCGGCCAGGTCGACGTCGTCGATCCGCTCGCCGATTCCGGTGCTGGGATCGACCTCATAGGCCCAACCCATCACGCTGCCATTGCCGGGCTTGTCGAAGTCGATGGCAAAGGCCGCCACCACCACCGTCCCATCGGAGCGGACCGCCGAACCCACGAACGGCAACACACCACCACTTGGCTCGCCCACCACCGTTGGGTTGGCGGCATCACTGATGTCGAGCAGCAGGAGTGACGAGGTCTCCACGGTGCCGGTGAGGACGAGGGTGGTGTCGTCGAACCAGGCGACCGGACCGAAGAATGCTGGCGCGGTGTTGGGATCCTCCGGCAGGTCGTAGGTCGTCAGCGGGGGTTGGTCGGGTTCGTTGCCGGTCTCCCGGATCTCAATCTTGTCCTCGCCCACTACTACGGCAACCAGTTGGCCGTTGGGCGAAACGCTGGCACTGCGGCCATCGATTCGGGGAGTGGACTCGGGATCAAACTGGGCACCGGGCTCAACGATGAACGTCGAACTGCCGGCTGCGTCGCAACAGTCGCTTACCCAGAGCCGACCGTCGGCGCCGATCTCCACGTCGGTGATTCGTGGCGGGGTGCAGTCATCAGCAGCGGCACACTCGGCATCGGGCTCTCCCCAACCGCCGTACCGGCCCAGGACTTCGCCGGAGAGGGTATCGACCTCGACGAGTTCGTTGGTGTCATCGGTGATGGCCCAGAAGGTGGCCGGTCGACCATCCGGGAGCTGGGGTCGATCGACCACTTCG
>CALAML010000032.1 GCA_937925845.1 uncultured Acidimicrobiales bacterium | reverse complement strand
CACTCGATCGCTCAACCCGAGCTCCGCGGCCCGGGCTTCGATGCGCTGCTTCTCCGGACCATCGCCATAGATGAAGAGCCGGGTGTTGGCGTTCGACACCTTGGCCAGCGTCTCCACCGCCAGCAGGCAACCCTTCCACGGCAACAGGCGACCGGCGAAGATCAGATCCTGCGACCGCTCGGTCTCACCAGCCGACAGCAGCACCGAGCTGGAGATGCCGTTGCTGTAGATCTCAACGTTGCAGTCGTCGGGGATACGTTCGGCGGTCTCGGCGTTCTGCGCCAGCACGATGGTGGCGTTCTTCCAGGCCTCACGCACCGACGGACGGTGACCAAAGGCGTGGCGGGTGGCGGTGCGGAAGAAGTATCCCACCGCGCCGCGAAGACCGAGCGACGGCAACAGACCTGGTGGACAGGTAACGCCGCCGCCAACCGGACCAAGCACGACCGGCTTATCGAGCACGGTTAGCGCACAGCGGGTCCAGTACGAAGCGATCGTGGCGTGATGGGCAAGATCAAAGTCATGCTCGCGGTCGAGCTCAAGCACCTTGGCCTCGGCCGCCTTCTGCCAGGCGTCATAGGCCCAGTGGCGAACCGGCAACGACCGATCCCGGGAGCCGGGCAGCGGCGGATCGACCTGAAGGCTCTCGATGGTGACCCGGTCGCTCAGACCAAGCCGCTCAATCTCAGCCCGGACGTCCTCGGCGCTATCACGGTGGGCCAGAACCCACACTTGATGTTCGGTCGCGGCGGCGATGATGGCCTGCATGGCCACCTCTTCCTCCGACCCCATGTCTGGGGCACATAGATATGCCGAGATCAAAACTTTCACCGGATCAACTCGCTTCCCAACGATCCAGCCGATGAGGATTCGTTTTCACGATTCCATCTGCTTTTGGTGTTTCCCATAAGGGCTGTGCATGCCTCAGAATACCGCGCTGGTTGCGAGCCAATAATGGGAGAAACTACCCCTTTTGGGGCACTTGGGAATAGCCGGGGAACGGCTCCATCGGCCCTTACTCGGTTCACCAAGATCACGCCGTAGCGTCGACGACCACCGGTTTAGCCGCAGCCTTGGGGCCCTGACGCTCCGCTGGAGTCCGGCTTGGATCGGCCTTGGGGCCGACCTCCGGGAACGGTGTATCGGCCTCTGCCACCCCTGGCACCGAGATGGCGGCGCCGAGGCCAAAGAGCACCCATACCCAGATGCCCACGAACGGGCCCTCGATGGTCGGGTCGAAATAGGCGTTGATCAGGTGAGCGATCATGCCCACGATGATGACTTCGATCGTGGCCCGGGGCAGACAACCCCGCGGAAGCACGGCCCGGCGACGCATCAGCGCCCAGAACCAGGAACCCCAGAGGAGAATCCAAATACCGGCGCCGAGCAGACCCATTCGTGAGGCGACACCCAGATGACTGTTGTGCGGGGAGCGGAACTCTGGAACTTCGCCATCCTCGCCACCAACAAAGAAGCCGTCGACTTCCTCCACCAGGTTGCGGCCAAAGCCGGCACCCAGCTCGAGGTCGCCACCACGGGTGATGTTGGTCAACACGCCCTGCCACAGCTGTTCACGCCAGTCGACGGTGGTCGACAGGTTTTCCTGCTCGCTCTCGCCGCCGGCGAACACCGAGCTGATGTTGGCGATGAACTGGCGAGCCGAAACGTCGCGCTCACCGGGGATGGTCACGTCGGTTACCCAGGCCACGCTGCCGACCATGATGGTGGCAACCATTACGCCGGCAAAGATGCGCTTACGCATGGCGCGATCCACAAAGAACAGATAGCCGATGCCGAGCGCAGCCACACCGGCAACAAAGCCGCCACGGCTCTGGGTGCCGGAGAACACCATGCCAAAGAGCAACATGCCAACCAACAGATTGCGCTTCACCGGGTTCGGGTACAGGCGGGGCATCAACCACACAAAGGCCACCGCCATGGCGCCGTGAGCGCCAACGTCGAACACTTTGTGGGCCAGGATCGAGACATCGCTGTCGGGCACCCGCGGGCCGTAGTCGAAGCCCTTCACCCGGCCGAAGTACACACCGAAGGGCGCCCACAGAGCCATCCACGGCAGCATCTGGCGGTAGCGGTTAGCCAGATGGCCGAGCAGATTCTTGTGGGCCACCGCCAGACCAGCAACCGGGAATGCAAACACCGCGTAGTACCAAAGCGCAGCATCACGAACAGAGTCGAGAAGATAAGCCTGGAAGTCGAAGGCCCAACGCACCAGACCCGCCATCACAAAGGCGAACAGCACAAAGAGCGGCAGGGACCGAGCCATGACCGACCGGATCTTGTCGGTCCAGGCCGCAGCAAAGAACATCGACAGGCCGAGCCCGATTTCGCCCACGAAGATCGGGGTTTTCGGGATGTGGATCCAGGCGAACCCACGGTCGAAGATGGCGTAGCCCGCCAACAGGAACATGAGGTAGCCCAGGAAGAACCGCATGGCGATGCCGCGGAACTCGAGCGCTACCGGATCGAACTCCGACAGCGTCGGTGCTTCGGTGCGCTTGCGTTCCAAAATCGGCACCCGCCAGAGGCCGTTCCACGTGGTGCGGACCGGACGCTCAGGCGCCGCCTCGTTTTGGGCGCGTCGACCCGTTGGCCGATCGAGGGTGGAGAGGGATGCCACGAGTTAGGAGGAGGGGGTGGTGTTTCGGCGGGGCGAGGCTCAGCTGGCCTCGGCGCCCGCTTCGATCAGATCGCTGGGGGACGAACCGTTGGTCGACGCCTTGGAGGTTCGGTTACTCAACGAACCAAGACCCCGCCCACTACGGCTTCCTTTTCCCGAACGGCCACCACCGTTGGCCTTCACGTAGCCGGCCAGACCCCGAGAGAGCGGAGCGTTGGTGTAGACGTAACCCAACAGGTTGGTGTGAGCCACTTCGATGCGCTCAGCTGAATCGAGAAGGGTGTCGACCGACGAACCATGGTCGACCAGGAGCACCACCGAACCGACAGCACCAAGCACCGAAGCCGAGTCGGCCGAGTGCAGGAGAGCCGGAACGTTCACCAGGACCACATCGAAGCGGTCTTCAAGCTGGGTCAGCATGGCGCGGAGGGTGTCGGGGCGACAGGCCGGAGCCGTGGGACCGGCGAGGGTGCCGGCCGAAAGAAGGTCGAGCCGGTGGCCCGAGTCCAACATGACCGAGCGCAGCGCCCGATCGGCAGTGACCGAACCGGTCAGTACGTCGGTGAGACCATCAAGATCCCAAGCCTGGTCGGCACACAGCACCTCGGTGAGTTCGCCACGGCGGACATCGGCGTCGACCAGGAGCACATCGAGGCCCTGGCTGGCGAGAGCCAGACCGATGTTGGCCACGGCCAGGTTCGAGTTGGCCGAGGTGGTGGAGGCAGCAACACCAACCGAGCCGCGGAGGGCATCGTCGGCGGTGAGGTCGGTAGCGACAGCGGCGGCCACAAAGCGGTAGCCCTCAGCAACGGCGCTGCTCGGAGCGTCGACTACCGGGAACTGGAGGCGGCGAAGCTTCTCATGAGCCGGGTTGGCAATTTCGGTGATCAGCGGTGCGCCAAGGACAACCTCAGGCTGAGCCTTGTCGGCAAACTCCCGACGGCGAACCGACAGCAGGTACGCCACGGCGGTACCGAGCAGCGAACCAAGCACAACGGCCAGGGTGATGATCGACGCAGCACCGGAACCAAGGCGCTCGGCCGGAGTTTCGCTAGCGGCGACTTCGAGGGCGATGCCTCGGTCGGGAAGCTCGTTGGCCTTGGTCAGAGCGTTCACTTCACGGAGCTCAAGGTTGATCGCCGTGATCCGATCGTTGATGTCGGCCTTCTCCGCCAGCTTCTCGAGCTGGTCAACCTCATCCTGGCGAGCATCTTCGATTTGGGAAGCGGTCTCTCGGGTGTTGACTCCGAGGCTGGCTCGCAGATCGGACAGAACCCCCTCAACGTCATTGCGTTCTTCAATCAGCGCGAGCCGCTCGGCGACGAGTTCGTCGCTGCTGTCACGAAGGATCGAGAGCTTGTCGTTGTTGTCAAGATCCCGGGTGTCCTTGAAGTGCGCCAGCAGGGTGGTGGCACCGAACTCAGCGACCTCCGGGTCGATGTCAATGAAGTTCAGATCAAGCTTGGCGTCTCCCAGAGGAGCATCGATCACGATGTTCTCGGCCACGTCTTTACGCACAAAGCTGCGGTCGGGGAATTCTTGGCGAAGATCTCGCACCGTGAGGGCTTCCACCCGACGGCTCTCGGCCAGGTTGCGCTGCTGGGCGACGTAGGCCTCTTGGTCGAAGCCGTTAAAGCTTCCCTGGCTGGTGATGCTTGAACGCGGGTCTTCCAACACCACGGTGGCGGTCGACTGGTATTTGGGGTCGGTGGTGGCGAGATACAGCAGGCTCAAGGCCACGGCCAGCATCACAAACACGGCGACTAGGCGCCAGCGTCGAAAAATGGCACCGAGAATTGTGGGTTCAAGTGGGGACGGTTGACTCATCAGTAATGCTCCGCCGATGGGCTCGCGAGATTAAGGGGGCTTTGAACAGGCTGCGCTAATGAGCAACCCTTTACAAGGGGTGAGGTTGCCTATCGACACCTAAGTGCGGACCCGGTCAAAACGGGAAAGTCGCGTCGACGCGGCAAGTCATCACCACAATAGGACGAATCCGAACGCGTTGGGTGGCGGTTACCGTCGATTAGGCAACAATCCTCCCCAGCGGTGAACCGCTGGTACGGAGCAGATCGAAGGCCAAAAGCAGGCCGGTCACCCCTGGGCGCTAGTTGGGTGCTACCGGTCGACGAAGGAACCCGCGGCGTCGAGGCCGAGGTTCTGCCAACCCTGCCAGTCGGACTGGACCGTTCCCCAGCGGAAGTCGGCGGTGCTGCGGGAGCGGACCGTGTCGGCCTCAAGCACCAATTCGTCCTCGAAGTCCGGCAGCCCGGCATCCCAGGTGTTGCCCTCGAAGACCACCGTCTCGTCCACCTCGGTCGGGTTCCCGTCGGCGTCGGTGGTGTCGATCACCACACCGCTCTGGCCCGAATCGACAATCGTGTTGTTGCGCACGATCACGTTCTCCAACACCCAGAGCGGGTTGCCGCGATTCTGTTCGATCAGACCGATGCCGTTGTAGCTGTTCTCGATGATGTTGCCCTCAACCACCACATCAGGCGAGTTGGCCACCTGAATACCGGCCTTCCACAGCCACGGATCACCGTCGAGACCGCAGTTGCGCACGGTGTTGTTGCGGATCACGGCGTCGAAGCTGACCTCGTGGGAGATGCACGACCAGGTTTCATTTTCGATCAGGTTGTCTTCGAACAAGGTGTTGAAGTTGTCGATGTCGGTCCACAGGCCATAACCGAAGTTGTCGTGGAAGTAGCAGTTCCGCACCACGAGATCGAAGGTGTACTTGAACTTTGAGCCGCCACCCTCAAACCCGGGGTCGACCTCGCGGGTGTTGTTGTTGTTGATCTCGCAGTCCTCAACCACGATGCCCCGGCCGCCGTGGCTGGTGATGCCGAGTTGGCCGTTGCTGTGCATCTTCACCCGACGCACTTGGCCGAACGGGCCGATGTTGATACCGACCCCGAAGTTGTTGTGAACGTTGAGGTCTTCGAGCACCCACCGCAGGCTGCGCTGTTCGGCTGGTGGGTCGTCGCTGCCACCGATCTGGGCGTTGATGGCACCGTTCTGCGACACGTTGCCGTAGTTGCGCACCTCACACCCGCTGATGGTTACGTCCTGCGCGGCACCGGTAAAGGCCGCGGAACCCTCCCCGGCGTTTGAGCCGTCGAGGGTGGCCTGGCCGAATCCGAGGAACGAGTCGCCGTTGCGGGGCACCAGCTGCACGTCCTGATACACGCCGGGAGCGAAGCGGAACACCGCGTTGGCGGGAGCGTTGGCCACCATCGCCGCCACGTCGTCCTCAGGGGTCACCTCCACCTCGGGACCCTCGACACCGGCTGGCACCTGGCCCGGTGCGGCCTGGAACTCCCAGCCGCGGCCCTCAGGAGCCACACCCAGGACCGACTCGAACTCGCCGATTTGGTTGCCGTCGACTCCATCGTCGGATCCAATGTCGTCGGAGTCCTCGGCGTCGCCGTCCGGCTCGGGCAGATCCTCATCGGAGTCCACTTCGCCGTCATCCGCGTCTTCTGAGCCCAGACCGGTGTCGGTGTCGGTGTCGGCCCCGCCGGTAGCTTCGGAATCTTCGGCACCGGCATCGGTGGCGGTGGAATCGGTGGCGACTTCATCGTCGGGGTCATCACTCGACACGATCAACGACCCGACAAAACCGACCGCGGCGATCAGAGCCAAAACACCGACCGCCAACGCCACGAGCTGCAGCGGTGTCCGGGCCTTTTTCTGGGCGGTGGGCGGGCCATCAAAGAACTTGTCGGCGGCTTCGGCAAACTCTGCGTCGCCGAGTTCATCATCGCCGAGTTGGGCGGAAGCGGGCGCCGTCTGAGGGGGCGGGTTGGCTTCTGCGGTCCAATCGATGGGAGCGCTCGGGTTTGCAGGATCGCTCGCCTGCTGATCCCACGGCGAGTTTGTGGCTCCAGTCATGGGCTCACCAGCCGCAAATTCAGCGGCGGTCGACGGAGTCTCCGGGCCGCGCTCGGGCGCGACCTCGGGGCTCGACGGGCCAGGCTCGAGGTCGGGCTCGCGCCAATCGTCGTCGAAGGGATCGGAATGGGGGGTGGGATCCGTGGGCTCCATGACTTGTCTCTGATGGTACGGCCTCTG
>CALAML010000031.1 GCA_937925845.1 uncultured Acidimicrobiales bacterium | reverse complement strand
CCTGGCCGCCCTTGTGAAACATGAAGATCACCGGGTTGTCGTCACGGATGGCCGATGCCATCAGACCTTTGGCGTCATAGGGGTTCGACGGGGCCACCACCTTCATACCCGGGAGGTGGGCAAAGGTGCCCCAGAGGCACTGGGAGTGCTGAGCCGCATCGGAGTATCCGCCTCCCGTCGCGGTCATGAGCACCATGGGCACCTTTACGTTGCCGCCAGACTCGTAGTGGATCTTGGCCATGTGGTTGCTGATCTGATCCATACATACGCCGTAGAAATCAACAAACATGAGCTCCACGACCGGGCGGAGGCCCTCGACGGCGGCTCCGATACCAGCGCCGATAAAGCCGGTCTCAGAAATTGGCGTGTCCAGCACCCGGTCGGCGCCAAACTCGCCAAAGAGGTCGGTGGTGGACCCGAAGATTCCGCCATAGGCGCCAACGTCTTCGCCCATAACGAAGACATCGGGGTTGGCGCGCATCTCGAGCCCGATGGCCTCGGCCATGGCCTTGGCGGTCGTGATTCGGCGGGTACCGGTTTCCGGTTCGGTCATTGTCATTTCTCTATTCCTCTCTCAGACTCAGGCGAAGACGTGCAGTAGGGCATCTTCGGGTGCGGGAATGGGGCCGTCGACGGCGTATTGGATGGCGGCGTCGACTTCGGCATCGGCCGCGGCCGCGATCTCGGCGATCTGGCCGTCTGTCAAGTCACCGGCCTCAACAAGAGATGCGCCGTACTTCGGGATCGGGTCCCGCTCATCAACGGTCTCGAGATCCGCCCGGTAGGCCTGGGCGTCCCCTTCGAAATGACCCCACAGCCGGAGGGTGTGAATTTCAAGCAGGCTTGGCCCCTCGCCAGCGCGAGCCCGTTCGATGGCAGCACCAGCGGCTTCGAAGACGGCTTCCACGTCGTTGTTCTCCACGCGAACACCGGGGATCCCGTAGCCGGCGGCCCGGTCCGCATTCGAGTTGGTAGCGGTCGAGTCGGCTCGGGAGACCGAGATGGCCCAATCGTTGTCCTCGATCACAAAGACCACTGGCAGGTTCCAGATCGCCGCGAGGTTCAGGGATTCGTGGAATGCGCCCTGGTTCGCGGCGCCCTCACCGGCGACTGCAACCGTCACGTTGTTGGTGCCCCGGCGCTTCATCGCCAACGCCTGCCCGCAGGCGACCGGATAGCCCTGGGCGATGATGCCCGAACAAGAGAAGTGATTCTCCGGATCAAAGAGGTGCATGTGGCCGCCTTTTCCCTTGCACAGCCCGTTCGTGCGGCCATAGATCTCGGCGGTCATGGCGTTCATATCAACGCCGTGAGCCAGCGCGAAGTGATGGGGCCGATGCGGCGCAGTGATTCCGTCGCCTTTCTCCAGATGGGCACAAACACCAACAGCTGCTGGTTCCTGCCCCGCCGAAAGGTGCATCTCCCCAGGGATAAGCCCGGCGCCGATGTCCCACGCCGGAGTTTTGTCGGCGTGATACTCCTGCATGATGCGGGCTTCGTATTGGCGGATCCTTACCATCTCCCGATAGAGATCAGCCCGGTTGAGTTCAGTCACAGTTGTTCTCCCTTTCCTTCATTCATACGTTCTTCGGTTGCGCTCATTCGTAGGTCCTTGCGGGGTTTGTGCTCAGTCGCCGAGATGCGGCTTGGAAGTGGTGGAGGCCAAGAGACCGCTGGCGGCCGCGTGATCGAGAGTCGCAGCCACGTCAACCACAACGGGCCCGTTCGCCCGCAAGGTGACCGTCGGCTGATCGTCGGGTCCAAAACGGTGCATTCGTTCACCATCGATGGCGACGACTCCACGTTGTGCCTCGACAACCAACGGGACATCGGCCGCCAACTTGGTGACAGAACGGACACCAATTGGGGAACACAGACCAGGTGCGACCGGTGGATGCACTATCAGATCAGCCGAAGCGCTGAGGCCTAGCGCCAGGCCCTGGGGTTCGCGCCGACCAACGGGCTGGACATGAGCACCGATGGCCGAAAGCCCGATCCGATCGGCCTCGGCGAAAGTCAGGAACAGTTCGGATATCGAAGTTGTGTTCCAAACCGCGCCCGAGCCAACCCGATCGTCGTTGGTCACGGCAATGTCAACGAGAGCAATCTCTCGTCGATTCCTCTGGACCAACTCGAGCTTCTTGCACCGGTAGGTGCCGGCTGAGCGGACACCGGAGTCCCGAGCGACCAGTCCAGCGGCCAAGCCGGCAACCGTTGGCTCCACAGGCTTCGGGAAGGCGTTGTTCGTGCCGGTCGAGATCGATACGAGTGGCACCGCGCCAGAAACTCCGGCAACGAGCCGGTTGGTGCCATCGCCGCCAAGAACCACGATGGCGCCGACGCCAGCCTTCACCATGGCCACTGCTGCAGCCGTAGTGTCGGCAGCCGTCTGGGTGATCTCCTGATCAACAAACTCGAGAGATGGCCAAGCTGCAGCCGACGCTCGCTCAGAAAGCCGAAGGAGCCCCGCCGAGATACCCGCCCAGTCGACCATCGAAATAACTCGTTCGATACCCGCGGCCGCGAGACCCGAAAGCAACCGCTGCAACCGATTCAGCTTCTCGTGAGTGGTCACGGCGCCGCCATGGGCTACCAGGCGACGGATGTCGCGCGCCGATGCCGGGTTGGCAATCACTCCCACTGGTGGTCTCGATTTCAGCAAGTCTGCACCCCCTCGGGCGACTGCTGGCCGTCTTCACAGCACTTCTACATCGGTGTCAAAGCTAAGACAGCCCCGGCGCAGCTGGTGTCTCAACTTGAGACACCAGCTGAGACAATCTTGATCCCTGATATAGGATTCGCCATGGGGAACACGACCACAGCGGAGGTGTCTAGGCCATGGCGCCCATGTTGCAAAAAGCACCGCAGATTGCCGACGTTGCCGCGGCCCGGCGACGATCGGACCTCTACGGTCTCGATCCAACCACCGCGGAGATTCCCTACCTCGGAGAACCCCGACCAGCCGGCGTCACTCTCAGGCGCCTCAGCGGTCCGGTGCTGGATCAGTTGGTCTTGCAGCTTGCAGGTACTCCGCTCGCGATCGTCCTCGCCGATCGAGAAGGCCGTGTTACCCGCCGCGATGCTCCGGCCACCCGTACCCTCGCGGCGCTGGAAAGTAGAAGCATCGATATCGGCTTCTCACTCGCCGAGTCCGACGTCGGCACAAACGGTGTTGGCACTTCGCTGGAGACCAGGCGCCCGGCGGTAGTACGGGGCGAGGACCACTTCCTTGAGTGTTTCCACGCCTTCACGTGTGCCAACGCCCCCATCTTCGATCCAATCACCCGCCGGATTGAAGGTACCGTCGGTTTGTTGTGCCCCGCCAGCGAGACCGCACCGCTGCTGTTGTCCACCGCGTTGCACCTATCGGCGCAGGTCAGCGAACTTCTCCTTGAGCACTCCTCCCCCGAGGAACAGTTCCTGTTGAGCCAGTTCCTCCGTAGTCGGAGAACGTCGAAGACTGCCCTGGCCGCGATGAGCGGCGGAGTACTTATCGCAACCCCCGCGGCGCAGCGACTGCTTACGAATGTCGACCATGGCGAGCTCTGGGATTTTGTGAATCCGGCCACCAGCAGCCCAGGCGCACAAGTTCGCCAGCTCGACTTTCCCCGGCCCTCCGGGCCGCCCCTCCGGCTTCGGTGCCAGCCGTTGTTCCGCGGCGGAGACATCGCGGGTGTGACGGTCGAGTTTGTTGCCGAGCGGACGGCGACAACACAAAGCGGGCGCAGGTCATCCGATCATCGGTTGGCAGACCTCGTGGGAACCAGCGATGCCTGGAGAGCTATGGTCGACGACGCACGGAGGACCGCCGGACTTGGTGAGCCAATCCTGGTGGTGGGAGAGCGAGGGTCTGGCCGTCTATCTGTAGCTAGCGCAATCGCTGAACTCGGGGGTCTCGAACCAGTCAGCATCTCTGACAGCGCCACCCTCGTTGCCGAAGGCCCCCGCGTTTGGTTGCGCCGAACCATCGACGCGTTGTCGACAGACACCACTGTTCTTTTGCGTAGGGTCGACCAGCTTCCGAATGATGTAGCCGCGGCGATGGCCACAGCCCTGAGCAGCGGAAACACAACTGCACAGGTTCTGGCTACCACCGAACGGACCGCAGCCAGCGAACCCGGACTAGCGGCTCTGCTCGACCAACTCCTCGTGCTGCGGATCGACGTCCCACCGCTGCGCGAACGCGGCGGCGACATGGGCGCGCTCGTCGAACACCTCCTCCGGGACATCGGTCGCGGCCAGGCGCACCCATCGGCGACCTCCCGGGTCATCAGCGTGCTCTCCCGACACCGCTGGCCCGGCAATGTGACCGAGCTCCGTCAAGCGCTCCGGTCAGCCCACGCCAAGGCCGCCGGCGCACCCATCGCCGTTGAGCATCTCCCTCGTCATCTCCGCCAACCTTCGAACCGCAAACCGCTCCACGGCCTGCAACGACAAGAAGCCGATGCCATCATGGCAGCTATCTCGGCTACCACCACGAGAACCGAAGCAGCCCAGCTGCTCGGAATCTCCAGGGCCACTCTCTACCGACGCATCGATTCATACGGGCTCGACGCAGATCTGACTTGAATGTCGGTCCGGTCGGAATACCGGGGCCCAGCGGATCCGTGGCCCACCCCGTTCAGCTATCCGGAACAGAGGCGCTCGAGGCTTTTGTCCTGACGCCGCTCGCCCCGGTTCCAGTCGAGCAGTCCTCCACCGGATTGATCGCCAACGTCGACGTTGGGGTCGAATCGAGTGTCGGGAGCACACAGCTTGTCCCGCACCTCCTCGCGCAACTCCGGGCTGAGCCGGTCGATGCCATCGGCCAGCACCGCCTCTCCGTCGCCGGTCAGCTTCTCCATGTGCAACAGGATGGCGCCACGATCGAGATCGAGCAGGTTGTTGGCCATGATCGCCTCCGGGTTGGCCACGTTCAGCACCAACAGGATCAGTAGCCCCGACCCGGCCAGTGCCGGCATGGTCCAGGCGGCATCGGCACGAACGTTCAGCAGCCGTAGACCCACCAGGACAAAGGCCAGCCCAACCCAAAGAGAGAAGACCGAGCTGTAGAACCGCAGCGGCGTAAGACCACCATCACTGATGTAAAGCTGCAGGCGCCCATAAGCGACGGCAACAATCACCAGCGTCAGCACCACCGAAACCAGACCCAACCCCTGAAAGATTCGGCTGTGGCGAGCCCAGGAGATGGCCATCGAGCGCAGCCCAAGGAGCAACACCAGGGTGATGCCGGCAACCCACAGCAGCTGGAAGAACCCCTGGCGGGCGTACTCCTTGTAGGTGAGCCCCTGTTCCGCAAGGGTGCTGGCTCCTGCATCAGTCAGGGCCAACAACTGGGCAAAGGCAAACAAGGCAAAGAGGGCATTGATCGAACCGAGGATCACATACGTTTCGATACGACCGAGGGAAGGGGCGCCGCTGACAACGGTGGACGACGAATCGGGCTTGGTTGTGGCCAAGCGAAGAAGCACCGCCATGGCGCCGACGCCCAAGGCGATCAGGAGCAGGTGCCCCATGAAGTCGCCCGGCGAGATCGGGCTCGCAAAGAACGAGGCAAACACCGCGTCGGCCGAGGCCAACAACAGTGCCAGAACCAGCACCGCCGGAGCGGCCAGAGCCACGCCCCGTCCCAGAGCGCTGAGCGAGGCGGTTGCCTTCGCTCGGGTCGTGCCTGCTGCAG
Source organism: uncultured Acidimicrobiales bacterium (assembly GCA_937925845.1). Taxonomy (GTDB): domain Bacteria; phylum Actinomycetota; class Acidimicrobiia; order Acidimicrobiales; family CALAML01; genus CALAML01. Next base: position 12,937 of record CALAML010000031.1, on the reverse strand, counting down.
AAGTCCCGACCTGCGCCTGGTGGTAGCGCCGGGAGTGAAGCTCCTGCGGGATGGAAGCGAGGAGTTCGACCGGCACAATCGACGCCCGGAGCACGTCGCCAAGCGCCTGGAGTGGACGGTAGTTGAACACGTTGCGCGGCCGCAGGGTGGCCACCACAACCAGGCTGGCGATGGCCAACATGTTGAAGGCGATCAACTGGGGGTTGGTGCGCAACGAGAGGAACACGCCAAAGACCGCAGCGAGAGCCAAGGCCAGACGAGCGGTCCGGGTGCGGATGAGGCCCGAACCGGCCAAACCCCCGAGCAGCGCCAACACCAGCAGAGAGCCGGCGACGTTGTTCCACGGCGGCCGCCGCAAAGCCGCATCGGCAGCCAACCCGGCGACAGCCGCAGCAACAAACCATGCCGGCCGAAACGCCGTCGGCAGACGGGGCGGTTCGGGGTTCACCACCGGTGGCGGAGGAGCCAACCAAACCTGACCCTGCGTAAACCCATCCGTCGTTGCGCCGCCGGCGCTGTCATAACTCACGAGAAAGACCTTCCATGTAGCCACCGCCATGAGCACCCGGAACACCGTCGCACTCGTGGACTCATTATCAACGAAGACGCCCCGGCGTGTGCACCGGTTCCGCAATTACCTATCTGCGCTACGGTGCGGCGGGGTTCCCCACTGTGAACGAAACGACGCTCAGAAGGGGTGGGCGAAAGGTTGAGATTTGGTGCAGATCGGATAGCCGCTGAAAGTTGCTACCGGCGGAACTCGGCCAGGAACTCCGGGTACCGCTCCATCTGGGCACCGACCTGATCCGGCGTGAGCCCCTTCACGTGGATACGCACGTTCACCGTGTCGCAGTTTGAGTCGTCGAGCATCTGCCGCAACGCCCCCGCAGCCTCGGCCGGTGTCGCACCGACAATCAGCTGATCGTCATCGCCCCAATTGGCGATGGCCCGATCCGGGGCATAGCTGCGGTAGTGGTCCATCTGGGCCGCCATCTCTCCAGTCGGCGGATCTCCGATCCAGACCCGTCGAATCAATATCTTGGCGCCGGTGCCGCCGGCCTCGTCGTACGCGTCCGACAGCTTCTTCGACACCTCCGCTCCCTGCAGCGAGTCGTACAGCACCCCGAGATCCAAACGGGCAGCCCGCCGCACCGCAGCCACGCTCTGGGTCGCAGCGCACATCGGCAGCCCGGAGTCGGCGAGGCGACGGACAGCCCGATCGGCACCGAGTGGTGTCGGGTCCTCGCCCCGCAGCGCCCCAACCGTTTTGGGAAGCGCCTCTTTGAACCGGGCCACGATCTCGTCGAAGGGCACCTCGGCCAGTTCGAAGTCGACCGGCAGCGCGCCGGCGGCAAACCCGGCCCCGACCCGCCCCGGATAGGCCGCTTCCAGCCAAGCCAGATCCTCCACGATCAGGGCATAGGGCTTCAACGGCAACAGCAACGGGCACGGAGCCACCCAACCCCGCGACATGTGGTCGGCCAGAAAGCCGGCCAGTTGGATCGGGTTAGGCAGATAGCCCGGAAAGTCGGCGTGGTGTTCCGACACCATCACCCCGTCGAAGCCAACGTCGGCAGCCAAAGCCGCCTGCTCACGGATTACCCGAACCTGATCGATGGCCGGAAGATCGTGGGGGTAGAGCCGGACCGAGATAGAACCCGGAGCCAGCGGCGTATTCAGTTCGGTACTGCTGGTCATACCTCGTCCTCAAAACGTTGGCGGATCGCCGGGTTGGTCACAAACACCGGCAGATCGGAATCGTCGAGCCCGCCACGCGACGGACCGCCATCCACATCGATGGTCTGGCCACTGATGTAGGAGGCCAGATCCGAAAGAAGAAACACCGCAGCGTTGGCGATGTCGTCGGGGTGACCCCGCCGACCCAGTGGAATGGCTGCCGCCGCGGGATCGACCGCATCAGCATCTCGACCCGACCGCGGCGTATTGATGGTTCCGGGAGCGACGTTATTGACCCGAATGCCGAACCGGCCCCACTCCGAGGCCATCGACCGACACAACGAATCCAGCCCGGCCTTGGCCGCGCCATACCCGGACAGCAGCGGCTGGCCGCGGCTGGCGATCGAAGAGATATTCACCATCGAGCCACGCCGACCGGCAGCGACCAACCCCTTCGCCACCTCCTGGCACGACACCAGCGCATACCGCAGGTTGGTATCGATCAGATGATCAAGCGAGTCCTGGGGATAGTCCAACAGCCGATGCCAGTGAGGCGGCGTGGCGCCTCCCACCACGTTGACCACTCCGTCGATAACCCGGCCATCATGAGCCGCCAATGCAACAGCGGCGTCGGCGATCGCGGCCCGCAGCGCGCCAACGTCGGCAACATCGACCTGATGAGTACTCACGTAACAACCCAGACCGGCAACCTCGGCGGCCGTCTCCGCCAGATCCTCAGCAACCAGGCTCAGGGCAACGATGCCCGACCCCGCCTCGGCGAGACGACGGCACACCGACGAACCAATTCCACCTCCCCCACCACCAACAACCAGCGTGACTCGGTTGACCAGTTCCAAATCGATCGGCATCGACCAGAACCTATCGAACCCACCTCGCCGCTGTCGGCGGAACAGCCACTCTGCTACCGGCTAGTGGCCAGAAGGTAGACGATGAGCTGGGTGGCGACCTTGGCCGCAACATCGCGTTGGACACCCCAAGTTCGTGCCAGGCGATCGAGCGCAGCCACCTCAGCGAAGGTCAGCACCGAGGTCAGCGTGCCGTCGCGACCAAGCGCGGGGGTTGTCGTCAACGGTTCCGCCGCCCCATCGGTGGCAACCAGGAAGGCGAAAAGGCCGGCTCCAATCCGCTGGAGTTCCTCCGGCGAGCGGCCGAGCCGGGTGGCGGCCTGATCGATGGCCTCCAACTCACTACTCGAATAGGCAACCGACACCTGGAGCCCGGGGCTGCCGTTGAAGGCCGCGGCCAGGCTGAGACGCGGACGACACGCCGAGCCACCGCACAAATAGGTGGCGCTTGAGCCGATCAACGTCCTGGTCTCCGACAACGTTCGGGTTTTGGTGGAAACCAGGGCGGCTGCGCCCGCCACATGAGGCGCAGCCGCCGACGTCCCCCACCGTGCTTCGAACCCACCACCGGGTATCGCCGAAACCACATTGGAACCCGGAGCAAAAACATCAACCGAAGCCGAGACGTTCGAATAGAACGCAGGTCGATCGCCGGCGTCGGAGGCGGCTACGGCCACCGCACTACTGACACATGCCGGGGCCTGGACAGAATCGGTCCAGCCACGATTGCCGCTGGCGACAGTGGTGATCACCCCGTCGGCGGCGAGGGCGTCGATCATGGGCTTGCGGGCATCGTTGTCGCAGTCACCGAAATACCGCCCGCCACCCAGGCTCAGGTTTACCGCAGCCAACCGACGCCCCTGCACCTCACCGTCAAAGGCATCGAGCCAGGCCAGCGCAGCCACGATGTCGGAGGTATAGGCAATCAGATCGTCGCCCATGCGATGGAACACCTGCACCGCGACAATGTCGGCATCGGGAGCCACGCCCGTTGCACCGGTAGCGGGATCGGAACCGGCGATGATTCCCGCCACATGAGTGCCATGACCACACAAGTTCTCACCGGCATCGTTCAGACAGGCAGGAATCGTCGGCGAAGCGGCGCCCGATCCACTCTCGGAGCGCTCGCCGTTGGGACAAAGGCTGACCCGATCGGTCGACACATCGGTTCCATCCACCGAAGAAAAGCAGGCCTCGGCGATGACCTTGCCGGCCAGGAACGGATGGTTGGCGTCTACCCCGGTGTCGATCACGGCCACCACGGCGCCCTCCCCGGTACGGCCGCCAGCCCACAGGTTCGGCGCACCCACGGTCTGAGCCCCCGACACAACTTCCGCTATTTCGGCGACCTGGGCTGGTCGGGCCAAACCATCGACCTTCACGCTAAGCACCCGGCGATCGGCCCGCAGCCGTCGGATATCCGACGGCTCAAGCGTGACGGCGGCTGTGGGCTGGTGGGGCACCAAACGATGGAACTCGGCCCGGTGCAGCGCAAGGTCGGCGATGGTCTGGCGAATCATGGACCGCTCAACCGATCGATCGAAGTCAACGATCACTCGCTGGCGGTTGGTGGGGCCAGCAGACGGAGCGGCGGCCGGACGTCTGGTCGCCACCCGGGTGCTCGACTGCTCAGCTTCAGCGGCGCTGGTCAGTCCGACTCCGGGGAGCAACGCGGCAACCATCAACACCAGCGTCAGTGCCGCCACCACGCCAACTTGGACACTGCGATGAAACAGCGTGCGCTCGGCTGAGGTCTTCCCGCCAGATCTCATACATCAGGTATCGACCCAACCAGGCCTTGACCAAAGCAGAACTTGTCTGGGATCAGGCCAGAATGCCGCCGCCGTCGACCACGATGGCCTGACCGTTTACGAATCGGGCCTCGTCGGTGCAGAGCCACACCGCCAGGTCGGCTACCTCGGCCGGATCTCCCATACGCCCCAACGGCAGGATCGGCGCCATCTTTTCGATTGTGGTACTTCCGAGGTTGGCTCGCACCGGCGGGGTATCGATCAGGCCCGGCAACACCGCGTTCACCCGAATCCCAGCTTTGAGATAGTCCTGGGCGGCATGGGCGGTGAGGCCAACCACACCCCGCTTCGATGCGCTGTACGGCGACCGACCCGGTGCCGGCACCCGAGCCGCGCCCGACGCAGTGTTCACGATGCAGCCGCCACCGGCTTCAAGCATGTGGCGAACCTCGTGCTTGAGACACAGGAACACCGAGGTGAGGTTGACCTCAACCGACGCCTGCCACCGCTCCAGGGTCATCTCATGAATCGGCGCCTGAGCCATGGCCCGACCGGCGTTGTTCCACGCCAGATCCAAGCCTCCAAAGCGTGACACTGCGGTCGCCACCATCGCTTCGACCTGGGCTTCGTCAGTCACATCGCAGTGCACTGCGGCCGCCTCACCTCCGGAGGCCTCGATCAAGGCCACCGTTTCCGCCGCCCCCTCGTCGTTTACATCAGCCACCAACACCCGCGCCCCCTTGGCCGCAAACGCCATCGCCCCAGCCCGACCGATACCGCTGGCGGCGCCGGTCACCAACGCCGACTTCGCTTCGAGTGGAGCGTTCACCGTAGTCTCCTGAGGTTCAGCGTTCTTCTGGTGTTCAGCCATCGGCAACGCTACAACGCACACGACCTCCTAAGCTGAAGTTGTCCCCCGACCCCGACGATTGCAGCGGTTCTGCGTGCGCATACTGGTCACCAACGACGACGGAATCGACTCGGTCGGCCTCCACGTTCTGGCCCGAGAAATGACCAACCACGGCGACGTTGTAATCGTGGCCCCCGACCGCGAATTCTCCGGCTCCGGCGCCAGCATCGGACATCTGCTCGACTTCACCCCCCACGCCAGCAAACGCCAGGTGGAGGGTATCGACGAAGCCTGGGCCCTTGAGGGTTCGCCGGCGCTAGTGGTACTGCTGTCGCGCCTCGGGGCCTTCGGCGACCCGTTCGACCTGGTGGTGTCGGGAATCAACCCCGGCTGGAACGTCGGCCGCACCGTCTACCACTCGGGTACCGTCGGCGCCGCCCTGACCGCCCGCAACGGAGGCATCACCGGCATCGCCGTGAGCCAGAAAACCGACTTCTCCGCACTGATCGGACAGGGAACGCCCGTCGAGCAGAAGTGGGAAACCGCGGCCAAGATCGCCGGTGCAGTCGTAGCCGGCGTTATCGCCAAGCCGCCGGCACAGGCAGCCGCCATCAACATCAACGTTGACAACATCGACCTTTCCGAGGTGCGTGGTTGGAAGCGGGCCCAGCCCATCTCGCCACCGGTCTCATGGGCCACTTCCCCCGGCGAGAACACCACGCCGGCGGTCTCACAGATCCCCACCGACGACCCCGACCGGTTCGAACTGAAGATGAACTGGAACCGGGAGCGACCCGAGCCGCCCGCAGGCTCCGACGCTGCGGCGGTAAACGATGGCTACGCCGCCATCACCTGGCTCACCGATCTGGCCGAAGACCCCGACGCCGGAACCGGAGAAGTCGACGAAGCCCTGGATCAGCTCTTCACCGATGGAGCAAACACGTAAGCACTATCGATGACCAGATGACCGATAGATATCGGCCTGATAGCTTTGCCGGTGCCACTTCTCGGTTAGCCGCAAGGCCAACCGAATCAGCAGAGCAACTGCCGCCCACCCCACCGGGACCGGGCGGCAGTTCGCGTTCCAGCACCTTGGTGGGCTGGTGCCTGGGCGTCAGTCGCCGAGATCGGGAGCCCAACTCGAGCCGTTGATATGGGAGCCACCATCTACAAAGAGGGTGTTGCCGGTGACGTAGCCACTTCCCTCGCTGGCCAGGAACACAGCGACAGGCGCGATGTCGGCTTCGGCGTCACCGATCCGGCCCATCGGGTTCGATGCATCAGCCGCGGCCTCAAGCTCCGGATGCTGGCTCATCACCCGACGGAAGGCCGCCGACTTGGCCGCGGGACAGATGATGTTGGCGGTGATGCCCGTGTCGGCCCACTCACGGGCCGCGGTGCGGGTTGCCCCTCGCAGAGCCTCCTTGGCCGTGTTGTATTCGAGGGTCCCCATGTGGGCATTCACTCCGTTCAGCGAGCACATGTTCACGATGCGGCCATACCCCTTCGGTTTCATCACCCGATGGGCGGCGATCATGGCCCACAGCGGGCCATAGAACCCAACATCAAAACCGGCAGCCAACAGCTCCGGTGTCTTGGCCTCCACCCGGCTGATCTCGCCGCCACCCCAGGCGTTGTTCACCAACACGTCCAGCCCACCCCAGCGGTCGACCGCAGCATCAACCATCGCCTCAACGTCGGCTTTGTTTCCCACATCGGTACGCAAAAAGTGGGCGCTGTCGCCCAGTTCGTCAGCAACCTCCTGGCCTGAGGCTTCATCGATCTCGGCGATCAACACCTTGGCCCCCTCAGCCACAAACCTGGTGGCCACCCCCCGACCGATGCCATCGCCGGCCCCGGTCACAATCGCTACACGCCCCGTAAGTTGTCCCATACACAAGAGAACTACCAGTTTCGCGATGGAAAAACCTGTGCAAGGATAGGAATTGGACTGGTTGCGCCGTTTGGCGAACCGCCCTACTCCCCCGACACGAGAAGACGGCAACGTCTTCAACGAAAGAGTCCCCCAATGCGCGTTCGTAGCTTTCCCGCGACCATTTTGGCCTCCCTCGTTTCTTTGGCCGCTCTCCTCTCCATAGCCACCGTGCTTTTCGGCGCGACCCCGGCTTCGGCTGAGCTCGACGACCAGGTCCGAAACTGGTGGGGAGTGACCGGCCTCGACAACAACGCCACCACCGCGGTCGAGTCACACGTCTTTGCCATCGAACAGATCGGCAACACGATCTACGTCGGCGGAAAGTTCCTCGAAGTCGAAGCCGCGGGCACCACCAACGGCACCGCCCAGCCGTTCCTGGCCGCCTTCCACGCCGACACCGGTCGTTGGATCGACTGGTGGCGCCCCAACATCAACGGTCCGGTTTACGCCCTGCGCGCCTCGCCCGACGGATCGCGCCTCTTTGTTGGGGGCGAATTCACCTCGGTCAACGGCACCAGCCGCGCCGGCCTGGCCGCCCTCAACCCGGCCACCGGACAACTCGACGGCTCGTGGTCCACCGTTGTCGGTGGCGGCAACCCGGCAGTGGTTCGGGCCCTCGAGCTCCAGGGCGGACAGCTTTACATCGGCGGAGCATTCAACTTCCTTGGGCGCAACGGCAGCCAGGTCACCTTCGACAACGCGGCCCGCGTCGACCAAAACTCGGGCGCCATCGACGCCGGCTGGAAGCCGGTACTCGACGGCGGCGGCGTATGGGGCCTGGCCGCCAGCCCCAGCCTCAACCGTGTCTACCTCACCGGCTTCTTCACCTCAGTATCGGGCGTAACCCAGCGCGGGTTCGCCGCGGTATCCAAGGCCAACGGCTCCCGACTCAGCGGCTTCCAGTTCCCCCACAACGACGACCGCACCTCCCGCCACTTCCTCCACGACGTAGTGATCACCAACGGCAACGTCTTTATCGGCGGCTCCCAGCACAACGTGGCCGTCTACCGCGAGAGCGACTGGTCGCTGCGCTGGTATCACGTGACCGCCCGACGCGGGAACGAACCCAACGGCGGGGGCGACACCCAGGACCTCGAAGTGTTTAACGGCCGGGTCTACGCCTCCTGCCACTGCTGGGGTTGGGTGTTCTCCGAAACCAACGTCATCGTGCTCCGGGCCAACGGCCAATGGCAGGAACCAACCACCACCAACCGTCGCCAGGTCCGAGGCCTCTATGCCATGGATGCATCCAGCGGCGCACGCATCGACACCTTCCAGCCCCAGATGAGCGGCATCGCCGGACCGTGGGCTCTCCAGGGGCACTCCACCGACGGTTGCCTTTGGGTTGGCGGTCAGTTCAGCCAGGTCAACAACACCTCCCGCAAGAACCTGACCCGCATGTGTGATGAAGCCGGACCGGGACCAGCGGCCGGGCCACCCCTGGTGAATCCCGGCCAGCAGGTACAGGCCCCACTCTCCTGCTTCGCCTCCCGCGTGAGCGACACCGAGGTTCGCGTCACCTGGAACCGAGCCAACGGCGACAACGCCACCAACTTTGTCATCCGCCGCTCCCGCAACGGCGGCACCCTCTTCTGGGCCGGACAGACCGGTACCACCACCGCCTTCAACAACACCGGCATGAACCCCGGCACCTACAGCTACACCGTTGCCGCCCGGGGCGCAGCCGGCACCTCCGCCGCCACCACCTGCGGACCAAACGGCGGGGTCACACTCACCAGCGGCACCACCGCGGCGAGGGCTCCGCTCTCGTGTTGGGCCACCCGGGTTAGCGACAGCGAAGTGCGGGTCACCTGGACTCGAGCCAACAACGACAACGCGGCCAACTTTGTGATCCGCCGCTCCCGCAACGGCGGCACCTTCTTCTGGGCCGGTCAGCCGGTGGCGCCGGCCACCGCCTTCAACAACACCGGTATGAACCCCGGCACCTACAGCTACACGGTGGAAACCCGCAATGCCTCCGGCGCCTCTATCGCGACCACCTGTGGTCCAAACGGCGGGGTCACCCTCGGTGCCGCCGCAGCCAACCCGGTCGCCCCAATCTCGTGTTGGGCCACCCGCGTGAACGGCGGCGAGATCCGGGTCACTTGGACCCGAGCCAACAACGACAACGCCACCAACTTCGTGATCGAACGCCGCCGCAACGGCGGAAGCTGGTTCTGGGCCACCAAGACCGGCGGCGTCACCGCCTGGAACAACACCAACATGGGTGCTGGCACCTACGAATACCGAGTGAAAGCCCAAGGCGGCGGCGTCAACAGCACCAACAGAATCTGTGGACCCAACAACGGCGTCACGCTGTAGGGCGAACTGGCTGCAGCAGCTATTCGGCAGTAGGCGCCACCCGGCTACTCGGCGCCCCCGGTGTGGCCGTTGAGGACGACAGCATCAGCCACACAACGGACACAAGAATGACCGCGCCGCCGAGCAGGGTGGCCGTGCTGGGCACCTCCCCGGGCCAAATCCACACCCACAGCGGGGCGAGTACAACTTCGGTCATCAGCAACAACGGCACCCGGGCCGCAGCCACCGAACGATGGCCAAGGTTAAACATGGGCAGCCCAAATCCGAGGGCGATGCCACCGGAGATACACGCCATCGCAGCATCCCGAAGACTGACCCCAAGGCCACCCTGGGCCAGCGCCACCGCCGCCGAACCGAGCGCAAGCACGGTCCCGGCGATCAGTGTTGGCACCACCGGGTCGACCCCCGAGGCCGAGCGGATGGCCACGCTGTAGATGCCCACCGTCAGCGGGATGATCCCGGCAAAGACCAAACCCAGCACCGAACCGACCTGCAGCCCGGCACCGACGGTAATGACCACCCCGAGAAAGGTGGCACCGATGGCCCACAGGGTCGATCGCTCCACTCGCTCGCCCAGCACCAACCAGCCGACCAACGCGGCAAAGACCGGTGCCGCAGCCAGCAGGAAGAGGGTGGTGGCCGCCGAGGTTCTCGACAACGCAAGGATGTAGAGCATCGACGTTCCGCCGAGCAGGGTGCCGGCAAACACCACCGTCGGCGTGACGCCCCGGAAGCTCACCGGTCGACGTTTGGCTCGCACAGCGATGAGCAACAGCATGGCCAGCGCCGTCGACCCGCCGCGATAGGCCAGGAACTGGAAGTCACTCGCCGCCTCCACCCCGGCGAAGGCGATCGTGGTCACGCTGAAGAGCACCCCAGCCATGGCCACCAGCACCGCCCCCTGGCGTTCGCTTAGCGTTCCCTGGCCAGCAAAGGCATCTCTGAAGGCGGCGAGCACCGCCGAACCCTACTGGTTCTCCCCGACCGCAGTCGAAGCGTTTCCTGGGGCGGGCCGCATTGGGCCCCGAACCTGGTGCTCGCCGGGGCCGACCTCCTCGCTGACGGCGCCGGCGATGACCGTGGCGGTGGCGCCCGGCGGGATGGTGGCGTCAACCACCAGTTCGTTGTTGTCCATCGACCAGCCCGCGGCCAGGTGGCCCCGACCGGTTTGTAGCTCAGCCCGAGCCGTGGTGATGCGGCCCGCCGGATCCGGCACCGGCCGGATGATGGCGTGTTCGTAGCCCGGCCGGTCGGGGTCGGTATCGATTCCCACCACATAGCGATGCAGGAACTCGCCCACCGCGCCAAAGGCATAGTGGTTTTGGCTCACGTCCGACACCTTGCCGTCGGGAGCCACCGCATCCCAGGTTTCCCAGATGGTGGTGGCGCCACGGGAAACGGGATAGAGCCACGACGGCACCCCGGTGTTGAGCAACACGTCGTAGGCCAACTCGATATGGCCGGTATCGACCAGCGTCGGGCACAGCAACGGCGTCATGGTGAAGCCGGTGGCCAACCGATCGCCGTTGGCCCGAACCGCCGCGGCCAAAGCGTGACCCGCACCTTCGAGGTTCGCCGGCTCGATCAGGTCGAAGGCAATAGCGCAGACCAGGCCGATCTGGTCTCGCCGCATCGGCAACCCATCGCTAGCGAAGAGACGGTCGCGGATCGCAGCCACCACCTCTTGGCGCCTTCGGCCGAGCCGCTCCGCCTCGGCGTCGTCTCCGAGCAGCGTGGCGATCCGGCCCACTCGGGTGAGGGTCCGGCTGTAGTAGGCGGTGGCTACGAGCGGGTCGGGCGCCACCAACCCCCGCAGCCAGTTCTTGGTGAGCGTCTCCCCTGGCGGCAACCACTCAGCCCACTGAAAGCCCTGCTCGATCACGTGCTCACTGCGTCGGCGTTGGCCCCGTCGACGCCGGCCGAGATGGGTGCGAGGGTCGAAGTTGGCCCACCACGGGTTTCGCCGGGCCCGCTGTTCGAGGAAGTCGACCCACCGCCGCATCGAATCGAAGCCGTCCTCGAGCACCCGCCGATCGCCGTAGTGCTGATACAGCATCCACGGCACGTCGACACAGGCGTCAGCCCACGCCGCACCACCATGGGTCGGGCGCATATAGAAGGTGTTGTAGCTGGCCGACACCGGCACCACGCAGGGGATGCGACCATCGTCGAGCTGATCGGCCCGCACATCGGCCAACCACCGGGTGAGTAGCGGAGCGACGCTGCGGTTCAGGGCGCCGGTGCGACCAAACACGGCGATGTCGCCGGTCCACCCGGCCTTCTCTCGGGTAGGGCAATCGGTGGGAATGTCGACAAAGTTGCCCACCTGCGACCGATCGATGTTGGCTGCGAGTTGGTTGAGCTCCGGGTGCGAGCACTCAAACCTTCCCGTCACCGGCGTGTCGCTACTCAACACCAGGGCGGTGAAGTTCTCGGCTGTGGGCGAGGATCCGGCCGGCCATTCGTCGACCCGGGCATAGCGGAAGCCGTGGTAGGTGAAGCGGGCTGCGTAACGCTCGGCTTCGGCCCCGCCAGCAAGCGTGTAGCGCACTTCCTGGCGGGCCTCGCCGAAAGTGTCGGCGGTGAAGTTGCCCTCGGCGGTAAGGGTTTCGCCGTGGGTCAGCATCACCGTCGCCCCGGCGGTGCCAGTCACGGTGAACTCCACCACCCCGGCCAGGTTCACCCCAAAATCCACCACCGTCTCCCCCGCCGGCGTTTCGAAGACGCGCTGGGCCGGGATCCGTTCCACCACCCGAACCGACGGCCCCACCTGAGCCACCAGTCGATTCGTGGGCCCAACAATTACCTCAACCGGAGACCAACCACCAGCGGTGAAACCCGGCCGGCTCCACCCCTCGGGCTGTCGTCGAGCATCGACCCGCTCGCCATGAAACAGACAGGCGCTTTCGATGCCACCGACGCTGGCGGTCCATCCCGAGTCGGTCTCCACGATCGTCTCGCCAGCGGCCTCCAGCCTGGCGATGGCCGCCACCTCCGAACCCCAGTTGTTGGGCTTGCGAAACACCCCCACCCGACCCCGCCACCAGCCATCGGCCAGCGTGATGCCGATGGCGTTTTCTCCAGCGACCAGCAGGTGCGACACGTCGTAGGTCTGATACTGGATCCGATGGTCATAGGCGGTGAACCCAGGACGAAGCCGATCATCCGACACCGGCTCGCCGTTGATCTCCACTTCGTACACCCCCAACGCCGAGCAGTAGAGGCGAGCATTCGAAACGTCCTGACCGGGCACCACACTGAACTCTCGCCGAAGGATCGGGCTCGGCCGATCAGCATCACCAGACCCAGTTCCCGCAGGGCTGATCCAAGCCGTGTCGCCCCAGTCGGTCCGTTGCAGCAACCCCATCTCGAAGGTGGCGAAGGCACTCCAGACCGAAACCTCGGCGTGACCTTCGGCCCAAACCCGCACCCGCCAGCGGCAGCGCTGCCGAGCCTGAAGCGGCGGCCCGTCGTAAGGAATCAGCAGCTGTTCCGAACTCTCAACCCGCCCGCTATCCCATAGCGCCAAGTCTGA
>CALAML010000030.1 GCA_937925845.1 uncultured Acidimicrobiales bacterium | reverse complement strand
GGCGACATCATCGATATCGCTCTGGTACTGGCTGCGCTCACCATCGCCCTCTGCGAGGAGGAAAAGACCTTCGGCGCATTCGAAGAAAAGCTGGACCTCGAGACCCTCGCCGATCGCTCCAACATCATGGTGTCGAAGATGATCGCCACTCGATCAGCCTTTGAGATTCCGGCGATAACGGTGCTGCAGAACATGTGCCACACCTTCCTGAGCGTTCCCCAGACCCATAGCCGGCGCCGGGCCCGTCTCGATCCCGATTACATCCGGGCCAACAACCTGGTGATGCGTGATGAGCTGTCGGCCAAGCTCGATCGTGGTGGTCAGCTGTTGGCTATGGCCGCCAGTGGAAGTCAGGACATCTCGGCTGCGGCCGGCCTGTGGCGGCGGATCCGCAAACTCCGGGCCTCTCGCCTCGATGAGTCACCTGAAGCTCGGAGTCTGCATCTGCAACCGTTGTACTCCGGCACCATTCGCCTGATGACCAGTTGCGAGTACGTGCTGCCGGTGGCCACGTCAATGAACGACGACCATTCCATCTGTACGGTCGGCGAGCTCACCCGGGTGCGTGATGATGATGATTGCCACGGGGTGATGGAGTGGCTTGCCGCCGCCCATCAAGAGGCGACGGGGATCACCTCGGTGTACCACGCCCAGGAAGACGACCGCCTCACCCAGCTTCGTGATGCCTTGGCCAAGCGCCGCATTGGACCCGATTCCGAAGATCCAAGCGCAAGCGCGGAGTGGGGCGACACCATCGACGCCGATCAAGACCCAGCTCTGCACCGGTAGTCAGCGTTGCCCTGCGGCTCCAACCGCCAGGCCCCCTCAGTCTCCTCGGAGCACCAATTCTGTCGACCCCACCCAAGATCGGTGAAGCCGAGCACCGCAAAACGGGGTGCGGGCGTCACCCATCTGGAGAACTCGACTGGAGGAAGGGTGGGGTTGCGTGTCCGGGTGGGCTAGTCCGGTGGTGAGTCGGGGCCGGGGGCGCCGGGTGGCCGCTCGAAGTCGCGGTCCGTCAGTGGGTGCATCAGCAGGTCGATCGCACTCCACAGGGTTCGTGACGTGGGGAAGATGAGCAGCGGCATCCCGACGCTGATGGCCACGCTCAACAGCACCAGAGGGGTGACGGCCAGGTCGGGGTAGGTGGCAATCACGCCGGCTACCGAAACAATCAGCAGCGTCCCGAACGTGAGGATGGTGTTGATGCCGATGGCGCCGATCCAGTGTCCTTCGACCCGCTCAAACCAGAGGTCGCATCGCGGGCACTGGTCCCGCATTCGGATCCATCCGGGAAACAGTCGGCCATAGCTACAGACCGGACATCGGCCGACCACGCCCCGGAACAACGCAGTGGCAGTGGAGGGTTGACCCCACTGGCGCACCGATTGGTCCAATTGCTCGGCGCTATCCACCTCTTCAGGATGGCACCAACGGCGCAAAACCGGCCATGCCAGGCAACATCCGTTGGTGAGTTGTCGGATGTATTGGCAGCGATTCAACGCTCAGAGTCGGCCGTGCCGCCGGCGGGTCCAAATCGAATGAGGTCGCACCGCTTGGCGAGTCCCTCTGAACCTCTCCCGGACTCAGGGAGGGGCGCGGTTCGGCTCTGGCTGGTTGGCCCACATATGGTTCGCGACCCTCGTTTTCACCGCACGGGGTTGGTGGGTCCGGCTCGGTGTTGGCGCGTCCCCAGTTTGTGGACAAGTCGCCGGGAATGCGCGAATAGAAGGGTTTTGCTGGGGAAAGCCTGTGGACAACTCCACCCAGGCAGGGATCGATCGTGTGCCATAGACGAGTTATGCACAACGTGGGGACAAACCTGTGTGAAAGTGACAACGGTGTAAGCCGCCCACAGTGGGAAATTCGAGGCTCCGCACACCCGCGGTGGTCACCAACTGGCTGCGTCGAAGCGGGGTACGCCTCGCACGGGTGCAGACAGAACGCACCGGTCTAGCAACTGGCTGCACCGGAGCCGCACCTACCCTGCGCGTATGCAGACAGAACTCCGCCAACCCGCCAGGCCGCAGGTCAATGGCTCGACGGCAAACCGTTATTCGAACTGGGGCGGGATGAGGCGCATGTCTTCGAGGCAGTGACGCGGGGCCTCGGGCATCTCGTCGTTGGCCGCGGTCATGCGCACTTCGGTGCCGCAGATGTCGCAGCGGAACTGGATTTTGACCTTGCGCAGTTCCCCCGGCGGCGGTGGCTCCGGGATCGGCTGGGCCATCGATGCCAGCGAGGCGAACCCGAGCCGAAAAATGATGGCACCGCCGATGGCGGCGAGAATCACCGTTGCCGCCGACAGCTCGAAGGCGAAGATGGCAAAGAGCGCCACGGACGTCAGCATCAAATAGAAGATGCTCCAGTTCGACAGCCGCAAGTCCATGGGTCCCACGATATCCGATAGCGACTCAACCACTAAGAGCCTGCTGAGCAGTCCCCACCATCGCGACGCCGCTTACGCTCAAACCCCGGTGGGTTGAGCCCGGTTGAGGAAGGTTTGGAGCAGTTCGTGACCGACCGCGGTCAGCACCGACTCGGGATGGAACTGAACCCCTTCGATGTCGACCTCTCGATGCCGTACGCCCATCACGGTGCCGTCCTCGGTTCGTGCCGTCACCTCCAGCACGTCGGGGATCGACTCAGGGCTGACCACCAGCGAGTGATAGCGAGTGGCTTCGACCGGACTCGGTAGGCCGGCAAACACCCCGTCACCCTCGTGTTGAATCATTGACGTCTTGCCGTGCATCACTTGCGGGGCCCGCACCACGTCGCCACCAAAGATCTCGCCGATGCACTGCATACCGAGGCAGACCCCAAAGATCGGCACCTTGCCGGCGAACGCTCGAATGGTGTCGTTGCTCACACCGGCATCGGCCGGGGTGCCGGGTCCAGGGCTGATCAGGATGCCATCCGGCTTGAGCTCGGCCACCTCCTCAACGGTGATGGCGTCGTTGCGGTAGACGATCGGCTCCGCTCCCAACTCACCGAGGTACTGCACAAGGATGTAGACGAAGGAGTCGAAGTTGTCGATGACGACGATGCGTGGAGCCACAGCATGAGCCTAAGTGTCGGCTCCGGCTACTGCCAAGAAATATCGGCCATCCTCGCCCGGGATGTTGCCCGGTGGCCGGAGCGGCGCAGTACTGTGGGCGGATGGCAAAGCCCACCAAGCGCAAGGTCTCCGGTACCGATACGGCTGGAAGTAGCCGGGTCACGCCCAAAGGCACCCGACCTGAAGGCGCGGCCTATGAGCCGCCGAGCGCTCGCAAGATCCAGCCGAGCCCAGTCTGGGTGCCGGTGCTGATGTTTGGCCTCCTGGCTCTCGGCATCATTGTGATCGTGCTGAACTACGTGGAGGTGCTGTTGCCGGGAGCGCCCACCAACACCTGGCTGCTGATCGGCCTCGGCGCCATCCTGGGCGGGATCATCACCGCTACCCAATACCGCTAGCGCCTCTACTCACCAAGAGAAATACAACGGCCGGGGGTTTTCGGGGTCAGACCCAGACGACCCAAACGCTCCGTTTTGGCGGGTGTTTAGATCCGGTTTGGTGCGGTTAGGCCCCGCCGTTTGGATCCACCACCGTGGTTGTTGTGGTGGTGGTCGTCGACGACGTGGTCGTGGTGGTGTCGGTCGACGTGGTGGAGTTGGGGTCGATGGTCGACGTCGTGGAGTTCGGATCAATCGTGGTGTCGGTCGATGTCGTGGAGTTCGGATCGATCGTCGTATCGGTCGACGTCGTGGAGTTCGGATCAATCGTCGTATCGGTGGAGGTGGTCGAGTTCGGATCCTCGGTGGTGGTCGTGGTGAAGTTGGCTGGGTCTCCGGCCTGGCCCACCACGATCAGTACCTGTTCGCCGCCTTCGACGATGTCGTCGGGCCCCGGCGTCTGCTGCAGCACCCGCCCCACGCGCTGGTCCTCGGGCGGAAGGTCCTGGTAGGTGGCCCGTATCGAATAGCCGCGGTCGATCAGAATGTCGTTGGCCCTTTGCTCGGTACGGCCCACCACATTGGGCACACTCACGTCGGGGCGTTCGCGGGCCACGATCAGGGTGATGGAGGTTTCCCGGGGGTCAGCATCCTCTCCGGCCGCCGGTTCGGTTCGTAGCACCAGCCCCGGTTCTTCATCGCTGATCTCGTCTTCCTGGGTCACGGTGAAGCCGAGCCGGCCCAACATGTTTGAGGCCTCAGCCGGCGTCCGGCCTGCCAAGTCGGGAATCTCCTGCGCTTCCGGGCCGGTGGAGTAGGTGAAGCTCACCTGGTCTTCGGGGCCGATGCGGGTGCGTGCCGGTGGCTGCTGGGACAGCACTACGTCGATCTCTTCGTCGCTGTTGACTCCGCGCGGGTTCACCAGGTTGGCCGAGATGCCGTTGGCAAAAAAGGCGCGCTCCGCCTCGATCCGGTTGAGGCCCACAACGTCGGGCACGATGAGGTCAGCTGCGGCAGTTGCCACCTTGAGGTCGACCGTCGCCCCTTCGCTCACCTTAAAGCCGGCTTCGGGCGACTGGGCAAACACGGTGCCCGGGTCGACGGCCTCATTGACCGACTCTTCAACGCGAACGACCAGTCCCAAGTTGTCTTCAAGGGCGGTCCGGGCCCGTTCGAGCGGCTGGTCGACAACGTTGGGTACTTCCACTTCGGCCGGGTCGCCATCGCCCGAATCGGTGCTGAGTGCCTGCGCCAGCAACGAGAGAAGAACCGCCAGGATGGCAAGGAGGGCAACGATGGCGGCGATAAACACGCCGGTGCTGGCCCGCCGAGGCGCATCGACATACTCGGGACCTTCATCGACCTCGTAGTCGACCGGCTCTGCGCCGTAGTCGTCGATACCGCCGGGATCAGGCTGGGCTTCGGGCGGCGGGCCATAGTCGGGATATCCCCCGCCACCGGCGGTAGCCATCGTGGTCGTGGCAGCGCCCGCGGCCTGGCGTTGCGCGGCTCCGGCCGCCACGGTGGCCCCGGCGGCCGCGGCTGCACCCTGGACTCCGGATGGAGCGCTCACTCCTGCAGCTCCCGGTACACCGGCTCCGTTGGCCGCTGCGCCTGGGGTCTCCCCCGCTTGGGTGCCGCTGCGCATAGCAACGGTGGGGTCGGCGGCTTCGGTCGGGGCTGGCGCCTCGGGGGCGATACCGGCCGCAGCTGCGGCCTGGACCAATTCACCGTCTCGGAATCGGGCGATGTCGTCGCTGAGTTCGTCGGCCGAGCTGTAGCGGTCAGCCGGGTCTTTCTCCAGCAGCTTCATCACGATGGCGGCGAAGCTGGCCGGTACATCGGGGGCTACCTCAACCAGGGGCGTCGGCGCTTCCTGCACATGTTTGTAGGCGATCGATACCGGCGTGTCACCACTGAAGGGCGGCTTGCCCGCGACCATCTCGTACATCGACACGCCGAGCGAATACAGGTCGCTGCGATGGTCGACCCGATGGCCTTGAGCCTGTTCCGGAGAGAAGTAGGTGGCGGTGCCCATGACCGTACCGGCCTGGGTCAGATCGTTTTGGGTGTCGGCCGACACCGCTCGGGCGATGCCGAAGTCGGTCACCTTGATGTGGCCGTCAGACGACACCATCACGTTGCCGGGTTTGATGTCGCGGTGCACCACACCGTTGCGGTGGGCGAAGCTGAGCGCCGAAGAAATGTCGGCGGCGATGATCGCCCCCTGGGCCGCGGGTAGCGCTCCACCACTGCGGATGATGTCGGCGAGGCTACGACCTTCCACATATTCGAGCACGAGGTAGTAGGTGCCGTCTTCGTTGGCCCAGTCGTACACCCCGACGATGTTGGGATGGTTCATGCCCGCGGCGCTTTGCGCTTCCCGACGGAAGCGTTCAACAAACGACGGATCGGCCGCGAATTCCTGGAACAGAACCTTGACCGCTACTGGCCGATCAAGGAGCTGATCGCGCGCCAGATAGATCTCGGAGGTGCCACCGCGGCCGAGTCGTCGATGCAGTTCATAGCGCCCACTAAGCACAGTGGGCCCGGACTCGGACATGGGCACCAACTCTACTTTCCCGAGCACGCAATGTGGGGGCGATCCGACTTCGCTGCCGGTTCAGCCACGAGATCGGCAAGAGTTCACGCCCGAACCGCCGTGGGAACCCTTCAGAAATCCTCAAAGGGGCCAAAGACAGCGAATACCATTCAGGCCAATTCAAGTCAGTTCAAGTCACCGGAGTGCCGCTTCGATCATCGCTTTGGCTACTGGACCAGCCACCTCGCCACCGGTCTGCTGGTCCCCGCCGGGCACGGCTTCGACAAGCACCGCCACCGCCACTTGGGCCGCTTCTCCTGGTGGTCCGGCGAAGGCAATCACCCAGCTGTGGGTTGATGTCTCGTCGCCGCCGAGTTCGGCGGTGCCGGTTTTTGCACCGACGGTCACCCCGTCGATCTGCAGTGTTTGACCGGTGCCGTCCTCGACCACCTGGACCATTGCTTGTCGCAGGTCGCTGGCCACAATCGGCCGAATCGGGCTTCGCCATACGGTGGCCTGCGCCGTCTGGACCTGCTGGTTCTTGGAGTCGACCACTTCATCGAGCACCCGCGGCACCATCAGCTTGCCGTCGTTGGCGATGGCGCCGGCGATCATAGCCATGTGCAGCGGGCTGGCCTGGACCTCGTTTTGGCCGATCGAGGCTTGGGCCAGGGCCGGGGTGTTTTCGAAGATGGCACCAGGCTTGTCGTCGGTGCCTTCTTCCAGCTGGTTGCCGAAGTCGTCGGGGAAGTTGGAGGTGACAGGGTCCGGCAGATCGAACGGGAGATCCCGGTTGAAGCCGAAGTCCTCGGCCATGTCGATCAGAGGTGCGGGCCCGAGAAACTCGGCGCCGAGCTCGGCGAACCCGGTGTTGCACGATCGCCGAATCAGGTCGATGAGTGGTCCGCCACAGCGGTTGCCGCCAAAGTTTGCCAGCTCTTTGGTGGTCTTCGGCGGAAGGTAGGTGGGATCGTCGGCGAAGGCGGGCGACTCCAGGTTGACGCCTATCGGGTTGCTCAGCACTGCCGCCGCGGTGACCATCTTGAATGTGGATCCGGGGAAGTAGCGCTCTCGGTAGGCCTTGGGCAGCAACGGGTTTCCCGGAGCTTCGAGGAGCTGGAGGCGCACCTCGGTGGCGTCGGTTCGGTTGAGCAACGACATCTGGTTGGGGTCGTAGCTCGGGTAGGACCACATGGCTCGAACCGCGCCCGTACTCGGCTCAAGCACCACCACCGAACCGTTTCGCTGGCCGAGCGCATCACGGGCCGCCCGCTGAAGGTCGGAGTTGACGGTGAGGCGCACGTTGCCGACGGTCTCTTCCTCGTCGAAGATCCCGGTGATGTCGTCGAGCCGAAGGGAGAAGTCGCCGACCAGCTGTTCGTTGAAGGCGCGCTCGGCGCCAGCGCTGCCGAAGTGGAACGAGAAGAACCCGGTGAAGGGGGCAAAGAGTTCGCCCTCGGTGTATTCCCGTTGCTTCTCCAGGTTGCCGCCGTCGACGTCGATGGTGCGGGCTAACACGAGGCCGTCGACGGTTTCGATGCGGCCTCGATCCCGGTTGAAGTCAGCCACGATTTGGCGGGTGTTGTTCGGGTGTTTGTTGAGGGAGTCGGCCTTAAAGACCTGGATCAGGTTGAGCTGAATGAAAAGCGCGGTGAAACAAGCCAGCAGCCCGATGGCCAACTGGCGGATCTGGGTGTTCATTGCG
>CALAML010000029.1 GCA_937925845.1 uncultured Acidimicrobiales bacterium | reverse complement strand
GATCAACGTGAACGAGCTCAGGCCGAAGTGCAAACCTTCCAGGCAGTGCAGCGGGAACTGACGGCGCTCAAAGCCAAAGAGACTCAGCTGCAACGCGACCTGGCCGCCACCGTGGCCCAGGCCCGGGAGCAGTTGGCGGCGCAACGGAGCGAGACCGAGAAGTACCGGGAAAAGGGCCAAGCGGTGGCCACGCTAGAAACCAACCTCGCCAAAAGCCGACAGCGCATCGAAGCCCAAGAGGTCGATCTCGAACGGGTCAAGGCACAGATGACCAAGGTGCAGGCCGAATTCGACTCGGCCACCCGGTCAGCAGCCACCGCGGCGGCAAAGACCCAAAAGCAGGATCAGGAACTCAACCGACTCCGGAGCGAGCTGGCCACGGTTCAAGACACCCTGGCTCAAAGCCGCAAAAACGCCGAAGCTGGCCTCAACGCCCGCGATGGTCAGCTGGCCCGCCTCGAAAGCGAGTTGGCCTCCACCAAAGAAGCCGTGGCCGTCGCGGAGAAGGCCGCCGAAACAGCTGCGGCCGAGAAAGTGTCGATGCGGGCCGACCTGATCTCGGCCCGTCGGTCCGCGGCCGATCTTGAGGTGCGGTCCGCCGAGGTGAAGCGGCTCGAACGGGAAGTCGCAGCAGCCAACGTGACCCAGCGCGAGCTCGAGGTTCGCCAGCAAGAAGTGGCTGAGCTGAAGACGGCGATGGCCGATGCGGCCGCGCCCGCCGCCGCAGCACAAGTCGAGCTCACTGAGCTACGCGCTGAGCTCGACCGCACCCAGGCTGCCCTCCAACGGGCCTACGACGAGCTGAGCGCAGCCCCCTCAGGCGATGCGCCAACAACAATCGATGTCACCACTCATAACCCCATCGGCGACACCTTCCGCACCGACTCTGGCGGTGACGACCTCCAACGCATTCGTGGCATCGGCCCGCTGCTGGCCCACCGGCTCAACGGCGAAGGCATCTACACCTTCGAACAGATCGCTGCGCTCACCACCTCCGAGATCTCGCTACTTGAAGCCCTCTTTGATTCCGAGGGTCGAATCGGCCGTGACGAATGGATCAAGCAGGCCCGCACCCTCATGAACTTCAACCACTAGACCGTCCACCCATACCCCTACCCAGCCCCTAAATCATTCGCCCAAAGCAGTAACAGACCACAAGGATCGCCCATGACCTTTGACCCCGCCGACATATGGCTTCCCGTTCTCCTCACCGCCCTGGTGACGGCCCTGATCACCATCGTGCTTTGGGGTTTGGGCAGGAAAAGGGTGCCGACCGCCAAGTGGCGGGAGCTCGAGAGCCAGGCCCAACGCTCCGACTCGGAGATGCGTACGCTTCGGGGCCGAAGTGACGAAATTGAACGGGAACGCAGTCGCCTTGCGTCCCAGCTCAGCGGGGTGCAGAAGGAACTCGACGAATCCCAGGGAAAGGTGATGAGCCTCACCGCCTCGGCCAAGGAAGCAGATCAGGCCGTGACCCGCGCCCGGCTGGCCGAGGAACGATCGAGCCAGTTCGAAGAGGAACTCACCTCCAACCGGCAACGGCTCGCCGCCTACGAAGAACAGTTTACCGCAGCGGAGACCCGGTCGATTGGGGCCGAGCATGAGTTGGCCGAACTTCGCGGCGAGGTCGGTCGCAAACAGGACGAGCTCAATATCACTCAGAAACGAATCGCGGAATGGGAAACCGAGCACGAGCGGGTGGTGGGCGAGCTTCGCAGCCAGCACGAAACCGAACTGACCACCACCCGAACCAACCTCACCGAAACCCAGCGGAAGCTGACCACGGCCAACGACCAACTCGCCTCGGCTCGAGCGGCCCAACAGGCGACGGCCGAGAAACTTTCAGCAGCGGAATCCCAAACCGTCACCAGCACCGAAACCATCTCGAAACTCACCGCGGAACTCAACACCAACAAGGCCAGCGTCACCGCCCTTGAAGGCAAACTGAACTCGGCTGAGGCCCGCAACAAGGAGGTGGCGGCCCAACTCAAGACGGCTGAAGCGGCCACCACCTCCAGCAGGGAACGGATCACCCGCCTTGAAGGCGACCTGGCTACCAGTAACGCCAAACTCGCCGACGTCCAGGCTTCGGCTGACGCGGCTGAAGCCGCCAGGTCGGGTCTGGCCTCCGAACTCGAAGCCAGCCAGAGCCGCGTCGCCGACCTCGAAGCAGCGCTCGGCGACATCACCGCCCGTACCCAGCGAGCCGAAGCCGAACTGCGGTCAGCCTTCACCGATCACGCCGACCATGCCCAGGACCTGTCGGCCCCACCGGAGCCACTAAGGCCGACGACGTCGACCACATCGACGCGGTCCATGAGGTCGACGACCTCGGATTCGGAAACCAGCGCGCCGGCGGCGGTAACCAAAAATGTGTCGGAACGGTTCTCGAAGCTGAAAGGCAAGGTCACCGATATCGACCTTCGCGAGAGCGCCAGCCGAGCCCGCGAAGCGGCCAACGATCGTCAGACCCGCACTAGCGAAACGTCATCGGAAACACTGCTCGATCAGGCCAAAGCGTTCTGGAAAGATCGAACCCGGTAGTGTGGCCGGGTGAACAAAGGTGATCTTGTCGAAGACTTTTCGGCCAAAGACCAGGATGGCAACACGGTCACGTTGTCGGATCTGGTTGCCGAAGGGCCCATCGTGCTGTTTTTCTACCCGAAGGCCATGACCCCCGGCTGAACGAAGCAAAGCTGCCATTTCCGCGACCTGGCCGGTGAGTTCGAAGAACTCGGGGCCAAGCGAGTGGGTGTCAGCGCTGATCCGGTGGATCGGCAGAAGGAATTCGACTCGATGAACGACCTGGGCTTTCCGCTGCTCAGCGACGGCGACAAGTCGATCGCTAAGCAGTTCGGCACCAAACGGTTCGGGCCGATCCCGTTCAAACGCCAAACCTTTGTGATCGGCGGCGACCGCCGGGTGATCGAAGTGATCAAGAGCGAAACCGACATGATCACCCACGCCGACAAGGCGCTCGAAGCCCTGCGAGCCGCGGCCTAACGAACCCGAAAGAAAACCCGGGTACCCCAGGCCGGTAAGGCTTGGAGTACCCGGTTGTCGATAGACACTGCTTTCAGGCCTGAAGGATCAGGCCCGGAATCAGATTTGGTTTGCGAAGCGTCGCTGACCGAAGACGGCCAGGGCGCCAAGCGCGATGAGGAGCATCGCCAGCATCGCCAGCTCATCCGAGTCAGCGCCGGTGAAGGCGATTTCCGGCTCGAAGGGAACCGGCAACGGGCATCCAGCGGTGATGGTGATGGTGCCGCTGAGGTTGTCGGGGTTGAAGGCGAGTGGGTTGGATACGTTGGCACCGGTTACCACTGGGTTTGGTACTTGGCCGGTTAGTGGTTTGAGTGCGAAGGGTGCGGGGCTGTCGTCGGGGAATGGTTCGACGCTGATGACTACTGGGTAGCCGGATACGTCGCGTGGGAAGGTGAGGCCTGCGGGGGCGTTGGTGATGAAGTCTTCACCGGGGAATGGCGGGGCGGCGTCGGGGCCTGAGAAGCCGCCGAAGTCGTCAGCGCCGGATACCGAAGTGAAGGTGCCGGTTGAGATTGGTGTTCCACCGGCGACGGTCCAGCCTTCGTAGTTCCAGCCTGCGGGCAATGTTGGCAGGTTGAGGCTTGGTCCCGGGGGTGGTGTGCCGCCGGGGAGTTCGAGGAACCAGATTCCGCTGTATTCGTCGGTGGTGTCGGATGTGGTTGGGGTGGCGACGATGTATGAGCCTGTTGCGCTGGAGAAGTTGGTGCCGAGCGCGGCGGGATGGTCGATGGTCAGTGAGGCGATGCCGTTGACGAAGTCGCCGGCAAGTACGTGGGTGTCTGCGGGTGCCGGGTCGGGGTCGGGTGATGGTTCGATGGTGAGAACAAAGGTTGTTGCGTCTGCGGCGTTGGGAATGGTTGGTGTGGTGATCGGCACTACTGCGCCTGATCCGTCGATGCTGAAGGTTCCGGAAGAGACCGGAGCCCCATCGATGATGAGCCATCCTTCGTAGACGAAGCCTGCACCAAGAGACTCAAGACCCGAATACGACTCCGAAACCGTGACCACGGGAGCAGCTTGGGCCGAAGCAACTGTCGGGAGTAGTACGCCCAGGAGAGCGGCGGTAGCGAGCATCATCAAGATGCGGGATAGTCGGGATCGTCTCATGGGTGCTCCGTATCGTGATTGTTTCTGGCGTCGCTCGCCAGGTTGGGTTGGCCCCGGTAGTCGGCGTCAGCAACGACAAAATGAGCAGCTCACTGCTGATTTTGCACTTGAAAACGCCTGAAAGTAATGGCTTTCGGACCTTGCTGTACGCGACCGATCACCCAGGTAACTGCCGACTCTTGGGCAGCCGCCTAACGTCCTGTCACCCGGGGCCCAGAGGGGGCCCAAATCGCCATTGGGCCTTCACGGACTTGGCGGCCTTGCCCAGACTCACAGATGTGAGCAACGCAACCCGTCAGCAGGCCAACGGCGCCGAATCAGACCCAACGGGCACCCAACCCGGGCCGGTGATCACCGTCGGGGCACCCCGTCTGGCCCGCCCCGAGCCGCTGCCGGGTGTCGCCTACGGCTTCGACCAACTCCTCGAATACTGTGCCCGCGCTATCGACGCCAACGGCTACGCCGTGGTGGTGGCACCGGCGGCCGCCACACTCCGCTACTCCCACAGCGCCGTGGACCGCATCGATGGCGACGTACGTCGGGTGCGCGCGCTGCTGGCCACCCCGTATGTGGTGGGGACCACGCTGGCGTTGCCACCGCTGGCCGTTGCCGTCGCCGCGGCCCTGGCCCAGTCGGCGCTGCCCGGCCGGTCACCGGGTGAGGCCATCACTATCGTCCGCCGCCTCGGTGCCTCGATCGGCTGGTTCGCGTGGCTACGGCACCCCAGAGGGCTATGCCAGGTCTCGCGGTCGAGTCGACTCCGGTCCTACGCTTCCGGCACCGGCTACCTGCTGAACTCGCCTTGGGGTATCGCCTCGCCACTCCACCGGCTCCTTCGACCCTGGTCTGCCCACGGGGCAACCGCCCTTGAGCGGCAGGCACCGCTGGTGATGTCGGCGTGCAGCCGACTCCCGGCTCCGGTCGCGGCTGGGCTCGACGCACTGGCCCGAGCGAACTCCGGGACGGTGGTCGACCCCGACCCCAGCGAGGCGGCCTACTGGGGCACGGAGCGCTCCGCCACCGGCGTCTGGATTCCCGACGTCGCAAAAGTGCTCGCCACCTCCACCACCGTCACTGTCGATAGGGCCGCCGACCCCTCAAACCGGTGCGTCTGGTGTGGCGAGGTAAACCACCACGCGACCTGTCCGATCTGTCACCACCATCAACCCCTGGAGGCCCGGCCATGAACCGCAACCAACGACGCGGCCTGTTCGTGCTGATGGTGGCCATCATCGGTTCCCTCGCCGTGTTTGTGTCTGTGCTGTCCTACGTGGCCGACGTCGAAGCAAGGGTCGGAGCGACCAAAGAAGTCGTGAGCCTCCGACACGACATCGCGGCCCAGCGAGCGCTCGGCCACGACGACCTGGCCATCATCTCCATTCCCGAGCGATGGCTCAGCCCGGCAACCGTCGCCGCCGCCGACATCGATAGTCTGATCGGCCAGATCGCCCAGCTCGACCAATCGGCGGGGGCCATCGTCCAGGCCGGAATGTTCGGGCCCCAACCCACGCTGGCCCCGGGAGAAGTGGAGATCGCAGCTGCGGTCAACGCCTACTCCGCCACCGGTGACAGCGTCCAGCCCGGAGATCTGGTTCATGTGGTGGCCGCCTACCTCGAGCCCGACGGCACCCCACAAGTCCGGCGCATCATCGAAAGAGCCAGGGTGCTTCACGTCGGTGCCGCCGAAGCCAGCCAGGCCGTGGCGGTGACCTTCGCCCTGCCGGCCCCAGCCGCCAACTGCCTGACCTTCGCCGAGAACTTTGCCGAAAACCTTCGCCTGGCCCGACCCGGGAACGAGCCCGAGCCCGACAAGCCGGACTCGGGAGGAGATCGGTGCCCCGACAGCTGGAACACCGGCAACCACAACATCGACACCATCACCATCAAGAGCAGCGAGGTCGACCGATGATCACACCCATCCTGCTCGCCACCGCCAACCCTGAGCTGGCCCGACGGGCCCAGGCCACCCTGGCCGAGCTCGAATCGATCACCGTGGTGGCCCACACCACCGACGGCCAACTGCTTGATGCCATGGTCGAGCGCTATCAGCCCCAGGTGGTCCTCCTCGATGAACACCTTGGCCCCCTTCCGGCCGTCGACCTCACCCGTCAGTTGAGCCGCAACCATCCAACCATCGGGGTGGTGCAGCTCAGCACCCATGTGGACGAGAGCGCCCTTCGCCGAGCCCTCTCCGCCGGCGCCCGAGCCGTTGTAGCAGCCAACCTCGACCTCACCCTGGTGCAGGGCGCCATCGATGCTGCGGTGGCCTGGACCGACTTTGCCGCACGAGGTGCTGGAACCACCACCACCGGCCTCGGTGACGGTGCCATTGGCAGACCCCATGGCCGGGTCCTGGCTCTCGCCGGAGCCAAAGGGGGAGTGGGCGTGACCACGCTGAGCATCGCTCTGGCCCACCACGTGCTGGCCGAACGGCCCGGCGCCTCGGTCTGTTTGGTGGAGTTCGACCTGCTCTGCGGCGACCTGCCCGCCTACCTCGACCTCGCTGGCGGCCGATCGGTGATCGACCTTCTTGGCGTGGCCGGCGAAGCCACCAGTCGCCACATAGACGAAACGCTCTACCGACACGAGAGCGGGCTCCGGTTCCTGCTGGCCCCGCCCAACGGCGAAGACGGCGAGGACGTCACCGCCGACGCCGCCCGCCACATCATCCAGGCTCTCAAGGCCCGCTTCGACGTGGTCCTGGTCGATTGCGGCGCCGTCCTCAACGAGGCTGGTTCGGCCGCGGTTGAACTGGCCGACCAGGTAGTGGTGGTGGCCACGCCTGACGTGCCCGCACTGCTCGGAGCCCGCCGCCAGGCCGACCTCTGGCATCGACTCGACCTTCGAGCCCGAGACGAGATTCGGCTGGTGCTGAACCGCGTCGCCAAGCGTGACGAAGTACAGCCGCGACTGATCGACCACGTGGCGGGAATGAGCCGCCTGGAAACCACGGTGCCCGCCCGCTTCCGGGCTCTGGAGGCTTCGCTGAACCGGCGCTCGCTCCAACCGAGAACAGATGGTCGCTACGGCAAAGCCACCGCGGCACTGGCTGACGAACTCGGGTTGGTCGCTGAACCGGCCCCGAGCCGTCGGTTTCGGCTGGCGAGTCGGCCGGTGCATCTTGCCAGCGTTCCACCAGCCCAGGAACCAGCGCCCACCCTTGTTCCGCCGCCGCCGACGCCTCTGTCAACACCGACGGCGACTTCACCGATGCCGACGCCAACACCGATGCCGCCACCACCCCGGCACCTGCGGGGAGTTTCCGGGCAAGCGACTCTGGAGTCGGCGGGCGTGCTCATGGTGGTGATGATGGTGCTCGCCCTCATCCTCCAAGCAGTGATGGCGGGGTATGCATTCAACCTGGCCGGCGGGGCGGCCCGTGCCGGCGCCCGGGCCGCGGCGGTCGGCCAAACCAGTTCGGTGGAGAACGCGGCTACCAACAACCTGCCCGGAGGCTGGGCCCAACGAGCGACGGTGAGCCAAGCCAACCCGACCGACAACACGGGCGAAGCCCGGGTGACGGTGCACCTGGATGTGCCCTTCCTGATCACCAACTGGACCAGCCCACTCACCGTCTCCGCCACCGCCACCATGCCGAGGGAGCAACGATGACCAGCAGCCGAATCGATGCTCGTAACGACCGCGGTCAGGCCAGCCTGGAACTGGCGGGCCTGCTTCCGATGTTGCTGGTGATGACGGCGCTGATGCTACAGACACTGATCGGCGCGGCGGCGGTGATGCGGGTGAACAATGCCGCCCACGCCGCAGCCCGCGCCGCGTCCACCACATCCTCCAACTCTCCCGCCGGCGGCGACGTCGGTGACCGCAGCGCGGCAGCCCAAGCTGCGGCCGACTCGGCGCTGGGCGGCTGGTTTGCCGCGGACGCCACCACCACCGTCACCGGGGAAACGGTCACCGTCAACGCGAAGGTTCCGTTGCTGTTCCCCAACGTTCGCATCGATCTCGGCACGATCACCCGCCGCGCCACCTTCCCCAACAGCTAGCCCGCCCGCACCAACCGACCACGGCAACCGGAGACAACTCATGGGCCTCAAGAATCGAACCCGTAGCCAACGACCAGACCCGACCAGATCCATGGACGCGGAGAGCGTCTCGACCTACCGGAAACGGCTCCTCGACGCGATCGACGTCGACGAAGTGGCCAAGCTGGGTCGTGACGCCCAACGGGCCCGATTGGAGCGCGTCGTCACCAAGCTCGTCAGTGGCGATGGTCCGTTGCTTTCCTCCACCGAGCGCTCGGCACTGGTGCGGCGGGTCGTGGATGAGGCGGTCGGCCTCGGAGTCCTCGAACCGCTGCTCGCTGACCCGGAGGTGACCGAGATCATGGTCAACGGTCACCGCAACGTCTTTGTCGAACGAGCCGGCCGCATCGAGAGGGCCGACGTGGGCTTCAGCGACGAGGCCCAGCTTCGCCAAACCATCGACCGCATCGTGGCTTCGGTCGACCGGCGCATCGATGCCTCCTCGCCCATGGTCGATGCCCGACTGGCCACCGGAGAACGGGTCAACGCAGTGATCGCCCCGCTGGCTCTCGACGGTGCCAGCCTCACCATCCGCCGGTTTCCCAAGCCGTTCACCGCCGACGAACTGGTGGCCCGAGGTGCCCTCGATCAGCCGACGATCGATCTTCTGCGAGGCTGCGTGAAGGCCCGATGCAACATCGTGGTGTCGGGCGGCACCGGTACCGGCAAGACGACGCTGCTCAACGTTGTCAGCGGCTTCATCGGTCGCGATGAACGAATCGTCACCATCGAAGACTCGGCCGAACTCAGCCTGGCCCAGGAACACGTGGTCCGCCTCGAAGCCCGACCCGCAAACGTGGAAGGACACGGTCGCATCGCCATCCGAGACCTGGTGCGCAACGCGCTGCGGATGCGACCCGACCGGATCGTAGTGGGCGAGGTGCGCGGGGGAGAGGCCCTCGACATGCTCCAAGCGATGAACACCGGCCACGAAGGGTCGCTCACCACCGTGCACGCCAACACCGCCGATGATGCGCTGGCTCGCCTTCTCACCCTCGCCTCGATGAGCGAACTCGAGCTTCCCTACGAAGCTCTTCGTGAGCAGGTGGCGGGAGCGATCCACATCATTGTGCAGCTGGCCCGGAGCGACGATGGCAGTCGCCGTATCTCAGAAATCGCTGCAGTGATGCGCCAGCCAAACGAGGCGCCCACGCTGCTACCACTAGTTCGTCGTGGCGACGCGATGTTGCAGGCGCCGCTCGAGCACTTCGCCCCGCCTCCGTGGTTACAAGACCGCTTCGCCGCGGCCGGGCTGCTTGCATCGAGGGCATCGCGGTGAAGGCCAACCTGGTCCTGGCCGCCGTGGCGGTACTGGTGATGTTTCTCGCCTCTGTCTATCTGTTGGTACGAAGCGTCCACGCTGACGCCGAACTGCGGCGGGCCATCAACCCTGACGCAGCTGGTCGCGCCGCCACCACCGTAAGACTGTCGGCCGCGGCGGCTCGTTCACCCCACCTGGCGCGACTCAGCCGAGAACTCGACTCCGCAGGGCTGGCGATCGGAGCTACCGAGTATCTCGCGGTCACCGCCGGACTCATGGCTGTCGGCGGCTACCTGGTGGCAATCGGCGTATCGACGGCCCTCGGCTGGCTGATCAGCGCCACCATCGCCACTGGCTCCCTTGGCTGGGTTCGGCGCATGCAGGCCAAACGAAATGAGGCGTTGATCAGCCAGCTTCCCGCCCTCGTCCGCATCCTCTCCAACACCACCGGCGCCGGCTTGTCCCTGGCCCGTGGACTCGATCGGGCCGCGAGCGAACTTGAAGAACCCATCGCATCGGAACTCATGACCACCAGAGCCCAACTTCACTACGGGCAAAGCGTTGACCAGGCGCTGGCCGGTCTGGCGGAACGACTGCCGTCGGCGGAGCTGCGGGTTATGGTCACCACCCTCATCATCCAACATCGCCGAGGTGGCGAGTCGGTCACCTCGCTCCAGGAAATGGCCAGAACGCTTGAAGCCCGCAAGGTGCTTCGGGGCGAGGTTCGTACCATGATGGCCGGGCCGAAATTCACCGGCTACGCCACCATGGCGCTCGGGGCCATGTCGTTGTTGATGCTCAACTCGCTCAGCCCGGGCGCGGTCGACGCCATGTTTCACGAATGGCTCGGTCGGCTGGCCCTGGTCGTGGCCGGCTCCCTCTTCGCCATAGGCGGTTTGGTGATTCGGCGAGTGACCCGTATAGCTACATGACTGCGGTCAGCTTGGCCCTGGCGGCCACGATGAGCTGGATCATCGGCGCTATCGGTTGGCGTATGGCCAGCGACCCCGGCGACCTGATGCGCCGCTACCAAGGCGGAGACCTCGCATCAACATCGGTTCGCCGCTCGCCGATCACCAACCTGGTCACCCGCGCTGGCGATCGACTGGCCCCCGCGGTTCGAGCTGCCACGCCGGCAACGGTTGAGCGGTGGGTTGGCGCAACCATCGACGCCGCCGGTCGACCCGACGCCATCACCGTCGACACCTATGCAACCCGCAAAGCCCAACACCTCGTCGTCGCCGCTGCCGTCGCGGTGATGGCGCTCAGCATCGGGATGACTGGCTTTGCGTTGCTGGTGGGCCTCGGCTCGCTCGCCTTCGAAGACCTCCGGCTCAGTCGCCTGGCTCGACAGCGCCAGGAAGAGATCGAACGCACCCTGCCCGACTATCTCGATATCACCGCCGTGGTGGTTCAGGCCGGCGCCGGGTTCGAAGAGGCCCTCACCACCGTGGCCGACGAACTCGGTGGACCGCTGGCGGAGGAGATTCGAACCACCCTGGGCCATCTCGAGCTCGGCGGCAGCCGACGCCAGGCGTTTCGGGCCCTGGCCCAGCGAAATCCCGGCGAGACCATGACTGTCTTTGTGGCCTCGTTGCTACAGGCCGACGAACTCGGCGCTCCCCTGGCCCGCACCTTGGCCGGTATGGCCGGTGAACTCCGCACCGACGTGACCCAACGGGCCAAACGGCGGGCTACCAAGGCAGGCGGGAAGATTTCCCTGGTGGTTAGCACTCTCTTTTTGCCCGGAATGATGGTACTTCTGGGGGTTGGCCTGTTTCTTACTACAGGCTCGGATGGTGGTGGCCTCTTTGGTGGCTGATCAACAAACACGAATCGAGCGAAACGTCGCCGCCTCTGGGCTGGTCGCGCTCCAGATTCGTCTCGGTGCCCTGTGTCTCACCGCGCTCACCATCCCCACCCTTTCTGCGGGCCGGGTTGTGGTCGGGGCTGCCCTCGGTCTGGCCACCGTGGTTTCGATCGTGTTGTTGGCCCGATGGGAGACCCTTGGCCAACGGGTGCTGGGCCATCCGCTCTACCTCGCCACCGAGATCTTCCTGGTCGGGATGGTGCTCAGCATCGCCGGTCCGGAGAGTCCGTTTGTGTACTACAGCCTGTTCACCGCGCTCTTTGGTGGACTCTTCTACCGTCGGGCTGGTGCTGTGGGTTTGGCCGGGGCGTTGGTGGTGGGATATCTGGCCGCGGTGCAGATCTACTCCGGTGGGCTGTTCGCCGGCGACGGAGCCCGGGCGGCCACCGACGCGGCCGGCACCCTGCACGACCTGGTGGTGCTACCCGCCCTGATTCCGTTGGCCGCGGCTGCGGGCGTAGTGATCCGCGGCTTGTTGGAACATCAGGCCACTACCGATCATCGTCTGTCGCTGGTGGCGAGCGAGGCGGCCGCCGAACGGGAACGAAACCGGCTGGCCCGGGACCTGCACGACTCCTTCGCCAAGACACTTCAAGGCATCGCCATGTCGGCCGAAGCACTGGCGGTCACCACCGAGCGCCGGCCGGAACGAGCGCCCGACCTGGCCCGTACACTGGCCGACGGTGCCCGCACGGCATCGACCGAGGCCCGGTCGATCCTGATCGACCTTCGGTCCACGGTGGATATCAACTCTCCGCTCCACCTGGGATTAGCCCGCGAGGTCGCAGCCTGGTCCGAACGGTGCCCCGATATCGACGCCACCACCAACCTGGAACCGATCCCGGTATTGGATCCACTGGTGGTGCAGGAACTCCTGCTGGTGATTCGCGAAGCGCTGCGCAACGTCTCGCGCCACGCCCAAGCCGACCTGGTAGAGGTGTCGCTGTCGGCGAACGACACCCAGGTTGCGGTCTCGGTTCGTGACAACGGGACCGGCTTCCACTTCACCGACGGCGCCACCGAGCAGCAGTTTGTGGGCCACTTCGGACTGGTCGGTATGCGCGAACGAATGGAGACCATCGGTGGCCAACTCCACATCCGCTCCGAACCTGGCATCGGTACCACCCTCACCTGTGTGGTTGGCCTCCAGAGCCTTCACCACGATCTGGCCGCCACCGTTCGTCGAGCCGACGTCGGCGCGCCCAGCACTCCCTAGTGATGTGTCACTAGCGACATCTACAAGGAACACTTCATGACCGATACCGCAGATGCTCCCATCACTACCGAAGCCGACACCACCGCGACCGCAACGGTGCGGGTGCTGGTAGTGGACGACAACCAGGTGATCCTCGAAGGACTGGTAGCGCTGCTGGATCACGCCGATGATCTGGAGGTGGTAGGCACGGCCCGCAACGGACAGGTCGCCATCGAGGAGACCCGCCGACTACGACCCGACGTGGTGCTGCTCGATGTACGCATGCCAGTCAAGGACGGGGTGACGGCAGCCGCGGAAATCTCCAACTCGGCCAAGGTGCTGATGTTGACCTACGCCGAGGACACCGAGATCGTGACCGCGGCCATACGGGCTGGCGCGGCGGGTTACCTGGTGCACGGTAACTTTGATGTCTGGGAGTTGTCGGCCTCGATCCGAGCCGTCTTTGGTGGCGAAAGCGTGCTGTCGCCAGCTGTGACCGGCGCGGTGATGGCGATGGTGCGAGGAGAACCGGCACCAGCGGCAACCGAGTCGGCGTTTGGTCTTACCCCGCGAGAGACCCAGCTGATGGAACTGATCGCGTCGGGGCTGGCCAACGGTGCCATCGCCGATCGGATGTACGTGAGCACCAAGACGGTGAAGAACCACATCAACCGGATCTACACCAAGCTTGATGCCGCCAACCGGGCCGAGGCCGTCGCCACCTGGACCACCCGCTCACTCAACCTGTAGCCGGCCTCGCTCCCGGCTGGGCACTACTACAACCTTCCGGCTGGCTATCCGCCAACTGGGTGGACTCAGCACTGCCGTTGTTGGCCTCGGCCTCTGCCATCTGTGCCAGGTAGGCCTCGGTCGCTTCCCGGTCGTCCTGCTCCTTGGCCAGCACCCCTCGGACGATGACATCGAGCATGGTCGACAGGACGGCTCCGGTTTCGGGGTAGGGGGTGTATCCGCCGCGAATCAGCAGGGAAGAGGCCAGTGCGAAGATGCCAACGGTGAGCTCCTCCGCATCCACAAGCATGGTTCGGCCCTGGAGCCGAGCCCGCTCCTCCATCGTCCGTTGCACTTCGGCCATGGCGACGGATTGAAGGGCGACCAGGCGTTCGGCCACCATCGGGTCATCGAGCGCTGCCGATCGCAGTGCAGCCATCACCCGCACATGGCCGAGGTTGGAAAAGCCGGCGGCAGTCACGATTTCTGTTGCCGCCGCGAGCTCCGCCTGAAGCTCGCCCGAGAGCGCCGACTCGATCAACCAGTCGTAGCGCTGAGGAAGCACCGCAAGGTTGCGCTCCATCACCCCCAGGAGCAGATCGATCTTCGAATCGAAGTTCGAATACACAGCACCTTTGGTGAAGCCGGCGTTACGCGCGATCTCGGCGAGCGTGACCTCGGAGATTGGTCGCTCCTCAAAAGCGCGTTCAGCTGCAATGAGCAGCGCTTCGCGAGTTCTCTGTTGTCGTTCAGGCTTGGGCTGGACCATAGCCACCACCGGTCCTTCCGTGAAGAACGGATTGTAGACGCGCAACGCGGTCAGCTTCACCCGTGCAGCGTTTGGTTGTAGCGGTAGATCGATCAGGATTTGGGTCTCCCGCCTGGGCCCCGGGGCCCTTCCCGTGTAGGTCCGCTCGTCCGTACGTTGAGGACAAGCTCACCGACTACTGGCAGGGCCGAACGTATGAACGTCACTCAAGAAGAAGAAGAAGAAGAGGAACGATGAACACCAAAGCCACGAAGACCGCAAACCGCAACCTTGATCTGGGCATCCGACTCGCAGTCGGCGCCCAGCTCGCTGCAGCGTCGGTGGCTAAAGCGGCCGACGACCGGGGTGACTCCGGCCAAGGAGTGCTCGAATACGCCGGCGTCCTTCTCCTGGTGGCCGCCATTGTCGTTGGCATGATCAAGCTCAATATCTCGGGGCTCATCAAGCCGATCATCCAGGGCGCCATCAATGATGTGAAGGCGGCCTGACCAACATGGGGGCCGAACGGTATCCCTCGGGGGTCGCGGCCAGCAACGAGCATGGGCAAGTGTTGGCGCCCGTGCTCATTGCTGTTGTCGCACTGCTCGGACTCACGCTGGCCCTCACTTCGGTTGCTCGAGCCAATGCTCTCTCGGCTCAGGCCCAGGCTGGCGCCGACGCCGCAGCTCTCGCCGCCCTCGACGGCGCTGAAGCCCACCTCATCAACGCCCTGCAACAAACCCCCTACCCTCGACCGGCGACAGGAGCGGGAGGTTGCCCCTCACCCGCCCGCTGGAGCGCAACCAACTACGCCGCAGCCAACGATGCCCGTCTCGACAGCTGTCTGATAGATGGCCAACAGGCCAGCGTTGCCGTCCACACCAACGGAACCGTCGGGCTATGGAACAAACCCGGTGGACCCCGAACGGCAAAGACCGGACTGGCCACCGCCGAATTGATCGTGTCCTTTACCATCGGCGACCGGGTCCAAACCCCACCGCCAAACCCGCTTCCAACCCCGGCGTTTCTTCACGACGAACCCCGCAGCCAGGGTGGTGAGCTTCTGGCTGACTCCGGACTGTTGCGGGTATCTACGTGTGGACCATTCGCCGGCTTACCTGCCGGCGCGGGGATCGCCACCGGAGTGCGGGCGGCAGTGAGGGCCGCCGAAGCCCAGTTGGGTCAACCGGTTGTGTTCCGGCCCGGCTGGACCGAACCATGTCAGCCGCCACCTGAAACCGGAGCCGTTCCGGAGCTCTTTGACCAGCGCTCGATCCTGCGGGTCGAGGACCCGGCGGCTCTGGTCTCGGTGCTCGGCCCCGAAGTGGCCCTGTGTCAGCCTTACCCGTCGTACCCCGACCACTTCGCCTTGGCCCGCGAGCCGGTGTGTGGAGGCAGGACCGGGGTAACAAGCGGAGCCTTTCCCCAAATCGATCAGCTGATCGAAACCCGCCGGGTGCTCGTCGACTGATGGACCGTGTTGGGAAACATGGCGGGCCGGTCAGCGCTCGGTCAGCCGGAGCCGGGAACCCTTCGCCAGGCCCCACTCGGCGAAGCGACCGGCCTCGGCCTCAACCACCACTTTGGCGCCCCGTATCGGCTTGCCGAGTCGGTGGCGGGCCATGGTGATGGTCCGCAACACCACAAGATCGGCGTCGCAATGCGCCACGTCGATGGCAAAGCGCATCCCCAAGGTGTGGATCGAATTGCCTGGACGAAACAGGATCGCCCCTTCAATGCCATCGCGGCCCAACAGACCCCTGAGCCGTCGAAGGTAGGTGTCGGCCAGTTCGACCGCACCCACTTCGACACCGTCGACCCACAGTGTGGCCGTTTGGCGCCGGGCCGGCACTCAGCGCTGATAGACGGGAACGCCGGGACCCACATGAGCGGCAAACAGTTCGAGCGGCTCACCTGGATGGGCGTGGCGGCCCGTCTCGGCCTTGGAGTAGATGGTCTGGCCATCGACGATCACATCAAACACTCCGGAACCGCCGGTAGTGAGGGTGAGCGACTCGATCACATGCTGGTAGGTGCGCAAAATATCGTTGGCAGCGCTCACGGCGCGCTCAGAATAGTCTCAGGGCACGCAGTAGACGATGTCGACTCGATACTTCTTCTCGGGTTCCATACCCAGATTCTACTGGTCCACCGGCGTCGGGAGGCCAGGTGGGTGCTTCAGCGCCGCAGCGACGCGGCACACACCGCGACCAGGCCGACCATGGCCGCGTTGATGGCCAGGAATGGCGTGGCGAAGAAGCCGGTGTGGCCGCCGATGAAGCACTGGGCCTGCAAGCCGAGCACCGCCATTGCGCCAGCAAGCCCAGCAAGGGCGGCCCCCCGGGTGCGAGCCAGCGCCATCAGCGGCGTGGCCAACAGAGCCAGGATCGAAAGGTCGACAATGGTGGTGACCAACGCGCCGGGACCGGCGGCGTTCGGATCGACCGGGGCGGCAAAGATGTCGAGGGCCAGCATGGCCACCACACTTATGGCGGCAATAGCCCGGCCCTGACGAGAGCTCAGACCACCTACATCAAGGAGCTTGGCCGCCTCTTGCGGCCGAGCTTTGGGCTCCCGCTCGGCCACAACATCGAGCCAAGACTCAGCCTCAGGCTGCCGCTGGATCTGCGGAACGGCACTCAGATCAACGTCTCGCGCTTTGCTGGCATCCATGTTTCGCTCCTCAACGTGGTGAAATGCTTGCGTTCAGCGTACGCCTATTGCAGTCCCGTGACAGATCGCCCAGAGCGACAACTATCCGCGTCTGGGTGACGTCCGGGGAAGTAGGTTCGAACCCGGGGACGGGGAGCGGCGGAACATAGGCGATATCGGCGTCGGATACCGACGGCGGAACGAAGGGAACGAGGCTCTGCGGAGCAGTTCGCGCAAGTTTGGAAATCCGAGAAACCTGACCATCGGCTGGCGCAGCAGCAGTGGCGGTGGAGGCCAGCAGGCTGATGGCATCGCCAGCCGCGCGTTGTGGCCGCTCGCCGTCGTATTTGTTGGCTTGCTGATCAACCTGATCAACGCATTCGTCGGGACGCCGGCCGTCGGTGCCCAATCCGGGGGAACCGAGGGGGCCGACCCGTCGGCCTGTGCCGCCGAACTGGGCTTCGAGATCGTGGTTCGGGGGGCTGAGGTTCCGCTTGGTGTCGACGTTTCGTTCAACGTGAGCACACCTCGTCGGCTGGCCCAACCGGTCGGGCCGGGCGACGTGGTGGTGTCGGGGGTGGTGGCCGACCCCGGCCATGTGCCGTTCGATGCCGAGCATCAAACCCACGAGCAGATCCGGGTCGCCCTGCTCAGCCGAACCGGCCAGTTGCTGGCCACCACCGCCCCAACCATGGATCTGGCCGACGACGCGACCTCAGCCTTCTTCCGGCTGCCAAGCGTGGCAATCGATGAGCCGGCCCACTTCATTCGGGTGGTCCACGGGGGCACGGCCGAATCGTTGAACAGCCTCACCGTGCCGTGTATCAACGTTGAGCTGGTTGATCGGGCCAGCCCGCCCGCCGATCGCTGGCGCGACAGCGTTTGTCCCGCCTACCTCAACGTCACCCGCGAGACCCGCTGCGGCTTCCTAGCTGTGCCCGAGCGGCGCGACGTCGCCAACTCCCGCATGATCCAGGTCGCGGCGGTCGTTGTGCCCGCCACGTCGAACTTTTCCGGGCCGTCGATCGTCTCGGCGCCGCCGCTCTTTTTCTTCGAAGGCGGCCCCGGTGGGCCCGGCTCCAATGTGGCCTCGTTGCTGGCCCGGGTAGCTCCCTTCACCTCGGCACGGGACCTGGTGGTGATGGACCAGCGAGGCACCGGGCTGTCGATGCCGAACCTCTCCTGCGAAGACGCACCCGGCGAAACCGACGTTGACGTCTTGACCCGCGAAATTCGCCGATGCCAGGCCCGGCTCGCCCGCGAGCGGGTCGATTTGGCCGGCTTCACCACCAAAGAAGCCGCAGCCGATGCCATCGAACTTCGCCAGGCCCTCGGCTACCGCAACATGGACCTCCTTGGCGCCTCCTACGGAACCACTGTGGCCATGACGGTGATGGCCCAGGACCCGGCCGGCGTGCGTTCGGTAATCGTTGATTCG
This sequence comes from uncultured Acidimicrobiales bacterium, assembly GCA_937925845.1. GTDB lineage: Bacteria > Actinomycetota > Acidimicrobiia > Acidimicrobiales > CALAML01 > CALAML01. The sequence continues at coordinate 6,111 of CALAML010000029.1, read as the reverse complement.
GTCCTACCGCCAGCCGTCAACTTCGTGGCTGACGGCCCGGCGGCCATCCACCGCCAGCTCGACGACTTGGTGGCCCGCTGCCAGATCCAGGACAGCTGTCGAGAAGCCTTCCCCCGGCTGCGCGCCGACCTGATCCGAGCCTTCGAACGGGTAGAGCGCGATCCGGTGCCCTACCCGGCCCACCTCCGAGGTGAGGTGGCTCGGCCCGCCTTCGACGGGGTGGCCCTGATGGACTTCCTCAGCCGCTCACTGGTCGATACCAACACGCCGGCGTTCATCCACGCCCTGGCCACCCAAGATCGGCCTAGCCAAGCGGCGGCCCTGGCCTCGCTGTTGCCGACGGCCGAGGCCCATGCCGCCAGCCAACCGGCGCCGGGAGAACCTCCAGACCAAGCGTTGCCTCCGCCTACCTCACTCTTTGCTACCGGGCTGTACCTTTCGGTGATCTGCGCCGAGGAAGCCGCGAACCCAGAGGCGTTTCTGCCCGAGCCCGCCACCCGCTGGTCGCCGACCATGGATCGACTCTTCGATGAAGTGGGCGGCGAGCCCAACGTGCTGCGCTTCTGTGAGCTTTGGGACGTGGACCCGGCGCCGGGATCGGTCGCCTTGAGCCGACCGGCCAGCGCTGCTCGGTCCGTCCCTATTCCCGACGTGCCGTTGCTGATCGTTGGCGCTCAGGACGACGATCGCACCCCGATCAGCTGGGTGGTCGGCGCCCTCGATGCCAGCTCCCGAACCAACCTGGTGGTCTTTGAACGGGGCGGACACGTGATGCTCGGCAACCGTTGTGCCAACGACATCATGGGCCGCTTCCTCCGCCGACCCTTCGACCGCGTCGATCAAAGCTGCGTCGCAGCCCAACCCCGAGTGGTCTACCGACCCACCCTGCCCGGCCTCACCGGTTCCGGCCCAGCCGATCCACCCACTCCGCCCCGGGTCTAGTTTCCGATTGCCGGACCCTCGCCTTCGACTTGGATCTCGGTCACGATCCCATCAAGTACCGTCAGGTTCAGTCGGCCCGGCCGCAGGTCATAGGTGATCGGGAGTTGTTCGCCGTCGCGCTCCACCACCCGGGCTGGCGTGCCCTGGGCTTCGGCGATGGCGATGGCGACGCCCTCATCTAGACCGATCAAGCTCAGCGGCTCGGTCGTTATGGCCGGATCCACAAGCTCGTCCAGCGGACCTTCGACTTGAATGTCCACGACCCGACCGTCGGCAATGACCAGGTTGAAACGGCCGGGCCGTAGATCGCGGGTGACCGGCTGACCCACACCATCGCGCTCGATGATCCGAGCCTGGCGACCTTGTTCTTCGAGGAACTGGAGCGCTTCGTCCTCGGTCATGTCCAGTACCTCAGTGACCAGTTCCCGGGGCGAGAGCGGGGTGTCTTCAACGCCATCGCCACCCACGATCAGGTCACCCGCCGGTTCCTCGCCCTCCACCCGCACTCTAGTAACCACACCCTCGTTCACCGTGAGGTTGAAGCGTCCCGGCTGCATCTCCACCGCCGTTGCCACTCCATCACGCTCGGAGACCCGGGCTTCAAAGCCGTCGCCTCGCACCCGCTCCAGCGCAGTCTCGTCTTCAAGACCGACTAATTCCTGGGCCAACTCGACGATGTTGCTCTCGCTATCAGCATCGGAATTGGCCCGGCTGGTTGGTTCGTCGACTGAGTCGCTGCCGGGCTGAGTCTCGTCGTCGCCGTTGTCCTCGTTGCCTGCTGCGATTTGGTTTGGGGTGACGTCGTCGCCGGTGAGGTTGGCCACGGTGATGGTTCCGCCGATGGCCAGGGCCACTACTGCGGCCATACCAGCCACCATATTGGTGCGGCGGCGACGGTCGTTCAGCTGGTTACGTCCGGCGGCCAGGTCTTGGCCGAGCGAGTCGAGGAACGGCGGCGGGGTAGGGGAGTTGCCGCCGGGGTCGAAGGTGGGGTCGCTGGTCATGAGATCTCCCGGGTGTTGGCCTGCTGAGTAGCGAGGGCGGGATCGATTGCAGAGTCGACAGTGGTTTCCATCAGGTCGGCGAGGGCGGTGAGGCCGCGGGAAACCCGCACCCGAGCCGCACCTTCGGAACAGCCGAGCTGGGCCGCCACCGAGGGGTAGGGAAGGTCTTCGCCCACTCGAAGCTGCACCGCTTGACGTTGGCGTTCGGGAAGCTGGGCCATGGCTTCGGCCACTGCGGCCCGCTCGGGCGCCGATGCGGCCAGATCCTCGATGCGTTCGATATCGGTGGAAGAGAGTTGGGTGGTGGGGTCGAGGCCCAGCTTGCGGCGGTACTTGGCGCCCACCGCTTCTTTGCGCACAAAGCGGGCCAGCTGACGGCGGGCGATGGTGAAGAGCCAGGCCCGAGCCGGCGCTCCGGTGCGGTTAAACCGCCCCCGTGACGCAAAGGCCTGGGCAAAGGTTTCGGCGGTGAGGTCGGCTGCGGTCTGGGGGCAAGCGGTGCGACGCATAAAGAAGGCCAACACCGCGGCACTGTTGCGCTCAAAGAGCTGGCCAAACACGTCGCCATCGGTCGCCGACGCCACCAAAATCTCGCTATCGACGTCCGGATTGGCTTGAGAGTCAGGGTCGCCGGCACCAACCAAGGAAGAGGCATCGGCGCGCCGGTTGGCGGCATCTCGCTCCTCAAACTCGGCCGGGTTTGTCCCCGGAGGTGGTGTTGGCATCATCACTAGCTTGTATGCCCCAACCCCCAAATGTTGTTACACCCACCCCCGCCCACCCCGAAATGTCGGCGCCCAGCGCGGATATTTCATGCCCAGCGCCGACATTTCGGGTCGGTTTGGTAGTTTTTGCGTGGTCGACGGAGGGGCCGACCATGATCAAGACCATCACCATGCTGAAACGCCGGTCGGGCATGACGCCGGAAGAGTTTCGGGAGTACTACGAGACCACCCATCGACTCATCGGCGAGAAGTACCTCAAAGGAAACGTCGAACACTACGGCCGGCGCTTTATCACCGGGCCCACCAATCCCGACACCGGCACGGCCGGGGAGCCCGACTTCGATGTGATGCTGGAGATTTGGTACTCAGACGCGGCCCAGCAGGCGGCCACCCGGAAGATTCTCTTGGCCCCCGAGGCCATGCAAGAAATACGCGAGGACGAAGCCAAACTCTTCGACCCTTCCACCCGCATCCACTACACCGTGGTCGAGGAACACGTCTCCGATGTGACCTGAAGGAACTTCCCCAAGCAACCGTTCCGCCGACCGAGGTGTTTACCGAGAACTAGTTTTGCTCCCATGGATTCTTCTCTGGCCCGGATGGACGCGATGGCTCAGGCCGAGTTGGTGCGCTCGGGGGAGGCCACTCCGCTGGAGTTGGTCGACGCTGCCATCGAACGTATCGAAGCCGTCGACGGCGACCTCAACGCGGTGATCCACCGACGCTTCGACGAGGCCCGAGCCGAAGCTCAATCCTCGGACCTTGGCGACGGGCCGTTCCGCGGCGTGCCCATGCTGCTCAAAGACCTCTGGCCAGCCAGCGCCGGCGACCCGTTCCATATGGGTAACCCGGCGCTGAAGGCTGCTGGCTACCGGCACCCGACCGATGCCAACATCGTCACCCGCTACCGCCAAGCCGGGTTTGTGATCGTGGGGCGAACCAACACCCCTGAGCTTGGCCTTTCGGCCACCACCGAGCCGATGGCCTACGGACCAACCCACAACCCCTGGAACACCAACCATGGTGCGGGTGGGTCGAGCGGGGGAGCCGCGGCCGCAGTGGCCTCCGGCATGATCCCCGCGGCCAACGCCAGCGACGGCGGCGGGTCGATCCGCATCCCGGCCGCCATGACCGGGCTGGTCGGGCTCAAACCAAGCCGGGGTCGCATCTCCATGGGGCCACTCCAAGACGAATGGGGCATGTCATGTCAGCACGTCGTGAGCCACACCGTTCGCGACACCGCATCGATCCTCGATGCCACCTGCGCCCCGTTTCTCGGCGATGGAGTGGTGGCCCCAGGACCAGCCCGGCCCTACCTCGACGAAGTCGGCGCCAACCCTGGGCGTTTGCGTATCGGACTGCTCGATACCAACCCGCGACTCGACGTGAACCCCGAATGTGTGGAGGTAACCCGCAAGGCCGGCCAGCTACTCGAATCACTCGGCCATGAAGTGGCCGACTCCCACCCCGAAGCCATGGATCAGATCGTCACCTTCAACCAGCTGTTCTCGACGCTGGCCCGCGTTGGCGCGGTCGAAAACATGGAACGCCTCGGAGCCCTTCTCGGACGCAAACTGGGCCAGGACGATGTGGAGCCCGGAACCTGGGCCATGGCCCAGGGTGGCGCGAAGGTAACCGGAGCCGAAGTACTCGCGGCCCAAGCAGCCCAACACGAGTTCCGCCGGCTGATGGCCCAATGGTGGGAACAGGGATGGGACCTTCTCCTCACCCCAACCACAGCCGAGCCGCCCCCGCCACTCGGCAAAATGGCGCCCAGCGCCGACGACCCTTTCCGGAGTCTCACCGGCTCCGTTCCCTATGCCGCCTTCACCTCGCCGTTCAACACCACCGGCCAGCCTGCCATCTCCCTACCGCTGCACCGCACCGCCGACGGCCTTCCCGTCGGGGCCCAACTCGTAGCCGCCTACGGTCGCGAAGACCTGCTGATCCAGGTTGCAGCCCAACTCGAAGCCGAAGTGCAATGGGCCAACGAACGAGCCCCGATGCACCTCTAACGCTCTTTCGGACACTCCAGCGGGCGGCCCCGAAGGGTGAGAACTAGGGTCGCCGGTATGAAATTTGGAATCGCATTTGCCAACACCATGTCGTTCTCGACCAACCCCGGTGCCATCGAGTTCGCCCAGGCCGCCGAAGCCAACGGCTTCGAAAGCATCTGGACCGTGGAGCATGTCATCTACCCGGAGGGGTATAGCTCCACCTACCCGTATGACCCCAGCGGCAAGATGCCGGCTCGGCCCGACACCCCGATTCCTGACCCGCTGATCTGGCTGGCCTACCTCGCCGGTGTGACCGAGACCATCCGCCTGGGTACGGGCATCCTGATCCTGCCCGAACGCAACCCGGTAGTGCTGGCCAAGGAACTCGCCACCCTCGACGACCTCTCCAACGGGCGCCTCGAGCTCGGCATCGGCGTCGGCTGGCTACGCGAAGAATTCGATGCCCTCGGTATTCCCTGGGAACGCCGGGGCAAGCGCACCGACGAATACGTCGCCGCCATGCGCACCCTCTGGACCGGTGAACTGGTGGCCCACGAAGGCGAGTTTGTGAACTTTGCCAACGTCTCGTCAAACCCCCGACCCCAACAGGAGAACATCCCCATCGTTGTTGGCGGCCACAGCGAAGCCGCGGCCAAACGAGCCGGCCGCCTCGGCGACGGCTTCTTCCCTGGCCGAGGCTCCGTTGAAGAACTCAAAGCCTCCTTCGAACTGGTTCGCCAAACCGCCCAGGACTACGGTCGCGACCCCTCAGCCATCGAATTCACCGCCGGCAGCGAAGCCCTCTTTGGCCCCGACCCCAAAGGAGCGGTCGAAGAAATGGCCGCCATCGGCACCGACCGCATGATCGTGCCCGCCTTCCTCTTCCTCGGCGAAGACCCCGGCGCAAAAATGTCCGAGTTCATGGGGAAGCTCTAACTGCCCTGTAGCTGCCCTCCGGGCCAGCCGTTCGCCACGGAGGCTTTGGCTGGCCTTTGGGGCCCTGTCCCTCTTTCCGGACGGGGTGCCTTTGCCCGTCGGCCAGCCGCCCTCTTGGCTCGGGTGCCTTTAACTCTCTACCCGGGGGGCTGGTTCCTGCCCTCCGGGCCAGCCGTTCGCCACGGAGGCTTTGGCTGGCCTTTGGGGCCCTGTCCCTCTTTCCGGGCGGGGTGCCTTTGCCCGTCGGCCAGCCGTCCTCTTGGCTCGGGTGCCTTTATCTGTTTGCCCGGGGGCGGGTTCTGCCCTCCGGGCGGGCCGTTCGCCACGGAGGCTTTGGCTGGCAGGAACCCCAAAGGCGCCCCAGGCGCCGACGGGTTCCCTTGGGGCCCTGTCCCTCTTGCCGGACGGGGTGCCTTTGCCGGTGTCGGTGGCGGAGGTTGCTGCGGTAGTCTGAGGGCATGCGCACGGTTCTGAACGGACCGATTCCCCCGGAGGTAGTTGACCTTC
>CALAML010000028.1 GCA_937925845.1 uncultured Acidimicrobiales bacterium | reverse complement strand
TTTGGGGCCCGCGCTACTTATTGGGGGGCTCTGGCGGGCTGGGGAAATTTGGTGGAGAGTGGTCCCATGGGGTTTCCACAGCACGGGCGAACACACGACGACGTGATTGGCGATCTGGTCGCCAAACGAACCAGGGACGTGACCTGGAGCACCGGCCGCACGTTCGGCATGGTTTATGACGGTGGTCCGGAAGTACACGCCGTTGCCGAAGAAGCGGCCAAGCTCTACCTGCACGAGAACGCCCTGAACACCATGGCCTTTCCGTCGCTGGCCGAGATCCAGTCCGAAGTGGTCCGGTGGACCGCAGATCTTCTGCACGGTCCCGAGACCGCATCGGGTTTCCTCACCAGCGGCGGTACCGAGTCGATCCTGTGTGCGGTCAAGGCGGCCCGTGAACGAGCCCGTAAAGAACGCAACGTCACCGATCCGGAGATGGTGCTGCCCGAGAGCGCCCACGCCGCCTTCCACAAGGCAGCCCACCTGTTCGGCCTCAAGGTGCACAAGACACCGGTGCTCGAGGACCTCACCGCCGATGTCCCGGCCATGGCCAACCAGGTCAACGACAACACGGTGCTCGTGGTGGGCTCCGCACCGCAGTACCCGCAGGGTGTGATCGACCCCATCCCCGAAATCGCCGCACTCGCCGCCTCGGTCGATGCCAACTGCCACGTCGACGCCTGTATGGGCGGCTACGTTCTCCCCTTCGCCGAGATGCTGGGCCGAGACGTGGCGCCGTGGGACTTCCGGGTCGATGGGGTTACCTCGATCTCCGCCGACATCCACAAGCTGGGCTACGCGCCCAAAGGGACCTCGGTCATCCTCTACACCGACAAGGCGATGCGCAAGCATCAGACCTTCGTGTTTGATGACTGGCTCGGCGGCTTCTACGCCTCCCCGAACCTGCAGGGCAGCCGATCCGGTCTTCCCATGGCCACCGCCTGGGCGGTGATTTCGTTCCTCGGAGTGGACGGCTACCTCGACCTCACCCGCCAAACGCTCGATGCCGCCGACAAGATGCGGGCCGGAATCAACGCCATCGATGGGCTCACCACCCTCGGCGACGGCCAATTCCACCTGGTGGCCATGGCCAGCGAAGCTGACACCAGCGGAAATCCGGCGCTCGACATCTTTGCCCTCGCCGATCTCCTGGCCACCAAGGGCTGGTTCCACGACCGTCAGACCCCACCCGACAACCTGCACTCCACCGTGTCAAACGGCAACGTGGCGGTGATGGACGAATACCTCGAGACCCTGGCGATCACCGTCGCCGGACTCGGCGGCCAAACCACCGACGACCGCGCCACCAACTACGCCACCCTCGAATAGAGCCCCAAGCCCGAAATGTCGGAAGAAAACGACAAAATCTGTCGCCTTCTTCCGACATTTTGGCGGTTGGGGCGTGATCGCGGCGGGAAGAATTGGCGTGGCTGGTCAACTTGGTGGACCGCTCCGGGTAAATTCGAAGAGTGATCTTTGCAGCCGATGCGTCCGATAAAGACTTCGTCGACCTCGATGTGGAAGTGTGGCACTGGGGTCTGCTGATCGGCCTCATCGTTGTGATGCTGGCCATCGACCTCTACCGCCACCGCGACAACCACGAGCCAACCGCAGGCTCAGCATTCCGCGAAACCATGGCCTGGGTGGCCTGCGGTCTCGCCTTTGGCGGTTTGGTCGCCTACCTCTTTGGTGGCGAAGCCTTTGGTGAGTACCTCGCTGGCTATCTGGTGGAGAAATCGCTCAGCATCGACAACGTGTTTGTGTGGGCGCTGATCTTTTCCACCATGAAAATCCCGCTCAAATATCAGCATCGGGTGCTGTTCTGGGGCATCTTCGGAGCCCTGGTGCTACGAGCCATCTTTATCCTCGCCGGCACCGCGCTGATCTCACGGTTTGTCTGGCTGCTGGTGCTCTTTGGTGTTTTCCTGATCTTCACCGGCTTCAAGGTGCTGCGCCATCGCGACGACGAAGGCGAAAACACCAACGCCAAGGGCGCAGCACTCCTCAAGCGCCTGGTGCCCGTCACCGACGAACTCGATGGCGACAAGTTCTTCACTGTGCCGAAGGTTCGCAAGACCGTCGGGGAGGGGCTGGCCGGACCCGATGGTGAACCGGCTGCTGGCAGCCCAGAGCCGGCTTCCTTCAGTTCAAGGAAGCCGCTGCTCTACAACGGTGCCAAAGCGGCCACCCCGCTGTTCTCGGCGCTGGTGGTGGTGGAGTTCACCGACGTGATCTTTGCCGTCGACTCGGTGCCGGCGGTGCTGGCGGTATCGCGCGAAACGTTCCTGGTGTTTGCCTCGAACGCCTTCGCCATCCTTGGGCTGAGAGCCATGTACTTCCTGTTGGCCGATGCCAAGGACCGCTTCCACTATCTGTCCCACGGGCTGGGCGCCATCCTGATCTTTGTGGGTATCAAGATGACCATCTCCCCCTTCACCCACCTCGATACATTCCTGTCCCTCGGCATTATCGTCACCCTGTTGGCCCTGGCCATCGGGTTCAGCGAGCTACGCAACCGTCGCCAAGAAGCCGAGGCCGAAGACACGGTATCGGTCTAGCGAAGCGCACCCAGCCTCGCTGGCCGCAGGCGGTAGCGGTGTTGTCGAGCTGGTCAGGGTGAGCGGTTAGAGACCGCTCGCGCTGGTGAGCAGAGCCAGGTCCACCAGGACAGCCTCGGAGGGCTGGCCATCCACCGGCGTAAGCTCAACCAGAGCTCCCGCCGGAAGCAGTAGTGAGTCGGCCCGGCCCAGGGCCGCGACCTCCACGCGTTCCTTACGACCTGTCGACTCGTGCCGGGTAGCTGACACGGCGACGGCGCCACTGGTGACCATCAGCAGCAACGGGCCCTCGGTTGCGCCCGGGTTGGCCGACGGAGCGAATAACGATGGCGCTGTTGACGAGGGTGCTGTAGACGAGGGTGCTGACGAGGCCGTCGCCGCCGATCCATCTGACCCCTCAGAGGGCGACCGGCCAGCCGGTTCAGCGCCCTCAACTGTCTCAGCAATCGCCTCGCCCGATTCGGCGGTACCGGTCCGCAACACCGTGACGCGGGCTTGATGACCACGTTCCGGTGAAATCCCGGTGGCCGAGTACTCCCAGCTGGTACCGACGCCCACCGTCACCCCGCTGGAGTCACCCCGCGCTCCGTCCCGCGGCCCAGCCGACTCGTCGAGCGCCGTAAGGGGATACCAGACACGATCCTGCTGTCGAAAGTGCACATAGGGCTGGCCCCCAAAGGCTGGCTGGGGCGACTTTGCCGTCGGAAGTTCCAGATTGTGATCAAACCGGGTCGGGTGCTCGGCCGGACTCGACACCTCAAGCACCTCAAGGCCAGCCGAAGCCTCCAACACCCGATGGCGCTGGGTCGGGGCCTGAAGGATCGCCTCGCCCGGATGAAGAACAAATGGCTCACCAGCGGCCTCATAGACCAACCGCACCCAGCCGTTCAGGCAGAAGATCAGCTGGAAATCCACCTCGTGGTAGTGCACCCGGTCCGGCACCGGCCCGGCGTCGGGGATGCGAATATGTGATGCGATCACCGCCCCGCCAAGCCGGCTCGAAACCAGGTCGCGATAGTGCATCGCCGCTCGGCCCACACCCCAGTCGCGGTCGCTGAGTCGACTGATTTCGAAGCCATCGTTCCCAACACGACCCGCCTCATCACCCGAGCGGTCCGGACCGTCGGGTCGAGCAGTGGGATCGCCAGCGGCACGTGGTGCCAGGAGCGTCAGTGATACCTGGCCTGACGGATCGCTCAGCTCGGCTCGACTGGGACTGTCGGCCGGGGAGATGGCATCGAGCCGGAACCCGCACTCGAGAGTAAAGGCTTCGATGGCCTGGTCGAGGTTCTGGCACTGCAAACGAACCCCGATCCCGGATGCGCTCATGGGCACGTCCGGGAGTCGGGGTTTGCCGTTCCGAAACTCGGATCGGCTGTGTTCAACTGTTGAGGGCCTGCCAGATTTTCATCGGCGTCAACGGCATATCGATATGGGAGACGCCATGAGTCGACAGAGCGTCGATCACGGCATTGTGGATCGACGGAGTGGAGCCGATCGTGCCCGACTCACCGATGCCTTTGGCTCCCAGCGGGTTGCGGGGAGTTGGGGTTTCAATGTTTGAGGTTTCGTAGCTGATCAACTCGGCTGCTGATGGAATGCCATAGTCGGCCAGGTTCGAGGTGGTCGGGTTGCCGTCGTCATCGTAGGTAACGGCTTCG
>CALAML010000027.1 GCA_937925845.1 uncultured Acidimicrobiales bacterium | reverse complement strand
CTGAACCTTTAGTGATCTCTTCCGAAAGGATGCTCGCCGCCTGCTGCCACCGCTGCTTAGGCGTCTGGGAACCAGCTGCCGTGGAAGCCGAATGGCACTCGCTGGGGCAGCACTACCTGGCCGATCGGGTCGGCGGCGATGTCGGCGGCGTCGAGCACGACGAAGCTGCTGGTGTCGGTCGGCTTGTCGTAGACGAAGCCCATCAGCCAGCCGTCGTCCTCGGCGGTTCCATTCTCACGGGGAACAAACACCATCTCGCCGGGAATCTGGGTTGCGCCGAAGTTATGCGCTTGGGAGTGGCCGGAACCGAGGTCGTACTTCACCACTTCGGAGTCACGGTCCTGAAACGACGCCACGGCATAGCCAAAGCGGTTGGGTTGGCCCACGAGCGACTCGCGCACCCGGGGAAACTCGATGGCCCGGTCGTCCAACGCAAGCTCGGTCACGGTTCCAGCCTGAAGATCCATCGACCATCGATGCAGCATCGCGTCGTTTTCGAACTTGGTGTCCTGTCGCCAAAGCTCTGGATAACGAGCGGTGTCCATCACGAGGGTTCCGTCATCGGCTTCGAAGGAGTTCATCGGATGAAACACGTAGCACGGGTCGACATCGAACCACTGCACATCATCGGAGCTGTAGGACCGGTCGGCCGTGCTCCGAGGCATCACCCCGACCCGGGCCGGGTAGTCGTCTTCCCAGCGGTAGGGCATGCCACCCTTCATGGCCATCTCGAAGTCGAAGATCACCGGCAGGTCCATAAAGATCACGTAGTTCTCGGTGATGCTGAAGTCGTGCATCATCGTGGAGCCGGAGACGGTGATCGGCTCCGACTGAACCAGCTCGCCGGAAGCGGAAACCCGGTTGTAGACCAGGAACGGCTCCAGGAAGCCATAACCAAAGAAGTGCAGCTCGCCGGTGACGGGGCACAACTTGGGGTGCGCGGTCATGGCGCTCTCTAGGCGACCATCGAAATCGTAGACGCCCAGGGTCTCGAGTTCGGGCGACAGCTCACAGGGAAAGCTCGACTCAACCAGGGCCAGGATTTTTCCCGCATGGCCGACGATGTGGGTGTTGTTGACCCCGATGGTTCGGTCGACGCTGCCGTCCGGCCCGATCAGGACGGCGTCGGGCTCATTGAGCGACCGGGTCTGGACCCATCGATTGCGGTACCACTTCGCCTCTCCCCCACTCAGCTCGAGGCCGTGGATCATGCCGTCGCCGGCGAACCAATGCGGCGACCAACCACTCTTCGGATTGGCCCCATTACGCAGATAGCGACCGGACAACTCCGGCGGGAGGGTCCCCTCGACCGCCAGATCAAAGGCCGTGACCTCTTCGGTCACCGGCGCGTAGTTGCCACGCAGATGGAACGGCTTCTTCTTTTGTTCGACGCCAGGGTCTAGATCGGTCATGGCTTCAGCGTAGTAACGCCCCGCTCGCCAAGTCGGATCAGAGACACGGACCGTCGCTCTGGCCCGGGTCGTCTCCACTGCAGGCTGGCTACGGCCGCACTACAGCACAGTGTCGCTGTCGATCGTCTGGGGCAGATCGCTGGCCCGGACCTGGTCAGCGAAGGTGTAATCGAACGGCGTGATCACCTCAAACGGGGCATCGACCAACACTTCGGCATCGCGGTACGGGGCCTGGCCTCGCAGCCGATCGGTGACCTCGGCGGCATCACCTTCGAGGTAGTAGAGATCGATCTCGATGCCTGGCTGAAAAACGGCGGCGAACGATGCCACGCCGTGGCAACCATCGACCGCAGCCGCCTGCACTGCGGTGGTCTCAGCCTCGGTTCCTCCTCGACGCCAGACCACCCGCAGGGCGTTGTGGCCAACATGGAACACCTCGGAGGACTCCATCTTGAGTTCTTCGGCACCAACGGCCCATTGCCGCGTGGCTGCATCACCGGAGCGCACCACCCGATTCCCCGCGCCGTCCATCCGGCCGAGTTCGATCAGCCGCTCGCGCTCGGTTGTCATATCGGCGATCACCGTCGCCGGGTCATTACTCAGCAAGTAGACGGTGGCGTGCACGCTCTTGCCATCTTCGAACCCGTCGATCGGTCGCTCGGGCTGACGAGCCGCATGAAGAGCTGGGGGTGCCACATAGCGCGTGCCGGCAACCACGCCGGCCAGGGCGATGTTCGGCGGCAGATGCTCCAAGTCATACCAACGATTCCAGGCCTCGATGGCTTCGGCATCGGTGTCGATCGTCGAGAAGATGATTCCGGTGACGTCCATCGCTTCAAACTAGTGAACCGACGACGGCTGGAGGCGAGTAACGCTCGCCCCGGTCGGTAGCTAGCCGGTTACCGCCGCGGAATCCTCGTCGGCCACTTCCGGTTCTGGTGCGGCGCCTCCGCCACCCCCAGCAAGCTCTTCGGGGCTGATCAGCACCTCTCTCGCCTTTGATCCGGTTGAGGGCCCCACCACGCCCTGCTGTTCCATCAGGTCCATGATGCGACCGGCGCGGGCGAAGCCGACTCGCAGCTTGCGCTGCAACATCGATGTTGAACCGAGCTGGCTGTCGACCACCAGCTGAATGGCCTCGGCCAACAATTCGTCGTCGTCGCTGCCGCCACTGCCTCCGGATCCGCCGCCGGCGTTGCCCATACCCGGTAGCGGCGTGGCGTTGGCATCGTCCTGCACCGCCTCGTCGAACTCCACGTCGGGCGCCAGGTCACGCCAGTGACCGACGATCTCGCGGACCTCTTCTTCGGTCACCCAGGCGCCCTGAATACGACGGGGCACGCTCGAGGTGGGCCCCAGCAACAACATGTCGCCCTTACCAACCAAGCGCTCGGCCCCGGGCTGATCCAACACCACCCGGGAGTCGACCATGCTCGAAACCTGGAAGGCGAGACGGGCCGGCACGTTGGCCTTGATCACACCGGTGATCACGTTGGTCGACGGCCGCTGGGTGGCGATCACCAGGTGAATACCAACAGCTCGGGCCATCTGAGCCAACCGACAGATGCTGTCCTCAACATCGCGAGCAGCCACCATCATCAGGTCGGCCAACTCGTCGACCACCACCAGGATGAACGGCAGGCGCTCAAACGGTTTCGGCTCACCGTTGGCGTCGACCCCGTTGGCCTTGTCGGCAAACTTGCCCTTATCGAAGGCCTCGTTGTAGCCAGTGATGTCCCGCACCCCGACACCGGAGAGCAGGTCGTAGCGACGCTCCATCTCCTTCACCGCCCATGCCAGCGCGTTGGCCGCCTTCTTCGGGTCGGTCACCACCTGGGTGAGCAGATGGGGAATCCGGTCGTACTGGGTGAGCTCCACCCGCTTCGGGTCGACCAGAATCATCCGAACCTGGTCGGGAGTCGACCGCATCAACAGCGAAGTGATCAGCGAGTTGATACAGCTCGACTTACCAGCACCGGTGGCGCCCGCAATCAGCAGGTGAGGCAGCTGAGCCAGGTTCTCAAGTACGGAAATGCCCTTGATGTCGCGGCCGATCGCCACTTCGAGCGGATGGTCCGCGGCGCGGGCTTCCGGTGAGCTCAAGATGTCGCCGAGCTTCACCACCTCACGGTTGACGTTCGGCACCTCAACACCAACCGCCTGCTTGCCCGGCACCGGCGCCAGAATACGCACGTCGGGCGAGGCCATGGCGTAGGCGATGTCCTTGTCGTGGCTGATCACCTGCTTCACCCGCACGCCGGGAGCCAGCTCAAGCTCGAACCGGGTAACGGTGGGACCAACCACCTTGCCTACGAGGCGAGTTTCGACCCCATGCTCGCGCAAGGCGTTCACCAGGGTGCGACCGGCCTCGTTTACCGCCTTGGCATCAAAACGCTGAGTCTGACCGCGATCAAGCATGCGGCGCGGCGGCAGCTTCCAGCCCCGCCGGCGACGCGGTGGCGGAGCGGCCAGCACCTGCTCACCGTCGACCGCGGCATCGCCGTTGCGAACGATCGGGCCGGTAGAGGCATCGGTGTCCTGGTCGAACACGATCGGCTTGCCCCAAGCATCAAGCTCCACCCCAGCGTCGGCAGCGGCTCCAGCGTTGGCGTCAAGGTCGTCGCGGGAGGTAGCCAACGGGTGGACCGACTGGCCGGCACCAAGGAGCGAAGCCATACCGCCGAACGTGGGCGTCTGGTCGGGTTCGGCGTCCAGCTCAGGCTCGGGATCATCGGCGTACTGGTGCTCGTAGATGTAGCCGTCGGGAGCCAGGCTCCGCTCGGGATCGTCGTCGTCGGCGTAGCCATCCTCGGCTTCATACCCAAAGTCGTCGTCGGCGAGGTCGGGATGAGCCGAATGCAACCCGTCGCGATCGGACTCATCCCACTGCACCAGGCCCGCGTCGGGATCGGGGTCGTAGGCGGCACGGGCGCTATCGAGAACACCCACCGGAACAGCAAAGACGAACTCAAAGAACGACTTCACCTCGGCCACCGTGGTGCGGGTGCCGATCAGGATGCCGGCGAAGGTGCCGACAATGGCCAGGATCGTGGCCAGGCCATTCCCAAGCGCGGCCCGCAACGGAAGGCCGACCGCCGAGCCGGCCAGGCCTCCGGCCTTGCCCAGGTTGTCGAGGCTGGCGGGCCAGCCCACCGGCAAGCGGGTGAGGTGCATCAGGGCAAAGATCGATACGACTGAGATGAACCCACCGAGGGCAACGGCGAAGCTCTGCCGCTCCCGTTTTTCTTCGGTGAAGAGCCGAACCCCGAGCGCCACCAGAGCCACGGGCACAGCGATGCGGCCCATACCAAACAGGGTGGCGGCGACGCGGTTTACCCCAGCACCGATGATTGCCCCCTTACCCAGCCAGATTCCAACGACCGAGACCAGGGCCAAGGCCATACACACAAAGCCCCAGGCGTCGTGACCCCGCCCGTCGACGGTCTGGCCAAGTACGTCGGCAATCTTGTCGCCGGTGCTGGCTGGTGGCTTGGCCGCCGACCGCTTCTTCGCCGTCGACTTCTTTGTGCCGGCCGAGGCGCGGCTCGACCCGGACTTCGCCGTTGAGCGCTTCTTGGCAGTCGATTTCCGCTTTTGGGACGTGCGGGCAGAGGTAGTAGCCACAGACCGGTCACGGTAATGCGCCACACGCGGTCACTGGGTGACTGTCGGTGATTCCGTGCCGGGGCCCACCAAGACGCCAAGTTGTCCCCACGCAAAGCGCTGACGCGCCGCGGCCCACCGCGCTCGGCGCGCAGCGATTTCGCCAAAAACCGCAGGAATCCCCACTCCCCCTTGACATTCTCAAGTTTTGAGCATACGTTCTAAGCATGTGCTCAACACCCGCCAGCTTTACCGTCACCAACGGCGTCGAAGCGACCTCTGACACCGCGACCTCTGACACCGGCGAGCTGCGGTTGGCGCCGTTGCCGGTGCGCATGCTCACTACCGTGGCCCTGTGGTCTCCGGCGCTCACCGTTCTGGGCTTTATGGCCCTCTTTGGCCACCAGCTCGCGGCACCGCTTCGACTCGCTCAAGCCAGCGTTGCGCTCTACGCCGCACTCAAGGTGACCGCTGCCATCAAGCAGCGAGACCGGTGGCAGCAGGTTCCGGCCGAGGGATGGCTCTGGTACGCAACCCTGTGGCCGGGAATGGACCTGTTGCCCTTCACCAGGTCGGTTGAACCCAACAAAGAACCGGTCGCCGTCGAACCAGCCTGGTTGGGCCGGGGCATCGGCGGAATGGTCGTCGGTACCGCCATCGTCACCTTCACCGTCTTGGCCGAGGTGAGCGACTGGGTTGGTGGCTGGCTGATGATCTGCGGCCTGCTCGCTCTCGTCCACTTCGGTTGGGCCGACATTCTTTCTTGGGCCATGCGCAGCCGTGGCTTCGCAGTGCGCCGCCTCTTCCGACCACCGGAGCGAGCCACCACCCTCAACGACTTCTGGACCCGACGTTGGAACCGGGCCTTTGTCGAGATGGACCAGATCCTCTTTATGCCGGCCCTGCGTCGCTATACCGGCCGCTGGGCTCCGGCCCTAATGCTGGGACTCTCCGGGGTGATGCACGAGCTGGCCCTGTCGTTCCCTGGCGGCGGCGGCTGGGGTCTCCCAATGATCTACTTCGCTGGCCACGGGCTGGCCATGCAGGCCGAACGCACCGACTGGTTCAGCGCCCTACCGGTCACCGCTACCCGCTGGTGGACCCGCATCTGGGTCCTGGCTCCGGTGGCGCTGGTATTCCACCGCCCGTTTCGCGACGCCCTACCCCTCGAACTTCTCAACACCCTGAAAGGAATCTCATGAACCCCCTCGCAATGACCTTCGAACAATGGACCAGCCTCGGTCTCGTTATCGCCGGCCTCACCCACTTCGGGGTACTGCTCGCCGGCATGCAGGCCCCGGCCCAGCTCAACTGGGCCGAGGAAATCCCCCGCATGAGCCGCTTCAACCAGAAGATCATGATTGTGTACTACCTGTTCACCGGCTTGACCATCGTGCTCTTTGGCAGCCTCACCCTCTACCTCCGCAACGACATCCTCGCCGGCGATCGGGTCGCCTCGATCCTGGCCCTGGTGATCGGCGGCTGGTGGTGCGGCCGCATTGCCGTCGACGCCTTCGTCTTCGACCACGAAGACTGGCCCGAAGGCCGCCGCTACATCGTCGGACACATCGTGTTGACGTCGGGCTTCATTGGCATGGCGACGGTGTTACTCATCGCCGGGGCCCGAGGACTGGGCTGGCTCTGACAGCGTGCCGACCGAGCGACTGCGCCTGAGGCGCAGCCCAGGAGACTTGAACGTGAGCCTGAGCGGTAGCCCGCTCGGGCTCGCTTCTCTTACTGACCCTCGCCGGTCAGCAGCGTCAGGTCGGCTTCGGTAATGGTGCGGGTGTTCAGGACGTAGTCGACCAGCCGCACCCTTCGATTCTTGGCCCGGGATGTGGCACTACCAACCAGACCGGAGACGCCAGCATCGGCGAAGGCGTCACACATCCGATCGAGCTTGCGGTTGTACTTGGTAGTGGTCCAGCCCAAACGTTCGGCGATGGCCTGGTTGGTGGGAATGGCGGTGATCGGAGCGCCCCGGTCAAGAAGTCGCAGCTCAGCCAGCGCAACCAGAAGGAGCCGCTGCTCGTCGGTAAGTACCAGCTGCTCCGGCGTCATGGTCGACCCCGGGCCCTCCGGCGGGGCGATCGTGGCTTTGGAGATGGCGACGCCACGAATCTCGAGCTCATAGCGGGCTCGTCCCGCCTGAATCCGGACCAGCCCGTTTTCGAAGGGCAAGCGCACCGCGGTACCAGGGGTGACCGTGAGCTGGTTGGTCGAGGCATGATCCAGCAGCTCGATCGACAGAGCACTCCCCACGTTGTGCAGATGCCAAGCCCCATCCTGAAACGAAAACATGCCGAGCTGACGATGGAGGTAGTTGTTGTCCTCGTCGATCGAAAGATCAGCATCGCGACCAAAGGTCAGGTCGGTGCCCGGTTCGAGGATCCTCTCCTCATCCAGAAACGTCACGCTCAGGTTGTTCGCAGACACCGCCACCTCCAGTCAGACCGTCGCTGGTGTCGAATCACATTCGACTCCAGGAACCACGTTACTGACCGAACAGGCGGTTGCCAGACATTGGGCAAGTCAGCCCAGCAGGAAACGACGGGTAACGAGGAGTTCCAGTCGCCCCTCTGCCCACACCTAAGGGTCGATGGCGATCTCGACCCAGCCGCCGCCCAGCGTCATGGCCACCACATCGGCGTCAAGCTCGCTCAACCGCCCGGCCAGGCCGAAGTCGCTGGCCTGATGGGTCGGGTTGTCGGGGTCGCTGACATCCCAGACCCGAAGCGTTCCATCAAACGACGTCGACACCACCCGCCCATCGTCGAGGGCGAGCACATCATTCAGCGTGGTGCGATGGCCCTCCAGCAGAACGGACAACGAGCCGTCCGAATTCAGGATCGATGCCAACTCATCGGTACCGGCGAGCACAACCCGACCATCCGGCATCAGGTCGACCGCTCGGGTCCCGCCGGCGAGATCACCAAAAGCCTCAGCGGGGGCCTCGGGATCATCAGGATCCCAGACCATGGCGCTTTCGGCGACGCTCACCACCCGACCGTCAGGAAGATGCACGGCATCGAGCACCCGTTCGGAGCCGTGATGATCCGGCAGCCGCACCGGCACCAGATCTTCAAGCCGGGTAGTGCCATCGATATCCCACAGGTGCATCGCCCCTTCGTTGCCCGACGTCAGCACCCGCCCATCGTCGAGTTCGTACACCAGGAACATGCCATCAACATTCGTGACTGGACCGTTGCTCGGGTCTACCGGAATGTTGTTGTCATCGAGGGTCCACATCCGCAGGTTCCCCTCACCGCCACCGGTGAGCAGCACCCCGCTCGAATGGCGAATCATGGCGATCACCTCTTCGGGCCCCACATCCGGTTCCAGATGGTTTGGCATGGCCCGCTCGGCGCCCCACACCCCGACGGCGCCGTCCTCCCCCGCGCTCAACAGCGCGTCATCGGCCAGGGGCAGCACCCCGGACACGCCAGCCTCATGGAAACCGTCCAGGCTGGTGCCCTCTTCGAACTCGGGATCGAAGATTCGAACCTCCGTGTCACCGCCGTAGGACGCGATCCGTCCGTCGGCCAGTGGGTAGACCGAAGTGGCGATGCCAAGGTTGCCAAAGAACGTCTCGGGCTCAGCCCGCCCCTCCAGCACAGCATCGACATCCCAGATCCGCACGGTCCGGTCTCGTCCACCAGAGAGCAGCCGGCCATCACCCATACCCTCGAGGCTCCATGCCGGCTCGCGGTGGCCCCGCAGCTCGATCCAGTCGTAGCCATTCGGGATCAGTTCGTCGACATCGCCGATCAGGATCTCTTCGACCAGATCGAGGCTGAGCGCAAAGCGGGTGTCGTCGAACACGGCGACATCGATCAGTGGGGCCGGAGCCTGCACCGTGACCACAAAGGTGAGGTCGGGCTCCCAGATGGCCACTGTGTTCGACGCGCTCCCGGTAACGATCCGCCCGTCGGGGAAATGAGAGACAGCGCGGATATCACCCGGCTGATCGGATCGTCTCGCCACTTCGTCCCAGGTCTCGGTATCGAAGCCCACGACCTCGGACTCCGCGGTACCGACCACCAGCAGGTTCGAATCGTCGACGACATCGATGGCTGAAGCCCCGACCCCGACGTCTAACGTCTGCACCGGCTCGCTTAGCTCATCGGGTGACCACACATGGATGATCCCCTCGTTGTCGGCGCTGATCACCAGCTCGCCGTTCAACACCTCAACGCTGGTGATACGCCCCTCGTGAAGGGTGAAGGACCGGGCCTCTTCCGGAAGGGCTGGGTCCCACACCCGTACCCCTTCAAAGCCGGCCGAGACCACCCGACCATCATCCAACTGATCCAGATCCCGGCCAGTTCCGGTATGGCCGAGGTACACCGCGGTCATGCGACAGCTCACGGGCGTGGTGCTGTCGACGATCGTGATCCCCCGGGGTTGGAACGGAATCAAGCGGGCGACCCGCTGGGCCGCAGTGGTAGGCCCCGCCTCGTCGGGATCGCAGCCCCGTTCCGCGTCGGCAGCCACCGCGGTACGTGCGCCGGCCGGTGCTGCGATTTCGTCCCCGTCGCTGGCTTCGCCGTCAGTGTCACTCTCTTCGTCGTCGCTGGCGATGGTCTCGGGATCACCGCCGCGCAGGCTCACGGCCAGAGCGGTACCGCCGAGGACCAGCAGCAAACCCAACACCGCAACCAACCACTTGCCTCGACCCGAACCCGACGATGCGGCGACGTCGGCCGACGAACCGGGACCAGCCAGCGAGGCCACGTTCACATCGACCGAATCAGACTGCTCGCCCCCACCCAGGGCCACTGGGGCGGCTCCGGCTTCGGCGAGGTTGTCGATCTCGAGACCGAACGTTTCCTCTTCGCCAAGGGTGGCGCCGCCAGTGTCGAGCGCAGGTAACGCCAACGCATCGGGCCGGTTCGGGAAAGCGTGGCGCAACTCGGTGACCGTTGGACGGTGTTCCGGCTGCTTTTCGAGACACGACGCGCAGAACGGTTGCAGCCAGGTGGGCACATCACCGAGCTGCGGCGGTTCGTCCAACACCCGGCGCATCGTTCCGTGGGCACTGTCATCGCCAAATGGAGCAGCACCGGCGGTGCACGCCACCGCCATCAGCGTGCCCCACGACCAGACGTCGCTCTTGGCCGTTGCTCGTTCGCCACGAATCTGTTCGGGCGACATAAACGCCATGGTGCCCAGCACCTGGCCCGTCATGGTGAGGTGGGTCGACGCGTCCTCGGCCGCCACCCCCAGGTCGATCAACACCGGACCATCGGCGGCGAGAATCACGTTGCTCGGCTTGAGGTCGCGATGCACCACGCCCGCCCGGTGGAGGTCGGTGAGAGCATCCAGCAGAGCGGTCCCGACCCGCTCGGCCGTCTCGCGATCCAGCGGCATCGACTCTTCGAGCGTCGGACCCTCAAGGTAGGGCATGGCCATCCAGGGCCGAGCGGCCGCGGTGTCGGCCTCGATCATCGAGACAATGGACGACGACTGCAGCTGGGAAGCCAGCCGAACCTCACGCACCAACCGGGCCCTCGCCATCGGCTTCTTGGCCAGGTGCTCATGCAGCACCTTCAGCGCCACCACCCCACTGGCTTCCGAGTGGGCCCGATACACCGAGCCACTTCCGCCCGAACCCAGCTCAGCCTCGATCGTGTACGGCCCCACCCGGTGGCCCGGACCTATCAGGTCTGGCTGGTTGGTTTCCAAGCGACTTCAGCCTGAAACAGGTGCTGGTCGAAGCGTTGTCGCGTCGTAGTTCCAAGCGCGGACCATCGCCGAAGCCCAAAACAGTTCACAGCCCACCAGACATGGGGAAGTCGTCACAGTGTGATTGTCCCAACCCAACGGTCCAGGTGTCAACGCGAGCGGCCCAAACCGGCGAAATCAGAGAGGATGGCGAGCTTGAGCCGGGGATCGCTCCCCTTGTGAGATCCAAGTCGCCGATGCGAGGGTAGAAGCCTGGGGGGCCAGGTTTTCGGTTCTCCTGTTGCAAGCTGGAAATTGCGACCAAAGGCTGGACATGACCCTTCCAATAACACCACCGACCCCAGTTACAAGACCGGCCCACCAGCCGATCCGACTACCAAAGCGCACAGACGCCACACCACAGCCAACGGCCCCCACCCGCCTGTTTGCCCTCAAGTTCAGCCTGCTACTCATAGCCCTAGCAAGCTACGGAACCCTCGCCTACCTAGTAGCAACGTCAGGTTCCTAGCAACAAGAAAGAAGAGCAAGAAAAGTTTGTAGTTTTCCGGGTCAGACCCCGAAAACTACAAACTCGAACCACTTGCCAAAGCGCGTCTCGGGGTCAAGGCAGCGCAAGCGAGTTGCCCGAGCTGGCGGAACCCCAAAGGCCGCCAGGCCGACGGGTTCCCAGGGACTGAGCCAAAGCGAGAAAGAGTCCGCAGCGCGACAGAAAGGAGCCCGGGAACCCTACGGGTTCCTGGCGACGACTGTCGCCTTGCGGCAATGAACCAGCCCCGCCTGCCAAAGCGCGTCTCGGGGTTCAGGGCAGCGCAAGCGAGTTGACCGAGTACTGCGAGGGACGAGCAGCGGGCTCCCCCTGGGAGACCGAACGAGACCAAATCCGCAGGCCGGTCGAGGAGCGCCAGCGACGGATCCGGACCCGCGGCAACAATCTAGTGCTGGGACGTTACCAGCGGCATGAGGATTGGTCGGCGGCCGGTTCGGTCTGAGACCAGTTTGCCTACGGCGCGGCGCATGCCCTGTTCCATGTCGCCGAGACCGGCGTCTTCGTCCTTGAGCACTTTCCTGAGGGCGTCGTAGGCGGCGTCGGCGGCGTCATCTAAGAGATCGCCGGCTTCGGGCTCGTACACCCAGCCTCGGCTCACCACTTCGGGGCCACCCACGATCCGGCGTTGATCGAGATCGACCGTAGCGGTGATGACCACGACTCCTTCGTTCCCGAGCACCCGACGGTCTTCGAGCAGACCGCGCCCGATGTCGGACAGGGTGCCGTGAAGGTAGACGTAGCCGGCGGGCACCGAACCTTGGCGCTCGATCCCGGTCTTGGTGAGCTCGACCCGGTCGCCGTCTTCACAAACCAGAATGTGTTTGGGGTCGACGCCCATCTTCTCGGCTAGGGCGGCGTGGGCCACCAGGTGGCGATACTCGCCGTGAACCGGGATGAAGTTCTTCGGTTCGGTCACGGCCAGGAACGTCTTGAGCTCCTCGGCCTTAGCGTGACCGCTGGCGTGCACATCGGAGTGACCCGAATGCACCACCCGAGCTCCCATACGTACCAAACCGTTCATGACCCGGCTGACCGCAGACTCGTTGCCGGGAATGGGGTGCGACGACAGGATGACCGTGTCGTTGCTGGTGATCCGCAACCACTTCGAATCGTTGGCGGCCATCAGCGACAGGGCCGACATCGGTTCGCCCTGGCTACCGGTCGAGATGATGCAAACCTTGTCGGGCTCAAGATCGTCGAGGTCGGAGATATCGCGCAGAGCGTGATCGGGGATGTTCAAGATGCCCATCTCGCGAGCGAGGGCCACGTTCTTTTGCATGGATCGTCCGAGCGTCACCACTGTGCGGTCGAAGGCGAGCGCGGCATCGGCGATCTGTTGGACCCGGTGGATATGACTGGCGAAACAGGCAGTGATGATGCGGCGCCCCTCGTGGGCGTGGAACAGGTCGTACAGCACGCCGCCGACGGTGGTCTCGGACTGCGAATGGCCATGCTCGTCGGCGTTGGTCGAGTCGCTCAACAGCAGGGCGATGCCCTCCTCGCGGGCCAGATGCCCGAGCCCGGTGAGGTCGGTGATGCGACCATCGACCGGCGTGAGGTCCAGCTTGAAGTCGCCGGAATGCAGGATGACTCCCGCTGGCGTGCGGAAGGCGGTGGCCATGCCGTGGGGCACCGAGTGGGTCACGGGGAAGAACTGACAGTCGAAGGCGCCGAACTTTCGGCGCTCGCCATCCTTGACGGCGATGAACTCCGCCTGACCGAGCAGGTTGGCCTCATCCAGCCGGTTGCGGGCCAGACGCAGGCTGAGCTCGCTACCGATCAGCTTGGTCTTGAGATCCTTCAACAGGTTGGGCAGCGCCCCCATGTGGTCTTCGTGGCCATGGGTGATCACGATGCCCTCAACGCGATCGGCGTTCTCCAGCACGTAGCTGAAGTCGGGCAGCACCTTGTCGACGCCGCCCATGTCGTCGTCGGGGAAAAGCAGTCCGCAGTCGATCAGCATCATCGACCCGTCCACCTCTACGACGGCGCAGTTACGGCCGATCTCGCCGAGGCCACCGAGGAACGAAACAGCTACCGTTTTTGACACAACAGGTCTTTCAACAATTCGCGGGCGAGGGATCGCGGCAACCGTAGTTGCAACGATGCAGAACGAGGACTGGGACCGGCAGAGAACTACAGGGCGCGTCCCAACCCCTAGAAGCTCTCAAACCTAGGCCAACTTTGCCAACCGGCGGACCGCACCCAACACCCAGAGCGCTCATCGGTTACCAGGAGACTGACTCTGTCGCCCGATGGAGTCCGCGTTGCGCCGAGGCCTTCTGGCACTGACCGGCATCAGTGAGCAGTCTCGTCGCCGCATCCGTCGAAACGCTAGGCGTGCTTGATCGTGACGCTCAGGAGATACCAGCCGGACAGCACCGACCCACGAACGGTGCCGCTTACCTTGGAGTCCCCGGCGTGTCTGGCTTGCCAAGTCACGGGCACCTCGACGATTCGAGCGCCCTGCTTAGCTGCCTTCACCATCATCTCGGTTGGCCAGCCGAACGTCATCTCGACCATGGCCAGTTCACCCAGCAGATCCGCCCGAATGGCGCGGTAGGGCCCGAGGTCGGTGACGGTGATTCCGTAGAGCCGCCGCATGATCGCTGCGGTCAACCAATTGCCAAAGCGCTGATGCGGGCCCATGGCCCCGGCCTCCACTGTCCCCTTCACCCGCGATCCCAGCACCAGGTCGGCGGCGCCGGAGACCACCGGTCCGACCAGCCGCTCTATCTCGTCGGGCCGAGAACTGTGATCGGCGTCGATATAGACAATCGTCTCCGCGCCTTGACGGATGGCTTCGGCGGAGCCAGCGGCGCAGGCCCACCCGTACCCGCGGGTCGGTTCGGAGACCACCAAGGCGCCAGATTCAGCGGCAAGATCCGAGGTGCGGTCGGTCGAACCGTTGTCGACGACGATGACGACATCGACCGGTTGGAGCAGGAGGCCGGACACCACCGCGCCGATATTGGCGGCCTCGTCGAGCGCAGGAATGACAACGGCGATCATCTTGATGCGAGGAACGCTGAGGTTCGGCTCTCTGGTCGGTCGGCGAGCGAGGCCCGCAGCCGGGCCAGATCATCAGGCACATCAACGTCGAACCAGCGAGGAGCCAGAGCGGTTCGGATGTTGAGCCGCTCCGCTACCGCCAGAGTGTCGGCCAGCACGTCCGGGGTCGACATCACCACCTCGGTGACCATTGGGCTCCATCGACGCTTCCACCCAATCAGGTAGTAGCCACCATCGTCGGTTGGGCCGAGCACGGCGTCGACATCGGGCTCCTCCAGCTTGGCGAACGCAGCATCGAGGTGGCTGGCGGGCAGGTCCGGGCCGTCGCTGTTGATGGCGAAGACTGAGCGGTAGCCGAGATCCAACGCTTGACCCAACACCGAGTCGAGGCGCTGGCCCAGTGTTCCCGGACCCTGCAGCAACTGTCGGAGGTCGGGCGTGGTCGTGTTGAAGTAGTCCACCGAAGATGGTTCGTCGACGGCAACGATGGTCTCGCAGTCATCGCGGACAGTGAGCATGTCGAAGGTGTCGGCCAGCAGGTTCTCGTACAACTCGGCGGCGGCCTCAGGCGACAACGCAGGGATCAAACGGGTTTTGGTGGACCCGGCGACCGGACGTTTGGCCATTACGATGACGGCGCGCGAGAGGGGTGGGAGGTTGACCACGGTCACCGCTGCAGGGCGGTTCGCCCGACGATCTCATCGCGCTCGTCTCGCAGGGCGCGGGCCCGCTGGGTTCGCGACCGATGGAGGGCCAGGTCGTAAGCGACGGTCGTTGAAGCCACGGCGAAGAGGCCGACGGCAAAGACCAACGAATAGGTCAGCACGCCCCAATTTTGGTTCGACCAGGCAATCCAGGCCGCGAACAACCCGTAGAGACCGAGCCCAAACTCGGCAAGAACGATCTTGTCGGGGGCCAGTTGATACCGCTTGTCGGTCCAAGACGAATCCGATGCCTCGACCGATTCGAGACCGAACTTTGCCGTTCGTTCGAACGACGGGTTGGGGCGGGTGAAGATCTGCAGCGCCGCCCGTGCCGTGTTGACCATCAGGCCGGCACCAAAGACCGTTATGGCAAGGATCTTTGGCAAGTCGCGCCACCAGGGGCGCGCGTTGCGGCGGCTGCCGGCGATCAGGAAGACCGTCGGTGCCAACGAACTGAGGGCAAGGATCACTCCGACGCCGAAGAGGGTGCTGAAGCGCGGGTATTCACGGCCAGCGATTACCACCAGCGGATACATCAACAGCAGAAGCATGAGCAGGAGGTGGAGAAAGTAGGCGCATAGGTGCAGCGACGCCTGAAGTCGGGTCATGAATGGTGCTTTCGTGCGCCATACGCTCGGCAACAGGCGACGGGCACACTCGAGCGAGCCTCGGGCCCAACGATGCTGTTGGCGACGAAAACCGGTGAGCTGAGCCGGGATCTCGGCTGGCACCACCACCTCTTCCACAAAGCGGGCGTTCCAGCCGCGGAGATGAGCCCGATAGGACAGGTCCAAATCCTCGGTGAGCGTGTCCGCAGTCCAACCCCCGGCATCTTCGATTGCCTCGGCCCGCCACACACCCGCGGTGCCATTGAAGTTGAACCAGTAGCCAGCCTGACCACGACCCGCCTGTTCGACCAGGAAGTGGCCGTCG
The DNA here is from genome assembly GCA_937925845.1 of uncultured Acidimicrobiales bacterium. GTDB lineage: Bacteria > Actinomycetota > Acidimicrobiia > Acidimicrobiales > CALAML01 > CALAML01. The sequence goes on along the minus strand of CALAML010000027.1, from coordinate 36,294 downwards.
ATGCCGAGCGCCTGGAGGCGCGTCAGCCATGAATACTCGCGGTTTACGTGGCCCCACCGGGCTTGAACAAAGGCCACGTCGGCGGCATCGAAGTGGGGCATCATGCGAACCAGGAAGTCGGGTTCGGGCACAAAGTCGGCATCGAAGATGGCGATGAACTCGCCAGTGGCGGTGACCATTCCTGCGGCGAGCGCTCCGGCCTTGTAGCCGGTGCGGTCGTCGCGGCGGATGTGGTCGACGCATAATCCCCGAGCCCGGGCCCGCTCCACCGCCTCGGCGGCGATCAATGAGGTTTCGTCGGTGGAGTCGTCCAGAACCTGAATCTGCAACCGGTCGGCCGGGTAGTCGAAGTCGGCGACGGCGTCGATGATGCGCTCAGCGACATACAGCTCGTTGTAGATGGGCAGTTGGACTGTGACGGTGGGGAGCTCGCCACAGGGAAGGGGCGTCGTCGGCTCGGGTGGAGCAACAGCGCCCCGGCGCCACACCCGCAGGGCAAAGGCGAACAGGTTGGCGCCAAAGGCGAGAAGGAGCAACGAAGTGATTACGTACGCCACCGCGGTGGCAAGGACCACTACGTCAAAGAGCATCGCGTCGGGTTACCAGATCATCCCGAGCGGTGACTCGCCGCGCTTGGCGGCGATGAACTGGTCAGCGCCGAAGCGTCGACCACCCCAGTCCAGGAAGACGGCGACCGATGAAGCGACAAGGAGGACGTAGGTCCAGATCCACTCTTCGCCGCCGAAGTACACAAGGAACAGCGACCCAAAGAAGCCGATGGCGGCAATGGCGGCGGCCCGGGTGAACACACCAAAGATGAGGGCGAGGGCAATCGCCAGCTCGAAGAACGTCATGAACCAACCGAACAACTCGGGAGCCTGAAGGATCGTGGCATCGAGTATCGACTCGACGAACCCGAGCGAAGACCCGTTGCCGCCCTCCTCGGCCGACCGAAACTGTCCGGCAAAGAATCCGGGAAGGTTGTCGCCGTCGTAGAAGTCTTTGTCGATGTTGTCGAACCAGGTGAAGAGCGTGGTCAGACCAAGCGACACCCGGATCACGGCGGAGCCGAGCGAACCTTTGGTGGCGTTTCCCTGAGGAGTCCTACTTGCACCGGCTAACCCGGTTGGCGCTGTTGCTGCTTCTTGCATTGTCCTATTTCCCTAATTTGTTGTGGGGCGGAGCTTTGGGAGCGTCCAGAGCTTGTCGGCCGCCGATACCAGAATTGTTCCATGCCACATCACCAACAGGATGTAGGACCAGGGCCATTCCCCCGGGACATCTAGTAACAGAACCGTTAGGTTTACCGACATCGCCAGACCGGCGAGCGCGGCGAGCCTGACGGCGACTCCCAGGAGCAACCCAAGGCCGACCACAAGCTCGCTCAAAAAGAGCAGCCAGGCGAACAAGGTGAAGTTTGGGATCACGACGGATTCAATGAAGTCGCCATAGAAGCCAACAACGGCATGGCTCACCGCAAGGTCAAGCCACTCGCCAAGGCCACGGTTTGCGCCACCGCTGAAGTCGGGTGGAAGCTTCCAGCGCAACGAGCCCAACCACATGATGCCGAGGAGAATCCGGGCGAGCGCTATGGGCCAGGTTGGTGATGTCGATTGGGGGAAGCGACTGTTCAAACCCTCGACACCGGCATCGGCTGCTCGACCGATCATGGCTTTGGTTTCTCGGCCTCAACGGGCGGAGCATGGAGGTGCCCACTCACGGTGGGTACCGCTTGGTTACGTCGCGCTCAGAGGCTGTCGCGGACTTCAAGCAGCGGCAGATCAGTCCGGTCGATCCGGTTGAGGGGTTCAAAAGGAATGGCCGCATCGCGGCTCTCGAGCGACGTGGCCCAGTCTTCGAGCCAGCCACGATTCATCCCATCGACGTCATCGACCAGTCGTATCGACTCTGGTGCATAGCGTGATTTCAGCGCCTCGATCTCGGCCGCCACATTCTCGGGCGAGCGCTGACGGAAGCCGTCGCCGTGCACCGCATCCCGACACCACTCACACCCAAACGGGCAGCCGCGGCTGGTGGAGACCGTGATCGAGCTGTATCCGCTCGACTGCTCCCACTGATGGAGATAGCGATCCATGTCAATGAGATCGCGCGCCGGTAGGGGAAGCTGGTCCAGGTTCTCGATCGGGGGCCGGGGTCGGTTGATGGTGACCCGACCATCGACGCGCAGCGCAATGCCGGGCTCGTCAACCAGATGATCGAGTGACAGTTCGTTGCTGTCGATCAGGTCCAGAAGCCGAGTCATCGTCTCCTCGCCTTCATGATGGACGACGACGTCAACCGACTCATCGGAGAGGTAGGACCCGGGGTCATGGGTGGGGTCGGGCCCACCGAGCACTACCGCCGCCCCGGTGGCAGCACCAAGAGCAGCCAGAGAAAGGGCGGAATCGCGAGAGGTAAGCAGCGCCGAGATCCCCACCAGGTCGGGACGGTGGACCTCGATGTGTTCGACAAAGTCCGACGGACCCTCAGCGAAGGTCCCATCAAAGATGGTCACGGTATGGCCCGCTTCACGGACGTAACCGGCCAGATAGAGGAGCCCGAGGGGAAAGTAGGGACTCTGAGCGGCCCGTTCGGTGGCATCGCCGGCGAGGAACACCGGGTGGGCGAGCGTCAGGCGGGCCATCAGAAAAACCTACCCTCTGTCGGTGGCTGGCGGGGTGGCCGACGCAGCTGTTGCCGATTTGTTTCGACTTGTTCGATGACTACCGGTTACGCCGACCCGGGTTGCCAGCACGATCCCAAGCAGCCCTAGCGTGGGAAGCCACTCGAGCCGCCGAACCCATTCGCGCTCGGCAAAGAGGTTTGGATCCTCATACGTGAGGTAGCTGAAGATGCTGAGGCAACTCAAGGCGAGCCACGGCGCCATCCGAATCCAACCGAGTTTTGACTCACCAACACCAATACCATCACCGTCGCTCTCGCCGTCGGCCATGGCGCCACCATCGGCACCGGGGGCCAGGAACGGCAGGAGCATCAGCAGGAGAAGCATGTACCAGGGGTGAAGGACCGGGGCCAACACGACATAGATCATCATCGGAGCGCTCAGAAGTCGAAGCCGACCGCGAACATCGTCGACGTTCTTTGCGAGGGCCATGATCACCAACATGGCGACCGCAGCTGCGGCGAACACCACGAGTCGAGTCAGCTCGATCGACTCCTCCCAGCCCCGACCCCGGAAACTTTGGCTGGCGATCCAGCGTTCGCTCCAGTGGTAGATGCCACTGTTGAAGCGAAAGGTTTCGCTGTATGCCCGCACCGATCCGAAGACGCCGGTGCCCTCATTTCCGGACAGACCCAGACCCACCCAGGCTCCGGTGACGGCGATCGGTAGAGCTACTGCGACTCCATACAACACCCGCTGAGGCCACTTCCACACCCAGAACAGAACCGGAACAAAGAGCAGGGCAAGAGGACGAGTCAAGGTTGCCGCAGCAAGCACGACCGGACCGGCGTAGGCGGCGGCGTTCGATGTTCGAGCCCGGTCGAGGCTCAGCCACAACCCCGCGGCGCCGAGTCCGATGATCAGGGCGTCCAGATGGGCGCCATGCGCAATCTCGACGATCACCAACGGGTTGAGCCAATAGATGAGTACCCGGCGATCAGGGAGCCCGGCGGCGCGCAGGAGCCGAAGGATCATCAGACAACCGAGGGCCTCGAAGGCGATCATGATCAGCTGCATCGATGTTGGTGTTGAGGGAAGAGTGAATGCGGCCAGCCCGAAAATGGCGTGTGCCACCGGAAGGTAGGGAGAAGCGAGCGAGGGGTTGTTGGCCAGCTGTCGGGCCGGGATGTTGATCGGGTCGCCGAGCTGCGAGTCAATCGGATAGGCGTAGGGACTTACCCCCTCGGTGACCTGATGGCCCTCCCACAGGTAGCGGTAGACGTCGTCGCTCAAGGTCGGGTCCGTAAACACCAGCGCCAACCGGAGTACAAAACCGATCGCCAACAGCCAACGCCAGTCCATACCGCGACGCGGCCCCTGCACCCGCAGCAGCACCACAAACCCGGCACAGGCCACCAGAAACCAGGCGATGCTCGACGGGGTAACCGAGGCCCGCAACGTGCCGTGGATGGCGTCGAGCCAAACCAGCCCGCCGATTCCCCCCACGAGCAACGCAGCACCCGCAGCGTCGACCGTCACCCGCAGGTTCCACCCCACGTTCGACACCGCACTCGACCCCATCTCGGGCCTCACTTTGGGCAAGGTCATCGACGGGCAACGATGGTCATGTTGGTCAACGGCGGCTCGACCAGGCCGGAACCGATGACCGCTTCAACGCCGAACCCCGCGGCGACCACAAGCGCCCGCAACTCGCCTTCGCTGAACAGTTGGTATGCGAGCTGATACTCCACCGGGTCGGGGCCAGAGACAACAAACCGCTCCCGCAGGGTTCCGGACGCGGCATCAAAGGAGCGGAACACTTCGGCTTCCCCAAGGTGTTCGTTGGCAACCAGCGCAGCCACGGCCCGGCTGCGGTCGGGCACTTCGATGACCAGCGCCGCTCCCGGGGCCAGCAGCTCAGCTGTAGCCTCCAACAACGCCGACGCGGTTGACTCCGCCTCACCGGCCGCTGCGTTGTCGACGTCGGGATCCAGCTGACCGAGCGTGGTGAACAAACAGAGACCAAGCCCGAAAGCGCGGCGATGATCTGGGTTGGCCGCGAACGCCGGAGCGGTGGTGGCCTCGGCTGCGATGAGGTGGCCGGACGCTCCGGCCTTTCTGTGGGCTGCAGCAACCATCGCCTCCGACGGGTCGAAGCCCCGGGCATCGATACCTCGACGACTCAGCTCAATCAGGTGACGACCAAAGCCGCACCCGATGTCGAGAACCGGCCCCCGCCATGGCCCAACCAGACTCTCGATCCGGTCGACCTCGGCGGCGGTTCGAGTATCGGTGAGGAGGCCATGACGCAGGAAGGGCGAACCTTCGGCGAAGAAGCTCCGCCTCTGCGGGCCCGCTTGGGAGTTAGCCAACTATTCGACGACGGTTACCTGGACCTGGTCGGTGGCCGTCTCGTCCTCGCTATCGGTGACCGTCAGCTCGATGGTCCAGTCCCCGACATCATCGATGATCATCGCGTTTTCGAGGCTGAAGCTGCAGTCAAACATCTCGGAGCGAAGCTCTTTGCCCACCGCATCGGCAGTGGTTTCCGGGGCGTCAGCAATGACCCACTCGTAGTTGAAGATGTTGCCGGAGGAGCCACAGCCATCAAACTCCGGAGCGGAGCCCACCGACACTTCGAAGTCGTCGCCGGCGTTGGCGGACAACGACTCACCATCGTCGCCACAGGCGACGGCCAACAGACAGAACGCGGCCAAGACCAGACCCACTCGGAGCGGAGCCCAAAACCGTGGCCGAGCACCGGCTGCTGAGACGCAACCTGGTGTGGTGAGGTGCGAACCTTTGGCTGCCATGAAGTCCCCCGAGCGCTTCGAAACCCGGTCTGAGCGTACCCAGAAACAGACTTTCGATCCAGTAAATCTGGGTTGCCGCTGACCTCTACGCGGAGCGGCCGAGTTGGGACAGGAGTTCTTTGGCCTGATCCTCAAGACCTTCCGGATCCGGGCCCATCGGGGGGCGGCACTGACCAACCGGTTGACCCAAAACCCGCATCATGGCCTTCGATGGCCCCGGACTCGGCGCTTCATCCCAGCCACAGAAGTCGTAGCTCGAAATCAAAGCCGCGTTTAGACGAGCGGCCTCGGCCACATCTCCCGCCTTGAAGGCGCTGATCATCTGGCCGATCTCAACTCCGGCCCAGTGCGAAGCCACACTGACCACGCCCACTGCGCCGACCGACAGGAAAGAGATCGTCAGCGGGTCGTCGCCGCTGTACACCTCGAAGTCGTCGGGCGCCTCGGCGATGACTCGAGCGGTCTCGGCCGGGTCCTTGGCCGCATCCTTCAGAGCCACGATGTTGTCGACCTGATGGGCGAGGCTCAACACCGTCTCGGTCGCAACCTTGCGACCGGTGCGGTGCGGAACGTCATAGAGCATCACCGGCAAGTCGGTGGCTTCGGCCACGGCCCGGAAGTGGTTCAACAACCCGGTCTGGCTCGGGCGGTTGTAATAGGGCGTCACGGTGAGGATGCCGGCGGAGCCGACCGCGGTGGCCCGCTGGGTCAACTCCACCGCGGCCGCGGTGTCATTTGAACCGGTGCCGGCAACGATCGGAACGTCGACCGCGTTGGCGACGGCCTCGATAACGGCAATGTGTTCGTCGTGGGTGAGGGTGGCCGACTCACCGGTGGTGCCAGCGATCACCAGGCCTTCGCTGCCGTTGGCCACGAGGTACTGGGCCAACTGAGCGCACGCGTCGAAGTCGACGGTGCCGTCGTTGGCGAAGGGCGTGACCATCGCAGTCAACACAGTTCCGAAGCGGGGCATCAATGACCTCTTTGCTCGTGGTACTCGGCTTCTTTGGCTCGCTCAATACCGAGGGTAGCCATCAAGTCTTCATGTAACTCGAACCAGATGGTGTGATACGAATCAATTATCGGCTTGGTGAAGAACTCCATCTCCCCCGACGCCACCTTGGCCAGGGCGGCCCGGAAACGGTCGTCGTAACCCGCCATCCGGTCCAGCGCACCGGCGAGGATGCCAAGTGCCGGTGCCACCTGATCGTGATGGGCCTCCAATCGCTCGATCACCCCGGCGTCGTAGGCGGCATCCTCATGGTCGTTCAGCACCGGATCGCCGCCGTCGGGCCCCGGAGACATCTGCCAATCGGTGCAGAGTTTCAGCATGTCCTGGTTCTGTTCATGGAAGCGGTGATAGCCGTCGCGGATGGTCTGAGTGACGCCCGCGGTATCGGCTTCGGCCCGAACCAGGGCTTCGCCGGCCTCACGCCCGGCGGGGGTGAGCATCCAGCCGGTAACCCGACCGTCTCGGTATTTGCACAGGTCGGATTCGGCGTCGGCCTGATACTGCTTCTCAAGCTCGGCGGCGTCGAGGTTGTACAACTCGGCCACCCGTTCCGCTGGTGCCATGCCCTTGAGCCGAAGCCCGTGCAGCGCCAGTAGCCGGAAGTCTGATGTGGATCCCATGGGCTCGAGTGTATGACGTCCCGCCGAAGCCGTCTTCAGATCGGCCACGCCCGCAAAGGACGACTCGAAATGTCGGCGCTGACCGTGCATATTTCGTGGTGAGCGCCGACATTTCGGAACCGCCGGGCGCGGGACGGCGCCGACTACGAGGTTCGGATCGGTGGCGGATCGTCGATCGGTACCTGGCTTCGGCGCTCCGATGCCGAACCGAGACCGGCTCGGGAGCGGGCCAGCCGGCGCAATACCAACGGATATCCGATCAGAGCGATCGAACTGAAAATGAACCACTGCATCGCATAGCCGAAGTGGGGGCCCTCAGTGAGCTCCGGAGGCGGCAACGGAAGCGGGGCGTTGCCACCGCCTTCACCACCCGAGGCCGCAACGCCCTGCACCTGAACAAACACCGGCAGCACCGGTCCCCGTTCCGGCTCCGCGTCGGCCAGGGCCGCTCCCAACTTGGCCAGATCGACCCGGGGCACCTCAACAAGTTCGTCGCCGGCCCGACCGTCACCACCGAACCCCACCCGCTCCTGGGTGGGACGGATTACGCCCAGCACCGTCACCTCCCCTGTTGGCGGTGGCACAACATCGGCGGCATCCAGGCCGGCCGCCACAAAGCCGCGATTCACCAGCACGGTCGAACCGTCAAGCAGCGTAAGTGGGCTCAACCACCACTGACCCGGCGTGCCCTCCACACTGCGGTTGGCCACCCGGATCGTGCGACTGGAGAACACTCCGATCACCTCTACTGGACGCCACTCCAGACTCTCCCCTACCGAAAAGGGGTCATCGGCGGCCACCAGATCGCCGATCGGCACCGGCGCGGATGCCGATCGCTCAGCCACGGTCTCGTTGAAGTCGCGCCGCTCATCGAGGCGCCGCAACTGCCATAACCCGGCCAAGACCATGGCGATCAGCAGCGCGCCGACCAGCACATGGGAGAGCACCCAGGCCGGGCGCAAGGCAAAGCGGTACATCTCTCCAAAGTCTATGACCAGCGGTGTCCGGTCGTGACGTCGGCGGTGCCACACTGGTGCCAGTGCAAGCATCGGAACCCACCAACGACCCCCTCGACGAAACCGGCCAGGCAACGCCGGCGTCGGCTGGCGCCATGACCTCGAACACCGGCGATGCGCTCGTCGCCGACAGGACGCCTCCGCATGTGGGATGGCTCCTCACCCCAATCGTGATGTTGGTGATCGTCAGCTACACCGGCGACGCCCTCGCCCCGCAGTGGTTCGACAAACATCCGGCGTGGCTGCTGGCCCTGAACTCCCGAAGCCGCAACCTGGCCATCGTTACCGAACACATCGACACCCTTCCCTACTACGCCATCGGCGCGGCCCGACTCCTGCTATCGGACCCACTCTTCTTCCTGCTCGGCCTTTGGTATGGCGACAGCGCCATCTCGTGGCTCGAGCGGCGCACTCCCTCGATCGGTCAGTTCATGCGGAACTCCGAGGGCTGGTTCTCCAAGGCGAGCTACCCACTGGTGTTTATCGCCCCGAACAACCCCATCTGTCTGCTCGCCGGCGCATCGGGCATGTCGGTGGCTGGCTTCTTCATTGCCAACGTCACCGGCACCTTCACCCGCCTCTTCCTGATTCGCCAGGCCGGTGAGGAGTTCGAATCACCGTTGGGACGGGTCACGGACTTCATCAGTGAATACCGTCTGCCGCTCACGGTTCTCACCGTGGCCTGGGCGGCATGGAGCCTCCGGGCCGAACTGGCGAAGGGCCGGGCCAACGAGGCGAGCCTCGCCGACCTGGCCAAGCTCGACGACACCAAAACCGCCGATGCTGACACTGCCGCTACCGATGGTGTCGAAGGTGGCCATATCGAAGGTGGCCATATCGAAGGTGGCCGTGCCGAAGGTGCAGGTTCGGTCGAAGGTGATCCGACCGATGGCGAAGCGGGAGCCCGACCGACCAACCCTGGCGACCCCGAGGGACCCAACGGGCCTGCCAACCCATAGGGCTGGCGCTCTTGCCCGGCTGGGCTACAGCCCGAGGAACGGTTCCAGACCGATGGTGAGGCCGGGATAGTCGGTGATGTTGCGCACCGCCAACAGCACGCCGGGCATAAACGACGACCGGTCGTAGCTGTCGTGGCGGATGGTGATGGTCTCACCCATGGTGCCGAGCAGCACCTCCTGATGAGCGACCATCCCCCGCATCCGAACCGAGTGAAGGTGGATACCCGACTCGTGCCGGGCACCACGGGCCCCGGGCAGGGTTTCGGTCTCGGTCGGATCGGCACCAAACCCGTCGGGGGCGGCGGCCACCATTCGGTCAAGGGTTTTCATCGCCGTGCCCGAGGGGGCATCCAGTTTCTGCTCATGGTGCAGCTCGATGATCTCGGCCCGTTCAAAATGAGGCGCAGCCATCTCGGCGAAGCGCATCATCAGCACCGCACCGATGGCGAAGTTTGGCGCGATCAAGCAGCTGGCCCCGCCCGCCCCGAACGCCTCACCGAGGGTGGCGAGATCCTCTTCGGTGAAGCCGGTGGTGCCGACCACCGCATGCACCCCGCTGCCAGCGAGCACCGGAAGATTGGCCCGGGCCGCGGCCAGGTTGGTGAAATCCACCACAACATCAACCTCGCCAACCAGGTCATCGATCCGGTCGGTCACGGTGATGCCATGGATGTCGCGGCCCACAATCTGGGGATCGAGCGCGGCCGCAAGCTCGCAGTCGGGCGCGGCCTCAACCGCGTCACAAACCGTCGACCCGACCTTTCCCCCGGCACCGATCACACCCACTCGAATCGTCATGAGCCAAGTCTCGCCCCGACCACGGACTTTGCCAAACACCATCGGCCGGGATTTGTGACGCCCAGCACTGCAAAAGTGCGGTGCTGGGCGTCACAGATCTTGAACGGGAGCTTGAGTGGGGGAAGTTGAGGGAGGCGGGTGTGCGGTTGGCGGGTCCCTCGGTTGGGTTGTACACCACTTCGCCAGACCCGAGAACTAACGTTGGTCTTCGCCCCGGCCCCCTCTCGATGGTGATTTTGGTGAACGCTCGCCCCTCGAAATCCGAAGCAACACTCGAGGAACCGGCGGGACCCTCGGACACCGCTCCCGCGCCGGTATCGCGTCGTCGATTTATCGGCACGGCCGCGGTCGGCGCCGTCTCCCTGGCTGCGGCGGCCTGCGGGGGTGGCGGTGGTGAGAATGCCGCCGATAGCGAAGAGCCGCCACCAGAGCTGGCCCGCACCGGTGAGGAACTCGAAACCGTCGATCGGCCAACCGGCCCGGTACTCCTCGCCTTCGGCGCTCGAACCGAGGGTGAATCGACCGCGCTCACCCGGGCGCTAGCTGGCTACGACAACCCCGATGTCGACATCGAGGTGGCCGACAACCCGGTCGAGGCAATCGATCTCAACGACCCCGACACCATCGCGGCGAGCGGCGCCGACCTGGTGCGATGGGGTGACGGCTACGGTCTGGGAACACTGGTTGACGAAGGGGTCATCAGACCCGACCTGGCTGGCGCCGGACCGTTACTCCCAGTCGCCCGCCACGCCTGGGGCGTCTTTTACCGCAAGAGCGTGTTCCGCAACCTCGGCCTCGACGTGCCCACCGGCCTCAACGAGCTGTTCACCGTTTGTGAAAAGGCCCAGAACAGCGGCTTGACCCCGTTCGCCACCGCCAACGCCGAAGGCTGGGAGGCCGTCGGCTGGTTCGACACCCTCGGGTTGCGGCTCAACGGCTCTGACTACCACTGGGCCATGGCCACCGGGAAAGTGGATTTCACCGAAGACAACGTGGCCCAGATCTTTGTGCTGTGGCAGCAGTTGGCTCCGTTCATGGAACCCAACTCGGCGTCGCGCACCTGGCAGGACGCGGCCAAAGAACTCCACGACGGCAACGCGGCGATGCTGCTGACCGGGTCGTTCGTGGCGTCGGAGTTCCCCCCGGCCGATCTCGACGATCTCGACTTCTTTGCCTTCCCGGCCCTGACCGACAACGGTGCCGGCGACCTGATCGTGCCAATCGACGGTCTGGTGATGCCGGTCGACGCTCCGAACCCAGAGGCGGCAACTGAGCTGGCTCAGTACCTCGGAGCCCCCGCAGCCCAGCAAGCCTTCGCTTCGGGCACCGCCGGATCGGTGGCGGTCGACACCAGCCAACTGCACGCCGGAGCCAACTCGATCCAGGCCAAAGTGGCCGAGGCCATCAGCGGTGCCACGACACAAAACACCACGTTCTTGCGGGCCACATCGCCGGCGTTTACCTCGGTGGTCACCAGCGCCATCGCCAGCTTTGTCGACGACTCGACCACCTATGCCAACCAGATCGACGAACTCGAAGAAGGCCGAAGCAGGAACTTCTAGCGATTCCTGCTCGCGATATCCCGGCGCCAGCCTGCTGACTAATCATGCTGGCGAACCAGCATTAATCAGCAGACTCCCAGGGCTTGTCAGGTTGAAGCGCGGACGACCAATTCGACCGGCAGGATCTGTGGCGACGGCCTACCGGTGCGTGAGCCACCCATCATCGCCAGGACCATCTCGATGGCCACCTGCCCCAGGCGTTCACGGTCGATCCTGATGGTGGTGAGTGGGGGCCCGAACACCGCAGCCAGAGGCACATCATCAAAGCCGACCACCGCCAGGTCTCCCGGCACCGTCAACCCACGGTCGGTGGCGGCCAGAATGGCGCCGATGGCAGTGATGTCGTTGTAGGCGAAGATGCCGGTGATCGACGGGTCACGGTCGAGCAGTTCGGCGGTCGCGCTCCGGCCCCCCTCGAGGGTCGGCTCGGTGCGAACGATCATCGGCTCCGGTGTCCCGGGAAACAGCTTGCGATGGGCGGCCAGAAAGCCGACTTCGCGACGGCGTCGATCCGACGGCGAGAACTTCGATGCCACCATGCCCAGCTTGGTGTGGCCCCGGTCGACAAGATGCTCGACCGCCATCCGAGCGCCAGCGACCAGGTCGGATGACACCGTAGTGATCCGGGGGTGATCAACCTCATGGTCGACACACACGATGGGAACATCGGCGGCAACACGACGAAGGCCGTCGTCGGTGTCGGTGGCCGGGAACACAATGGTGCCGTCGATGCCGTGGCTGCGGAGCGAATCCAAAACGTTGGCCTGCTGATCAGCCTCGTTGTCGGTGGCGCAAAGAAAAACGTTGTAGCGGTTCGTGATCGCCGCCCGTTGTGCACCGTTGGCCAATTCGGCGAAGAACGGATCGGAGAGGTCGGTAACGACCAAGCCGAGGGTACGGGTCTGTTGGGTCACCAACCCCCGAGCCACCAGGTTCGGGCGATACTCCAACTCCTCGATGGCCTCGAGTACGCGCTCGCGGGTCGCTTCCGAGAAGCCCTCTTCGTTGTTGACCACCCGAGAAACTGTGCGGGGCGATACCCCGACCCGGGCGGCAACGTCGTGCAAGGTTGACCGGCGGTCCGCCGGTTGGCCGGTAGCTCCGGGCGAGTCCGGCAAAGATTCTGATGTCGAATCAGCTGGGTTGTTGGTCATCGTTTGTGGTCACCTCAGGTGCCCATGTCAGCGCATCAGCGAAACGGTTGCTTCGTTGTTCGCAAGCCCCGCCCCACCCCACTTGCATTCTCGACGCCATCAAGGCATCGATAGCTAGATTACGTCAACGTTGACGCGATGTGTCAAGATGGCTAGGTTCGTTAGGGCTGGAAGTTGTGCTCGGCTTCACAGACAACACAGGAGCCCGCCTCTAGGGTGGGCGTTCGAAGGGGCTCCAGCCCAGCAATGAGGGGCCAGCAGTGAGGGGGATTGAATGACGGCAGGACAGTTGGGAGCAAACGATCTTGTCGCGGATGCGGCGGTTCCAAAGCCACCCAAACGCAACCGAGAAGAACGTGCGCTCGACGGCGGCTGGAAGGTGGCCTTCTGGTTTCTGCTGCCAAGCCTTCTTGGGTTCTTGATCTTTTACCTGATTCCCACGATCCGAGCGATCAGGATTTCCTTTACCGAGGACAGCCTGACCTCCCGCAATCCGGCGGAGTGGATCGGCGCTGAGAACTACCGGGAACTGTGGTCCGACGACCGGTTCTGGGACTCGGTTTGGGTCACGCTCAAATTTGTGGCCATGAACATCGGCAGCCAGACGATCCTGGCGCTGATCCTGGCCGTGATGATGGACCGCCTCACCCGATCCCTGATCGTTCGGGGCATCCTCCTGGTGCCATGGGTGCTGCCCAACGTGCTGGTGGCCATGTTGTGGCTGTTCCTCCTCGACCCCCGCGTTGGCTTTGTGAACTCGGTCATCGAAAGCCTGGGCTTCAGCGCCAGTTCGTTCCTGAACGACTCGACGCTGGTGGTGCCGGCCATGGCCTTCATCAACACCTGGAAGTTCACCGGTTACACCGCCCTGTTGCTGTTCGCCGGGATGCAGACCATCCCCCGCAACCTCTACGAAGCCGGCGCCCTCGATGGTTCCAGCGAGATGACGATGTTCAGAACCATCACCCTGCCGCTGCTCAAGCCGGTGCTGGCGCTGGTGATGGTGGTGTCGCTCATCGGTAGCTTCCAGATGTTCGACGTAGCCCAGACCGCATCCGGTGGTCTCGGCGGCGAGACCGGTGGCCCCTCCGGAGCCAGCCGAGTCATCTACATCTACATCTACGAAAACGCCTTCCTCTTCCGCAACAAGTTTGGCTACGCCGCAGCGATGGCCACGGTCCTGATGGGCTTCCTTATGTTTGTTACCCTGGCGCAGCTCCGGCTGCTTCGAGCGAACGAATCGGATCTCGCATGAGCAACAGCACCGTTGGAAGCCCAGAAGGATTCACCGTCGGGCGAGGAGTGGCCTGGCTAGTCATGGGCCTGTTCCTGGCCGCCACCCTCTTCCCCATCTACTGGACGCTCCGCAGCGCCATGAGCACCAACGCCGGATTGATCAGTGCCCCCGGCAACATCCTGCCGGTGGACGTACTCGAGGGTGAAGCCGCCGAGGGCGCCCAGGTTGGGCTCACCGGTCGGGCCACCACCACGAGGGCGACCGGGATCAACATCGAGCGGGTCATCACCGACGTCAGCCTGGAAGAGAACGAAGCGGCTGGCGGCTCCGGGCAGAACTTCGACCTGCTCACCGCCCTTCGCAACAGCATGGTGGTGGCCACGGTGGTCACGATCGGCCAGGTGCTGTTCTGCGCCTTCGCCGCCTACGCCTTCGCTCGGCTCAAATTCCGGGGTCAAAACCTGGTGTTTGCCCTCTACCTGTCGGCGCTGATGGTGCCACCAATCTTTTCGCTGATCCCCAACTTCCTCTTCATCCGTGACCTACCGAGTTGGGTTCCCTTTACCGACGACCAGTTCGGCTGGATCAACACGCTGCCGGGCATCATCGCTCCGTTCTTCCTGATGACTCCCTTCGCGGTGTTTTTCCTTCGCCAGTTCTTTCTGGGCATCTCCAAAGAGGTGGAAGAGGCGGCGGTCCTCGATGGCGCCGGTCATCTCCGACGCTTCTTTCAGGTAATCATGCCGATGGCGTCGGCGCCGCTGTTTACGCTGGCCATCCTCACCTATGTGACTTCCTGGAATGAGTTCCTGTGGCCCTTCGTGGTGGGCAAGAACGAAGAGGTCCGGGTGTTGACTGTGGCCCTCAACGAATTCAAGGCCCAGACACCGGGCACCACCGCCCCGGACTGGACCGGCCTCATGGCTGCCAGCTTCGTGTCTTCGGTACCAATTCTGGTCCTCTTTGCCATCTTCGGCCGCCGGGTTGTCGACTCCATCGGCTTCTCCGGAATCAAGTGACACCGGTCACGAATTTGGTCGAGTGACATCAACTCACGAAGAACACGCCCTACCCTCACTCTCGCCTGCATAAGTAAGCAATTAACCGAAACAAGAAGCTCAACTACCAAGAGAACCCAAAGAAACCCGGCAGCAATGCCACTTCCCTAGGAGGGGAATTCAGAATGAGAAACAGCAAGCTATTGCGAATTTTGGCGTTGGTATTCGCCTTCGCCTTTGCCCTGGCCGCCTGTGGCGACTCCAGCGGCGACGGCGACGGTGACGGCGCGCAGTCCTCTGACGATGACGGCGGCAGCGAAGACGGCGACGGCGACGACGAAGCCATGGCCGAAGATGAAGGCGACGAAGCCATGGCCGAAGATGAAGGTGACGAAGCCATGGCCGAGGGTGACGCCGTCACCATCGACTACTGGCTGTGGGATGAGAACCAGCTTCCCCTCTACCAGCAGTGCGCCACCGACTTCACCGGCGCCAACCCCGGCATCGAGATCAACATTGAGCAGTTCGCCTGGGGCGACTACTGGGACGGCCTCTCCGCAGGCTTCGCTACCGGCGACGTGCCCGACGTGTTCACCGACCACCTGGCCAAGTACCCCGAGTTCATCGACGGTGGCCAGCTCGTTGCGCTCAACGACTTCGTTGAGGCCGACGGTGTCAGCACCGACAACTACTTCCCCGGCCTTGCCGACCTCTGGGTATCGCCCGACGGCGAGCGCTTCGGTCTGCCGAAGGACTGGGACACCGTGGCCATCGTTACCGACCAGGCCACCCTCGACGAGGCCGGCGTGACCGCTGAAGAGTTCGCCGCCGCCGAGTGGAACCCGGACGACGGTGGAACCTTCGAGCAGATCATTGCTCGCCTCAGCCTCGACGCCGACGGCAACACCGGTGACTCGGCCGACTTCGACCCGAGCAACGTGGTTCGCTACGGCTGGAGTGGCCAGGGCATTGGCGCCGGTACCGGCCAGGTCTTCCACTCCTCGTTTGCCGCCTCGAACGGCTTCGAGTTCCTTGACACCAACCCGTGGGGCACCGTCTACCAGTACGACGACCCGGCGTTCCTCGACACCATGGCCTGGTTCCGCAGCGCCATCGAAAAGGGCTTCATCCCCCGCCCCGAGCTCATCACCGGCGACCCGGACCTCCAGACCGGTCTTGTTGCTTCGATGACCGACGGTTCCTGGAAGATCGGCGCCTGGAACGGCGACGACTCGATCGATTCAGCGGTCTTCATCCCGACCCCGATCGGCCCGAACGGCTCCCGAGCCTCGATGTTCAACGGCCTTGCCGACTCGATCACCACCGCCTCGGAGCACCCGGAGCAGGCTTGGGAATGGGTCAAGTACATGGCTGGCGCTGAGTGCCAGGACGTTGTTGGTGCCGGAGCCGTTGTGTTCCCGGCCCTCGACAGCGGAACCGAAATCGCCCAGCAGGCCCACGCCGACAACGGCGTGGACGTGAGCGCTTTCACCACCCACGTTGAAGAAGGCACCACCTTCCTCTTCCCGATCGCCGGTCAGGCCGCTGAGGTTGACCAGATCATGGGCGACGCCGTAACCGCCGTACTGAGCGGCGAAGCCGACGTCGATGCGCTGGTCGATGCCAACGCTGAGGTCAACGAGCTGCTCGCCGGGTAGCAACGCTCGGGCGACGGCTCAACACCCCCCGATGAGCCGTCGCCCCACGAAACCCATCCCCGACACTGCCGAGGTTCCCCCGCCTCCGGCGGTGTCGAGGACGGGTGAATACCTTTGATCGCTGGCCCGAGCCGTTGGTTCGGGCCAGCGCTGTCTCTGGTCGATCTCTCCCACCCAGCTGTCCGCCTAGCTGTCCCACCGAGCTCCCGGCTCTCCGTCTCTCCGTCTCTCCGTCTCTCGAACCTCTGCAATCCAACCAAGTCGTGCAAACGCATCGTTTGACGGTATTGATTGGCTGACCTGAGCAAGGACGATCGTGGCCCGACGCCATCATCCCAATGCAAACCATGACGATCCCGGCACCGGCGCGCCGACTCGTCGCGGCGCCGCGGGCGTGCTGACCCTGGCCGTATGCCTCGCCATAGCCATCGCCTGCGGCTCCACCGACCAAACGACGCCCGAAGCAAGCGTCGCCGAGACCGGCTCCGATATCGGCAATGCCGACAGCGGTGAGACCGAGTCGGGCGAGACCCAGTCGGGTGGTGCTACGGACGACAGCGGTTCTGCGAGCGACGATTCTGAGAACAGCCAACCCGATGGCGGCACCGAAGCAACGGTTGACGATACGCCGATACCGATTCAGGTGGTCAACGCGATTAGCTTCGATCCTGGCGACCCGATCGACGCCGACCTGGAACTGGCGGAGCTAACGCCAGCCAACGAATGCCGCGGCAGCTTCGTGGCCCGCGAACTCGAACACACCACCGCTTCATCGAACTCGGTGGCCACCATGCTCGACGGCACCGGCTCCGGCGTGGCCGTCGGCGACCTCGATGGCGACGGTGACCACGACATCGTCCTGGCCACCATCAAGGGTGCCAACTCGATCCTCTGGAACAAGGGCGACCTGACCTTCGACCGAACCGAGGTGGGCCGCGGCCGATACCGCCAGATCTCCGTGGTGGACTTCGAAGGTGATGGCGACCGCGACATCGTGGCCACCACGGCAGTCGGCTCACCTTTTGTGTGGCTCAACAACGGCCCCGACAGCGCCGATGCCAACGGCTACCCAAGCTTCACCCAGGAAGTACTAAACGATGTGGAGGCGGCGTCGTTCTCGCTCGGCTGGGGCGACCTCGAAGGCGACGGCGACCTCGACATCGTCACCGGTTCCTACAACGCCGAACTCACCGCCAACCGAGACCCCGAGGCCATGCGCGGCGTGAACGTTGGCGCCGTGGTCCACATCAACAACGACGGCAAATACGACTCCTACCTGCTTTCTCGGGCCGCTCAGGCGCTGGTGGCACAATTCGCCGACCTCGATAGCGACGGCGACCCCGACGTGTTTGTGGGCAACGACCTGAACACCCCGGACGGGATCTGGCTCTTCGACGATGGCGCACTGATTCCCAGCAACGACTTCCTCCGGACCACCACATTGTCGACCATGAGCCTGGATGTGGCCGACGTCGACAACGACGGCACCGGCGAGCTGTTTGCCACCGACATGATGCCGATGGACGACAGCCCCGAGACCGCGGCCAAGTGGGAGCCAGTGATGGACGACATTGAAGCGGCGACCACCGACGACGTCCAGAAGCCCCAAAACGCCTTCCAACAGACCAACGGATCAGCGTTTGTGGACGTGGCCCCCGAGCTCGGTATCGAAGCGACCGGCTGGAGCTGGTCGGGCCTGTTCGGTGACCTCGACAATGACGGTTCGCTCGACCTCCATGTGGTGAACGGCATGGAGGCCAAAGGTCTGTTTGATCATCTCCCCGGATCCCGACTGGTCGAGCCCAACCAGGCCTTCCGCAACACCGGCGACGGCTTCGAACCGGCCTACGACTGGGGCCTCGATTCCACCGCCGGTGGACGGGGCACGGCCATGGCCGACTTCGACGGCGACGGCGACCTCGACATCGTGGTGAACAACTTCAACGAGCCCAGCCAGCTGTTTGAGAACCAGCTGTGTGTGGGCGCCTCGCTTGAAGTTGACCTGGCCTGGCCCGCCACCGCCAACACCGACGCCATCTCGTCGGTGGTGAAGGTAACGGTGGACGGCGTGACCCGCCAGCGAACGGTCTCGGCCACCCGCGGCTACCTCAGCGGCGGACCACCATCGGTGCACTTCGGGCTCGGAGAGATAACTCCAGGAGCCTCGGTTGACGTGGAGGTGCGCTGGCCTGACGGCCAAATCACTACCGCCACCGATGTCACCAAAGCGCAACACTCCAGACTTTCCCTCACCCGCACCTCGCCATCTACTGTGGAAGGGGGGAAATGAATCCGATGACCACGCCTGCTTCCAGCGATAACGCTCAGGACACTGATCTTCACGACGAACGGTGGCGGCATGTGGCGGTGCACTTCTGCGGCCTGGTGGTGATCATTGTTGGGCTCGTTGCCCTCCAACGACTCCACGGTCTGTTGGCACTCACGCTGCCCTTCGGACCGGCCGTACTGGCCCTCCCCATCGCCAAGGGACCTCTCGCCCGACGGCATCGCCAGCAGGCGCTGGCCTACTCCATCGTTGCCGCGGTGGTGATCTGTGTGTCGTGGTTTGGTGTTCGGCTGGCTCTGGCCACGGCCTGGTTTGCCGTGACCTTCCCGGCCTTCATGCTTCTTCTTCTCTTTTCCCTCACCAACTATGCGGTCATGTCAATGGTTGCCGCCACCAAGGCCAACCGGGGGGAGCTTTTTGAGTACCCATGGGTACCCGAAAAGCTGCTGGACCGCCTCAACACCGAACCCAAGGAGGTTCAACTCGATGGCTACCGTTGAGCTCGTCAATCTCACCAAGCAATACGACGGCGATGGCCCGCTTGCGGTCGACGACGTCAGTCTCAGTATCGATGACGGTGAATTCATCGTGTTGGTCGGCCCGTCGGGTTGCGGTAAATCCACCGCGCTACGAATGGTGGCAGGCCTGGAATCGATCACGGGGGGCGACCTCATGATCGACGGGCAGGTGATGAACAACGTGGCGCCGAAAGACCGCGACATCGCCATGGTGTTCCAGAACTACGCGCTGTATCCCCATATGACCGTGGCCAAGAACCTGGCCTACCCGCTGCGCATCGCCCGGGTGCCGTCGGGCGAGCGCAACCAACGGGTCGAACAAATCGCCGAGACACTGCAGCTCACCGAGTACCTCGATCGCAAGCCGGCCAACCTCTCCGGTGGCCAGCGCCAGCGGGTGGCGATGGGTCGAGCCCTGATCCGTCAGCCATCGGTGTTCCTGATGGATGAGCCGCTGTCGAACCTCGACGCCAAGCTTCGGGTCTACATGCGGTCAGAGATCGCCCGAATCCAGCACGAGTTGGGTGTGACCACCATCTACGTAACCCACGACCAGGTCGAGGCCATGACCATGGGCGACCGGGTGGTGGTGCTCAAGGGCGGCATTCTGCAACAGATCGACAGCCCCCAGAACCTCTACGACTCCCCTGCCAACCTGTTCGTAGCCGGCTTCATCGGCTCGCCCGCTATGAACCTGGTGGAGACCACGCTGGTACTGGATGGCAGCGAGGCCCAGCTCCGCTTCGGTAGCCAGAGTGCCGCGGTAGACCGAAGCCTGATCGACAGCCGACCGGGCTTGGCCGCCTACGACGGAAAAACCATCATTGCCGGTATTCGACCCGACGATGTGTACGACGCCAGCCTCCGCCCCGAGTTCGGCTCCCGCCTGAACGCCAACGTGATGGTTCGAGAGTCGCTGGGCAGCGAGATTGTTTGCCACCTTGACCTTGGCCTTCGCCAGGTAGAAACCGGCGACCCCGACCTCGACGGGCTGACCACCGAGGACGACACCCCGGCCACCTTCATCGGCCGCTTCAGCCCCAAGTCGCAGGTGCAGGTCGACCAGAAGATCGAGATCTCCCTCGACCTCGAACGGCTCCACTTCTTCGACGCCGAATCCGGAGCCGTGATCGGCCGCTAAACCAGCCAGCAGTAGGACCAGCAGCAGACGGCGGGCTCATCAAGGCCCGCCGTCTCTCGTTTTCCCATGCCATCTTGGTCGGGCGAGAAATGCGTCTGGCTTGGGCCGGCGTCAGGGAGATTTTGGTGTGATGGTTTCGGCTGGCGGATTGATTGGGCTGAGCGTGGCTTGGACTCTTGGCCCGCTGAGCACTTCGTTGATGGCTCGGTTGGCATCGTCGATGGTGAGGTTGGCCAACTCGGCCAGATCCTCGGCGTAGGGAACGATGCGGTCGTGCACCAACAGCTCGTGAGCCAGGCGATACATGCGTGACGTGGTGGACTGCAGACCCATCATCAGCCCGCCCTCACGGGCGCTGCGGGCCCGATCAAACTCGGGCTTGGTGATGCCTTCGTCGCGGCACTGGGCCACACAACGGTCGATCACCTCCAACGCTTCGTCGAAACGACTCGGAGCCACCGCGGTGCTCACGGTGAACTCACCGGCATCGAGGTAGCCGGCGCCACCGGCCCATACCGAATAGGCCAGCCCTCTCTGCTCGCGCACCTCTTCGAAGAGCCGACTGGCCGGGCCTTGGCCCAATACGTGGCTGGCCACGCCAAGGGCGATCGAGTCTTTATGCCCTGCTGGCAGTGACCGATAGCCGAGGCGCAGATGTACCTGTTCGGTGGGGCCCTGCAGGTTGAGCACCGAACTCTCCAGGGGAGGCGGAGCCACCCGTTGGGGTGTATCACCGGGGTCGACGGCATCGAGTGGCCCGGCCAGCTGATCGATAATCTGGTCGTGATCGAGATCACCGGCGGCACACACCACCATGTTGTTGGGCCGATACCAGCGGCGATGGAACGAGGCCAGTTCCGTCGGGCTGATGTTGCGCAGGGTTTCGGGGTTGCCGAGCACTTCAAGACCCAACCCGTGGCCGGCGAAGATGGTCTCGGCCAGCCGGGTGTCGATGACGTCCTCGGGCTGATCCAGCGCGCCCCGCAACTCCTCTAGAATCACCATACGTTCGGCTTCGGTGTCGGCCGCACGAAAGGCCGGAGCGATCAACACGTCGGACAGAAGCGACGTAGCCATCGACAGCTCCGGGGCGGGAACCATCATCTCGAAGGCGGTCGACTCGTGGCCGGTAAAGGCGTTCATGTAGCCACCGACCCGGTCGACGGCTAGCGAAATGTCCTTGGCCGAGCGGGTCTCGGTGCCCTTAAACAGCATGTGTTCAAGGAAGTGGGAGGCGCCCTGGAACTCGACCGCTTCGTCACGGGCGCCGACGCCAACCCACACCCCCAGCGATACAGCTCGGGTGCCGGGCACCCGCTCCGTCGCGACCCGCACACCATTACGGAGGCGCGTTACTTCGATGTCTTCCGCGGCGAGCAGCGCCTCGCTATCGAGTGAAGCGCTGTCGGGTGAAGTGCTGCCGGGTGATCCGGCGCCCGATGATGAGGTCGAAAGAGCCAAGACAGTAAGGAAGAAACGATCCAAGCGGTTGGTGCCCCGGAACACTCCGGGGCACCAACCGCCAGAAACTACTTAGCGACGACGACGGCGCCGACGGGGGCGATCCTCGCCACCATCAGAGTCGCCCGACTTCGAACCAAACTCGCTCTGGAGCTCCTTTTCGAACTCGTCTTCGAACGAAGCGGTCTTGGGAGCATCGGAACTGCTACCGCCACCATCATCATCACGACGGGCTCGGCCCCGGCGGGGACGGTCATCGCGGTCACGGTCACGGCCGCCGCGACCACCACGGTCGCCGCGGTCACGATCCCGACCACCGCGGTCACGGTCACGGCCGCCGCGATCACCACGATCGCCGCGATCACGGTCACGACCGCCACGTTCGCCACCCTTGTCGGCCGAAGGCTCGACACCCTCGGGCAGAAGGCTGATCTTGCCGTTCGGATCGACATCGTCGACCACCACGGTGATCTCGTCGCCGAGGGACAGCACGTCTTCGACCTTGTCGATACGCTTGCCGCCACCGAGCTTCGAGATGTGCACCAGGCCATCACGGCCGGGAAGGATGTTCACGAAGGCACCGAACTTGGTGATGTTCACCACACGGCCCGGGTAGGTGGCACCAACCTCAGCGGTCGGCGGATCGAGAATCAGACGGATCTGGCGCTCGGCCTCTTCCACGATGGTGCGGCTCGACGAAGCGATAGCCACGGTTCCAACCATGCCGTCGTCGTCGACGGTGATGTCGGCGCCGGTCTCGCTCTGGATGGTGTTGATGACCTTGCCCTTCGGGCCGATCACTTCGCCGATCTTGTCGATCGGAATCTCGAAGCTCACGATCTTCGGAGCGGTCTCGCCCACGTCTTCGCGCGGGGCGGGGATGGCCTCAGCCATGACGTCGAGGATGGCCAGACGGGCTTCCTTCGCCTGGTTGAGCGCACC
Source organism: uncultured Acidimicrobiales bacterium (assembly GCA_937925845.1). Classification (GTDB taxonomy): domain Bacteria; phylum Actinomycetota; class Acidimicrobiia; order Acidimicrobiales; family CALAML01; genus CALAML01. The sequence goes on along the minus strand of CALAML010000027.1, from coordinate 13,495 downwards.
GGTGAGAACGTCGGCGGGGATGCCGTCGATCTTGGTGTCGAGCTGCAAGGCGGTGACAAACTCCGACGTACCGGCCACCTTGAAGTCCATGTCGCCGAAGGCATCTTCGGCGCCGAGGATGTCGGTGAGGGTGGTGTACTTGCCTTCAGCAAACACCAGGCCCATGGCGATACCGGCCACCGGCGCCTTGATCGGAACACCGGCGTCCATCAGCGAAAGCGACGACGAACATACCGAAGCCATCGAGCTGGAACCGTTGGAACCAAGCACCTCGGACACGAGGCGAAGGGTGTAGGGGAACTCTTCGATGCTCGGGATCACCGGGAACAGGGCCCGCTCAGCAAGAAGGCCGTGGCCGATCTCGCGGCGCTTGGGGCCCCGCATGAAGCCGGTCTCACCGGTGCAGAACGGCGGGAAGTTGTAGTGATGCATGTAGCGCTTGCGCTCAAGCGGGTCGATGCCATCGATCATCTGATCCATGCGCTTCATGCCCAGGGTGGTGAAGTTCAACACCTGGGTCTCGCCACGCTGGAACAGACCCGAACCATGAGCCGTGGGGACCACGCCAACCTCGCTGGAAAGGGGGCGGATATCGGTGGTGCTACGACCATCGATACGCACGCCCTCTTCGACGATGCGGCGACGGACAGCAGCCTTGGTCACGGAACGAACCGCAGCCTTGATCTGCTTCTCGGCGTTGGGCTCATCTTCGAACTTCGGAAGAACCTCGGCGATGATGGCGTCGCGGGCTTCGCCCTCGGCGGCCGAGCGCTCGCCCTTGTCGGCGATGGTCTGGCTCTGCGAGAGGGCCTCGCCGCCAGCGGCCTCGACGGCGGCGTAGATCTCGTCGGAGTAGTCGATCTGAGTGGTGAACTCGATGGCCGGCTTGGCGCCGACGGACTCGACCAAGTCCTTCTGCATGTTGATGCTCTCGTTGATCCAGGCCTTGGAAACTTCAAGACCCTCGGCCAGCACGGCCTCGTCAACCTTGGGGGCACCGTCTTCGTAGTACTGCCAGGCGTTCTCGGTTCCGCCGGCCTCGACCATCATCACGGCGACATCGCCGTTGTCGAGCTGACGGCCGGCAACGACCATCTCGAAGGTGCACTCGTCACCCTCCTGGTAGGTGGGGTGAGCCACCCATTTGCCGTCCTGGCCGTAGCCAACACGAACGGCGCCGATCGGGCCGGCGAAGGGGATACCCGAAATCATCAGCGCGGCCGAAGCAGCGTTGATGGCGAGCACGTCGTAGGGGTTTTCCATGTCGGCACCCATAACGGTGCCCACGATGTGGACCTCATTGCGGAAACCGTCGGGGAACGACGGCCGCAGCGGGCGGTCGATCAAACGGCAGGTAAGGATGGCGCTGTCGCCAGCGCGGGCTTCACGTCGGAAGAAGGAGCCGGGGATGCGACCCACGGCGTACATCCGCTCTTCGATATCGACGGTGAGCGGGAAGAAGTCGATGCCTTCGCGCACATGCTTTGCGGCGGTGGCGGTGACCAGGATGGTCGTTTTCCCGAATTGGGCATAAACCGAACCGTCAGCCTGGCCGGCAAGGCGGCCGGACTCAAATGACATCGATTTGCCGTCGGAGCCGGAAAACTCGACGGACTTTGCTATGGCTGTTGCCATGTATTTCTCCTCTCGGGACCCACGTGGCCCCGGGTTGGGCGCAGGCGCGCCAGAGCGGCAGGCTCAGCTATCCGATCTGGATAGTCCGAAACTGCCGGATGGGCGGCTGACTGCGCTGACCGCACGGTGCGGCCCTTTGGTTTTCTTTGTTGAGATCTTTGGGGCTCCAGAAACTGGAGAACATCGGGCGATTGGCACACGGGCCCACCACGTCGAGGTTCTCGGAGCAACATTCGTTAGCGACGGAGGCCGAGCTTGGCAATCAAGTCTCGGTAGCGCTCAACGTCGGTGTCGGCCAGGTAATCCAGCAGACGGCGGCGGCGACCGACCAGCATCAGCAGGCCTCGCCGCGAGTGGTGGTCTTTCTTATGCACCTTGAGATGCTCGGTGAGGTGGTTGATTCGGTTGGTCAGCAGGGCGATTTGCACCTCTGGCGAACCGGTGTCGCTTTCTCCACGACCGTGCTCTTCAATGATCGGCGCCTTAGCGGGGCCGGCGTGCTTCTGTGACATTCGTTGTAACTTTCGGATTGGGTATACGACCCTGCCTCACCACCCGCCCAAACCTGGTCACACCAGATCCGTTGCGCAGTAGGAAGCGGACTCCCACATTGGGAAACGGCCTGGCACAAAGCCAGACCAACCGGTAACGCTACCAGCACTCCCCCCAAAGCAACACCTCAAGCACCAAGCAGCGAAATGCGGTGCGGCCTAGGGCCAGCTCGGGTTAGCCACGCTCCGTCTTCAACAAAACGGGTCCAGTCTGCTCGAACGCAGCCAGAAGGAGGCGAACCCCTCGACCCACGCGGATTCTGAGGGGACCAATCCCCTATCTTTCGCAGCGGACAAGCTGCAACACTGACCCGGCGAGGGGCTGATTACCGGTCAATTTTTGCCCCAAACACCCAAATGCCCATCAACTGCAAAGGCTGGCTTATGACTTCCCAAACAACTCCACCAACGGACGCCCGGGTACGAGTGATGCCCAAGATGGTGCGCCGGTTTGTGCCGGCGCTACTTGTGGCCCTGGCTGCCATGGGGGTAGTGACCCTCACGCAAGCATCCCCGGCCTCAGCTCAAACCTCGACACCGTCGAGCTGCAGCGTCAGTGTCCAGAATTCCGCGGCGGCCATCCGGTGGTCGGCGGTAAACAATGCCGACTCGTACCGGATCCGAAACAACGGTGTGGTCCTTGGACAACAGCCGAGGGGTACGAGCACCACGGTGACCGGCCGGACGGGAATCCAGCACTTCTCGGTGGCCGCGGTCGACAACGGTGTTCGCAGCGGCTGGCGCTACTGCGGCTCGGTGGTCCTCAACCAGGACCCGCCACTTCGATGCACGGTGCGTATCAACGGTGACGGGATCGCCGAAGTCCGGCCGTCAGGAAATGATGCCCCATTCGCCGTCTACCGCGATGGCCGCCGCATCGACAGCTTCAGCGGCAACTACTTTATTGAAGATCCCAACACCGACGTTGGCCGACGCCACCACTACTCCGTCGTACGACTCGTGAACAACCAGGAACAGGGCCAGCGCACCTACTGCGGGAGCATTATCGGTCCTCGCACCGCACCGCGCTGCACTGTCGGCATCGAAAGTGGACAGATCGTGCTGCGGGTGCGCTTCAACAACGGCAACACCAGTCGATTCGTCCACCGGAACAACTTCTCCAACCCGCGGGTCTACAGCGAGCTCGATCGCCGACTCGGCGGCCAAACCTGGGTGAACGGCAGCCGCAACGACACAAGCATCGTTCGGGGTCGGACCTATCACGCTTCGGTCGGCCTCTCCATCGCGGTTCCGCCTGGTATCGCAGGCGACGAGAACATCTATGAGTTCACCTCAACCCGCCTCTACTGCGGCAAGGTCGTCGCCTAACCCCACCAGCAGAATCCCAGGATTCCTAACAGCATCTTTCGAAGAGGGGGTGGCTACCAGCCACCCCCTCTTTCGCGTTCTCGCTGAATCAGACCGAGGACGCCCCGGGAGCGAAACGAATCTGTGACGCTCAGCGCGCCAAAAGCGGCGCGTGCGGCGTCACAGATCTTGAGGTTCGATGTCGTCTATCGCTCGCCAATGGGCCTTCCAGCCTCGCAGTACACGCTTCCCGGCACTCGGCGCGGCCCAGGCCGGCCAGCTAGTGTCCGACCATGGAACACAACGAGGGTTGGACATTCACCGATAGCGCTGACGTCGACTGGCAACCGCTGGGCCCCGGGATCGCCATGAAATCGCTCGGGGTTGCTGGCGGCAAGATCATGGCCATGTTTCAGTTCGATGCCGGTTACGTCGGTGGTAGCCACGACCACAACGACGAACCCGAGTTCACCTACATCCTCGACGGATCAATGGTGTCCAACGGCGTGCTGATGGAAGCGGGTCACAGCTACGCCGCCGAGCCCGGCACCACCCACTCGGAGTTCCGCACCGACACCGGCGCCACCTTGGTGTCGGTCTTCCCCGTTCCAGAAGGCATGGGCTAGCAAACTACCGCTCAGTCGCAACTAGAGGTTTGCCCGGGATCTTGAGGTCTCGCCGGACTCGTGGGCGACGGTTCTAGAGCTCCTAGATGCCCACGCGGCAGACTTTGTCGTCTCGGATGGCGACCTCGATCGATCGCGGGATGCCGTCGATGGTGATCGTTCCCGAGACGGTCTCGGCGCCGTTGCTGTTGTTGTAGCTGCCGATCTGATATCGATCCACCTGCCCCACTGAGCTCACTGCGTTGATCGCAGCGTCGGCATCACACCCATCGGCCACCAACTCCTGAGCCCGACTGACATCGCCATCGCGCACCGCCGCCAGAAAGTCGTTGGTGTTGTCGATCGGCTCCGTGGCCGCCCGGAAGAGAAAGAAGCTACAGGCGCCAATGCCGAGCGCTCCCACGAGCAGGATGCCGCCACAGCCGAGGAGCAGCTTGCCCCAGGGGGTTTTCTTCGCCGGAGGAGGAGTGAACCCGCCCGGCGTGGCCTGGCCGTAGGGCGCTTGACCGTATTGTGCTTGACCGTAGGGAGCTTGACCGGTGGCAGCTGGTTCATACGGCGAGCCACCTGGCTGCGGTGTCGATCCGGTCGGCTGGTTCGGGGGCGGTGGGAAGCCCCCTTGGTTCGGCTGGTTATCCCACGGGTTGCTCGGCGTATTCGACATAGGTCAACCGTAGTAGAGCGTCGGTGGCGCTCAGGAAACGCCGAGCGCCCTTTTTGCGCCTTCGAGATCTTTGGCGATTTGGGCTTTGAGTTCGTCGATGCCATCGAACTTGGCTTCGCTGCGAAGGCGGTTGGTGAAACGCACCTTGGCCTCCTCGCCGTAGAGGTCGCCCTCGAAACCGATCAGATGGCACTCCAGCAACGAATGGGGCGCATCGTCATAGAACGTTGGGCGCTTGCCCAGGTTCATCACGGTTGGATGCACGCTGTTGTCGGGCCGCTCATACCAGCCCGCGTACACGCCATCGGCGGGCAACAACATGTCGTTGGGGATCGCCACATTGGCGGTGGGAAAACCGATCTGGTTGGCCCGGCGATCGCCCTCGGCCACGCCGCCGCGAAGCTCGAACGGTCGACCGAGCATCTCGGCCGCAGCCTCAATGTCGCCAGCCACCAGAGCCCGGCGAATGGCGGTGGACGACACCTGGGTATCGTCACGGGCCGCTTCACCATCGACGCCGACCAGCATCATCCCGGTGACCTCGAAGCCCAGCTCAGACCCAGCCTCCTCAAGGTAGGCAACGTTTCCGGTGCGTCGGTATCCGAAGTGGAAATCGTCGCCGACAACAACAATCCGGGCGGACATGCAGTCGACCAGCACGTTCTGGACAAACTCGGCCGGCTTTTCTTTGGCCCGCTCTTCGTCGAACGGCAGCACCAACACAAAGTCGATCCCGGTTTCGTCCAGCAACTCGAGCTTTTGTTCCAGCGTGGTCAGCATCAGCGGAGCCGACTCCGGACGCACCACCCGAGCCGGATGAGGATCGAAAGTAACCACGGCACTCTGAAGCTCGCGCTCCTGGGCGTGACGGCGCACCTCTTTGATAACAGCACGATGACCACGATGCACGCCGTCATAGGCGCCGATCGTTAGTGCAGTTCCCGACTCTGGGCTGGGGCAGGCCTCTAGCCCATGAATAACTTCCACTGGCGTAAGCGTAGTGGCGCCATACCAGCACCACACAGAACGGAGGGTCTATTCAGCACCATCAAGTCGGGGCCGCTGGCGCCACTTCGGCGGGGTTCTGTCGGATTCGCAGCATCGCTGGGTCTCACCGGACCAACCGACCACCATTTAGGCCGGTTCGAGGACCACTGCGGGGCGGACCAGGCCGTCGGGGGCCCGGTCGGGGGATCGCTCGTAGATGGCGAGGATGGTGTCGGCGGAATCAAACACACACCACGGGCCATTGCCGGCGTCAGCAAAATGGGCTTCTGGCAGTGGCCGGCCGTAGCGCACCGACTGGGCCGAATCGTCATCGATGGTGATGCGCTCATAATCCCGCAGCGCCTCAGCCGGCGAGATCAGCACCGGTTCCTCGACCGGGTGGGCCTGATCCAAATCGAACGAACCGATGGCGGTACGCCGCAGATGAGCCAGGTGCGCTCCCCCACCCAGGGCGGTGCCGATGTCGGCGGCCAGAGTGCGGATGTAGGTGCCCGACGAACACCGGACATCCAATACGAAGAGCCCGGCCTCGGCATCCTTTTCTGAGACGTTGATCTCATGGATCGTGACCGGCCGCGGCTTGCGCTCGATCTCCTTGCCCTCACGCGCCAGCTTGTGCAGCGGCGTGCCGTCGACCTTGATGGCCGACACCATCGGCGGAATCTGCTCGATATCGCCCACAAAGTTGGCCGCCGCAGCCTCCACTTGGGCCAGCGTGATACCAGCCATGTCGTGGGTTGCGGTGACCTCGCCCTCATGATCGAGGGTGTTGGTCTCGGTGCCCAGCACCAGATCCCCCACATACCGCTTCTCCAGCGCAGTCAGAAACCGCAGCAACCGGGTGGCCCGACCAACCCCCAGAATCAGCACCCCGGTGGCGCCCGGATCAAGCGTGCCCGAATGACCCACCTTCCTGGTGTTCAGCACCCGGCGAGCCCGACTCACGACATCGTGAGAGGTGAGCCCGGCCTCCTTGGCAATGACGGCAACGCCGGTAGGGCCAGGCTCGCGGGGCTTGCTCACTCGGCAGAGCCGTCGGACTCTTCCGACGCTGCGGACAGTTCGAACCCGTCGCCTGCTTCAGGCGTTGCCGGTGCTTCTGCGGCTGCCGTTGACTCGGCTGCGGGAGCAGCGGCCCCGCCGGCTACAGCTTCGGCCGTTTCCCCGGTGCCGCTGGTCGCTGCGGGCGCGGGTGCCGGTGCGGGGGCCGCAGCAACCTCGGCCGGCTCTACGCCTGGCGCATCTTTGTAGACAGACGGGTCGTACTCCACTTCCGGGGTGGGCTCGATGTTGTCGAGAATCGAATCAATCCTCGACGCGGCCCGGACCGCCGGATCGGGCGAAAAGCGCAGCTCGGGAGCCCGCTTCAAACTGGTCTGGCGGCTCACCACCTTACGCAAGGAACCAGCATGCTCAGCCAGAGCCTCCACCGCTTCGGCATCGGCCTCATCGCTGGCGTCGAGGGTGTCGAAATAGCACTGGGCCACCGTGAGCTCGGCATCGCAGTCCACATCGGTGATGGCCACATGCACCAGGCGATCGTCGTCGATGCGGTCGATGGCCTCGGCCACGACCTCACGGATCAATTCGTTGATGCGGGCCGTTCGGGGGTACCGCCGTGTGCTTCGTGCCATTTCTCTACCTCACCCCATCGACGACTCTGGATCAAACCAATTACGCCCCCACGACGCAGGCTAACCGGCAAAGCCCGGCCCGCCTCAGGTCTCCAGCCAGTGATGGTCGATCCCGACCACCTCAACCCGAGTGTCGGACCAAATGAACCGCTCAACCTCGTCGGCCACCTCATCAACATGACCGGCCGAACCGGCCACAATGGCCACCGCCAGCCGAGCCCGCTGCCACTTGTCCTGATAGCCAACCTCGGCCACCGACAGCTGATATCGGCTACGGATGCGCTCAACCACCGGCTTCAACAGGCCCCGCTTCTCCTTCAGCGACTGGGCCCCAGGCAGCCGAAGCTCAACATCCAGCACCAACGCATGGAGCGAGTTACTCACCGCGACCCACCTTCACGCTGACCTCCACCCTTTTCCTGCCAAACACCGCCGAAATGTCGGAAATATGCGACAAACTTTGTCGTTTTCTTCCGACATTTCGGGCTGGGATGGGTCAGGTTCGTGGGATCTCGCGATCCTCGAAGGTTTCGATGACGTCGCCGGGCTTGAGATCCTGGAAGTCGGAAAGGCCGATACCGCACTCAAAGCCGGTGGCAACCTCCTTCACGTCGTCCTTGAAACGACGCAGCGACTGGATCTCGCCCTTCCAGATGATGGTGCCCTCCCGCAGGAAACGCACCTTCGAACCACGGGTGATGACACCGTTGGTGACCATACAACCGGCGATCTTGCCGATCTTGGGCACACCGAAGATCTCCCGCACCTCGGCGTCGCCGGTGACGACCTCCTCGGTTTCGGGCTCCAGCAGACCAAGCATGGCGTTCTCGATGTCCTCGAGAAGCTTGTAGATGATCTCGTAGTTTCGGATCTCGACGTCTTCTTCTTCGGCCTTGTTCCGGGCCTTGCGATCGGGCCGCACGTTAAAGCCAAGAATGGTGGCGTTCGAAGCCGCCGCTAGCTGCACGTCGTTCTCGGTGATACCACCAACGCCGCGCAACACAAAGGCCAGCTTGACCTCATCACGCTCAAGCCGCTTCAGGCTTTCCAGCACCGCCTCCAGCGAACCGGTGACGTCGGCCTTCACAATCAGGTTCAGCGTTGCCGCTTCACCGGCCTGAATCTGCTTAAACAGATCCTCGAGGCGGGCACCACCAGCGGCACCACCAGCGTCGCGGCCAAGGGTGGCCACCCGCTGCCAGTGCTCACGGGTTTCGGCAACGGCCCGAGCCTTCTTTTCGTCAGGAGCCACGATGAACTCGTCGCCAGCATCGGCCACATCGGACAAACCGAGTACCTGTACCGGAGTAGACGGACCAGCTTCCTTGACCTGCTCGCCCTTGTCGTTGATCAAGGCACGTACCCGGCCCCAGGCAGGACCAGCCACAAGCGGATCGCCGACCCGCAACACACCGTTCTGCACCAGGATGGTGGCCACGGGGCCCCGACCCTTGTCGAGATGGGCTTCGAGCACCGCACCGCGGGCCCGACCCTCGGGACGGGCGGTGAGCTCTTCGAGCTCGGCCATCACCAACAGCGAATCCAACAGGTCGTCGATGCCCTCGTTCTTGAGCGCCGAGATCTCAGCGGTGACGGTGTCGCCGCCCCACTTCTCGGGAACGGCGTCGTGTTCCGACAGCTGGCTCATCACCCGATCGACATCGGCGTTGTCGCGGTCGATCTTGTTGATGGCTACCAGGATCGGCACGTCGGCGGCCCGAGCGTGATCGAGTGCCTCGATGGTTTGGGGCATCATGCCGTCGTCGGCGGCCACCATCAGAATCACGATGTCGGTCGCTTCGGCACCACGGGCCCGCATGGCGGTGAACGCCTCGTGACCCGGGGTATCGATGAAGGTCAGCATCTGACCGTCACGCTCAACCTGGTAGGCACCGATGTGCTGGGTGATGCCACCGGCTTCGCTGGCCACAACGTTGGCGTCACGGATGCGGTCGAGCAGCAGCGTCTTGCCGTGGTCGACGTGACCCATCACGGTGATGACCGGAGGCCGCGGATCGCCGCCGCCTTCCTCTTCGCCCTCGTCGTCTTCGAGTTCGTCGACCTCGAGCACCTTCTGGAGCTCAACTTCGGCCTCTTCGCCCGGATCGACCAACCGAACCTCGACACCAATCTCGGTGGCAAAGAGCTCGATCATGTCGTCGCCCAGCGACTGGGTGGCGGTGACCATCTCGCCGTTCTGCATCAAGAAACGCACAACGTCGGCGGTGGTCCGGTTCATCTTGTTGGCCAGCTCCTGAGGAGTACTGGCGCGCTCGATAACCACCATGCCGTCGGGCACCGGCGCATTGGCCGGGGTGTAGGTGGGCATATCGATCGGTTGCAGCTCTTCGCGAACGCGACGCCGCCTGCTCTTTCGGCGAGGCGGTCGACGCGGGCCGCCACCAGGACGACCACGACCGCCGCCACCGGGACGACCGCCAGGGCCACCACCAGGAGCGCCGCCACCGGGACCGCCGCCAGGGCCGCCACCGGGACGAGCACCGCCACCGCCACCACCGGGAGCTCCACCGGTACGAGCCGGAGGGCCACCGGGACGCGAGCCGGGACGAACCGCACGGGCACCAGGACGAGGACCACCACGACTAACGGGCGGAGGTGGAATCGGCTTACCCGACAGGCCGCGAGGCGGACCGGGCGGGGGTGGAATCGGCTTTCCACCCGCAGTGTCAGGAGTCTTGTCGTCGGGGGCGGCCTTGGCGGCCGGCGCATCGGCGGATGCTTCAGCCGCGGGAGCCGCAGCCGTGGCTTCGGCCTTGGGGGCATCGGCTTTTGGAGCCTCCGCCTTCGGAGCCTCGGCTTTAGAGGCTTCGGCCTTGGGGGCATCGGCCGCGGCCGGTGCGGGCGCTTCAGCAGCGGGGGCCGGAGCAGCTGGTGCTTCGGCCACCGCAGGTTCCGGAGCTGGCGCAGGCGGTGCCGCCTCGGCTGCCGGAGCGACCGGGGCGGGCTCTGCTGCAGGTGCAGGGGCCGGGGCCGGGGCCGGTTCAGCAAGCTTGGGCTCGGTGGGCGGGGCCTCAGCCGCAGCTGGTGCAGGGGCCGCAGCCGGCGCCGGAGCTTCGGCCGGTGCGTCTTCGGTGGCGCGGGGCGGTGGACCCTGGCTACCGCTCGAACTCACAACCTTCTTGGCCGTCTTCTTGGCTGGAGCCTTCTTGGCCGGCGCATCGGCAGCCGGAGCTTCAGCCTCGGCCTCCGGGGCGTCGTCCTTCTTGGCCGCGGCCTTCTTCTTCTTTGGCGGCGGCTTCTTGGTCGAGATGGCTTTCGAGGACGAAGAGCTCTCTTTGGCTTTGTCCTCTTCTTCGGCCGGAACCTCGCGAATCAGCCCTTCACGTTCCGCCTTACGACGGACGCGGTCGGCTTGGGCCTCGACGATGCTCGAAGAGTGGCTCTTCGCAGCAATACCGAGGGCCTCGCACAAGTCCAGAGTCTCCTTGTTGGAGAGCCCCAACTCGCGACCCAGTTCATACACACGAACTTTCTTGGGCACGCTTGTTACTCAGCCTTCCCTTCCTGCAATCGATCACGTTAAGCACTCGGGTCGGTGCACAGCTCGCTTGGCACATGGGCCTAAGGAGGAGCTGTCAGCGGACACGAGGAGCGCGAGCCGCCACACGGGCGACAACGCTCAGGACACAGCCTAGGCGCAAGTAGGTGCAAGAAAGCAACTAAATGTCGATTCCCCCAGCCAGCCGGAGCGCCGCTTGGCGGTCGCTATGGGGCAGGATTCGGGCTGACTCCGGCCCGCAAACGCTCCAAAACCGCCTCCGACAGGCCAAGATCCGCGGGTTTCCGCCGAAAAGCCCGAGCCAGGTCCCCGGGTTTCAGGGCTTCGGGACACGTTGACGATCGGCAAATCCAGGCCCCACGGCCCGGCGCCCCCGGCTCTGCGATCACGACTCCGGTATCGCCAACGACCAACCGGGCGAGTTCGCCGGCGCCCGAACCATCCGCGATTCGACGACAAACGATGCAGGTGCGCTCAGGCATGACTCAACTATGCCCGGTTGGGCCCGGCCGGCACACCGAAATTGGCGGCCGCGATCGGTTCACTCGGCGCGATGGTCGATTGCGTCGACTCCCGGCAGGTCGTCAAAGGCTCGTCGATCGGCGCTCACAACTGTGCGCCCGGCCGAGACGGCGGTGGCTGCGATGATGAGATCGTGAGCGCCGCGAGGTCGCCCGGCGCGACGGGTGGCGACAAGGAGGCTTGCATGGTGAATTGCCACCGAGTCGTCGTAGGACAGAATTGGGATGGTTGCGACGATTTCGTCGACATACGCCTGGCGGCGCGGCCGTTGCTTCGCGGTTGCGAGTTCGACTCCAACAGTGAGTTCAGCAACGGTGATCGCCGCAATGGCGATGTCGTCCTCGTCACCGATCAGGCTGTCTACGTCCTCGGTGTTTCGCTCGGTGTCGATGAGGAAGGTTGTGTCGAGCAGCAGCAGGCTCACGACCGAGTCTCGACCTCCAGCAGACCGTGCACGCTCTCAAGGTCAGCGACCCATTCCGAATCCGGACGATGACGCTCGAGCAGCGCCTTGGTGTCTGCTCCGCGCCCACGAGTGATCGGTTCTATGTGCGCGATGGCCTTGCCGCGGCGGGTGACGGTGTACCGCTGGTGATGATGTTCGACTGCGTCAAGGAGGTCTGCGAACTTGCGGGCTGCTTCGGTCGCGGTAACTTCGGACATGAAATCAGATTATCAGATATCGGACACCGTGAAGCCAAGATTCAAGTAGGACCCTGCAGCTGCGAGTGGTGCACCTGGCGGAACCAATCTTGAACCCCGACTTCATTGAGCTGGTGATAAGGCTGAGCCGGGCCCGATAACACATTCGGCAGCTGTTTCGGCCCCTGTTTCGGCACCTGGCTCATAGGACGGAGCCCAGCTCATCAGGCTCACTTCTCCCAAGCACAGCAAGACTCAGCCAATTCGCTCGATAGCTGTCTTCAAGACCGGCTTTGCTCCCAGCGAAAACTGGTCTCTGCGACTGCAAAGACTAGGGGCACGGTGCCTCGAACGCGAGGCGGATCTGATTGTGCCAATTCGTGGGAGCGACGACGAATAACGAGAGCTTGGTGCCTGCGGGATACAGGGAGGCTCGTTTGGCAAAGTGCTCCCTGTCGCGAAAGTGGGGGGGCAAGCACAACCCCCACCGGTTCGGCGTTCAGCACCTCAACGACCAGGCCGAACAACGCGACCTCCACCACATGTCGTTCGACTTTGTCGCCTGCAGAGAGCGACTGCCGATCGTCTTGGCCCCTCATCAACTAGGACTCATTGAGCTCGGCGGTCACCCGGCCGCGGCCTGTCGTCCGTCCGCCATACCACATGTCAAACTCTTGTCCGACCGTTGCGTAGAGACCAGCTAAGTCAACCCAGAACCACAGCTCCACCTCTCGGGGGAACCCGGACATGTCTCGTTCTCGGATCTTGTGGAGAATGGCGCCGAACTGCGCAGATCCGCGATCTCCGACCAAGCTCTCAAAGACGAAGATCAAACTCCTGTGTTCCTCCTGGGGAGGATGTTCAAGACCCCCATCTTGTGGGGCAAAGAAATTCAGTTCTGCAGCAACACGGTGACCTGGCAAAGCAAACTAGCCGTGGATCAAAATCTCGTCGCAACAACAACAACAACGGCGGCATTGCCGAAACGAAATGGACCGCCGTCATGGGACGCGAAAAGACCGGTCTGATGTTCCTGTTCAAGACGCTTGCGTCGAACATCGTCGAACTCGACCGCTACGTAATCGGGCACCCACCGGGCGTCTAGACACCCAAAGCCCCTGTAGCTAGCCGACCAACACCTGCGGGTCGGCAAAACGCGCCCACGTTTACAAGTTGCTCGCCAAACAGTTCGGAATTGTCCAGAACCATCCGGCGAACTGACTTGGGCTGTGGCGCGCACCGAACGACCCCACCGGTTGTGAACAATTCAGTGTCGGGATTGTGAAACCCCTATTGTGGGGCTTTTACAAGCCAGTCGATCCCATACGGGACAAGGCCTCCAGGCGGCCACTACCGAGTTGCCCACACCAAAAACCTCGCCTTCC
>CALAML010000026.1 GCA_937925845.1 uncultured Acidimicrobiales bacterium | reverse complement strand
CCCGTTGGCCTGGTACGCGTTCGCAACCGCCCTCTTCGCCATGGCCAACCTGATCGTGAGCCATCACCTTTCGATGGGCCGTCAACAGCCGGCGTGGGTCCTGGTCGGCGGCGCCCTGCTTCAAACCGTCCTGCTCCTCTTCGGGCGAACCAGCATCGATTCGCTGGTATCGGCACAGGTCATGGCCATGACCATTCTGTTGGCTGCGGTCACCGCCAGCCACTTCCTCAGCATGGGCTCGAATTCGCAGCGCTCAAAGTCGAAGCGCTCGAATTCGCAGCGATCGAAGTCGAATGACCCAACTCCACCGACGTCGGGCAAACCGCCGCATTCCGACCGCTCGCACGCCGACGGTTTCGCACCCAGCCCAGAAAGGTCGCACCATGACTGATCTCGCCGCCAACAACTCCAGCCTCGACTACTACCGGCGGTGGGCCACCACTCCGATCACCGAACGACCTCGCATTTCGGTTGTGATCCCGGCCTACAACGAAGAATGGAGAATCCTGCCCACCATCGGGGCCATCGCCACCCATATCAGCTCGCTTGACGTGCCCTGGGAACTGATTGTCGCCGACGACGGCAGCACCGACTCGACGGCCGAACTGGTGGAGGAGTTGGATCTGGTGAACCTGAAACTGCTGACGACACCGACCAACGGCGGCAAAGGCAGTGCGGTCCGTCGTGGCGTGCTGGCGGCGCAGGGCGAGCTGGTGCTGTTCGCCGACGCGGATCAGTCGACCCCCATCGAACAGATCGAATCACTGATCGCTCGGATCGACGAGGGCGACGACGTAGTGGTGGCCTCCCGCGCCGCCGAGGGCGCAGACGTGGCCAACAAGTCACTTAGCCGCAAAGTCTTTAGCGCCGGCCTCAGCATGATCGTTCGAGGCATCTTCCGCATCCCGGTTGCCGACACTCAGTGTGGCTTCAAACTCTTCACCGCCGAAGCCGCCGATCTGCTCTTCCGCCGCCAGCTGATCGACGAGTTCTCCTTCGATCTCGAGGTGCTCTACCTCGCAGGAAAGTTGGACCTCAAGACCAGCGAAGTTCCGGTGACCTGGATCGACGCTCCCGGCTCGAAGGTGGACGCGGCCAAGGTGGCGGTCGAGTTTCTCCGCGACCTCGCCATCATCCGCTGGAACGACGCCCGAGGCCGCTACGACGGCGTGAACCACCCGGCCGTTGCCATCACCGGGCCAAGAGTCGTTCCCCAGCGGTAGATCCGACCCCAAGCCAAAACGTCCCAGGAGGGGCTGCAATGGACATCAACACCATCCATCCAACCGACACCGAAGTCGAACTTGTGCTCCACGGCCGGTTTGACGCCCATGAGACCGAAGCCTTTCGAGCCGAGGTGGACACCGAGATGGCGTCAGGCCACCACCATCTACGGGTCAACCTGGCCGCGGTGGAGTTCGTAGACTCCTCCGCCCTCGCCGAGCTGGTCCGAGGAATGAAACGCTGTCGCGAGCTGGGCGGCGATCTGATCCTGGTCCAACCGTCGGATCCGGTCCGCGTCATCCTGGAACTCACCAAGCTCATGTCGGCGTTCGAGATTGTCTGAGAGCACCTGTTTGACAGGACGGTCTTCGACAGGACTTTCTGACTCTTAACAGCAGGCCTTCCATTGCACCAACTCGACCACAAAAACAGTGCCATCGACTCGATGACCAACGCGCTTATCGAGGCCAACGACCAACTGTTGGCGCTGTACGCCCTCACCGAAGTCACGAGCGACTCCCTCGACGGAACCAGCTCGGTGCAAGAGATTCTCAGTCGAGCCCAAACCCTGCTCGATGCTGACGCCCTCGTCTTTGAAACCGACACCGGCGAAACCATCGCAACGGTGGGCCGGCCCACAGGAATCAACCCTCCCGCACCAACAGGCGCAGTGTTGACCAACAGCGCAGGGGCACGGGCATCGACGACGGCCGACATCACGGTGTCCAATGCCAGCGGGCTCGCGGCAAGACTGTTGGCCTACCGGCGACACCGACCCTTCGGCACGCCCGACCAAAAGCTGGCGACCGCCGTTGCCAACTTGGCCCTCGGCGCCTGGCACACCAGCCAGATGCACCGTGACGCGCTCAGCCAAGCGATCATGGCCCGAGACCATGACACCGCCTCCGAACTTGCCGTTCGAGCCCTCCCCCAGTGGCAACCGCAGATCAACGGGGCGGAGCTCTACGCGCGATCCGACCCGGCCCGGGCCGCAGGAGGTGACCTCTTCACCTATTCGGTGGTCGACGACGTCTTGCACTTTGTGGTCGGTGACGTTTCCGGCAAAGGGCTGCCGGCAGCAATGATGATGACCAACGTGATCTCGGCTTCGTTGGCCGCATTCCAAAGCGATGGACATCGCGGACCGGCGGCGGTGCTGAGCCGAATCGATGCCTGGATGTACGACTACCTCTCACAGGCTGGCCTCTTTGTCACTCTTGTCGTCGGCTCATATGACCCTCAGGAGAAAACAGTGCTCCTGTCCAACGCCGGTCACAGCCCGGTGCTCTGGATCGATGGCGCCAAGGCAGCGGTGGTCGAGGCCGCCACCCCGCCCGTTGGCGTGCTTCCCCTCACCGACGCTACCGCGCCGACCGAAGTTGTATTGAGCGGCGGGCCCGGCAACCGACTCGTGGTTTCTTCGGATGGGTTCACCGAACAACTCGATCGACGGGGGAACATGTTTGGGGAGGAGCGGCTCGTGAACGAAATCATCAACAGTTCGGATCCGGGCTCAACCCTTGGACCACAGCTGTACACGGCGCTTGTGACCCACGCCGATGGAGCGGAGCAGAGCGATGACCGGACCCTCGTGATCCTCGACATCCATGGGCCCGATAGCCATAGCCCCGACATCCATGGCCCCGATGGTCGTAGAGAGGGGCGAACCGGCAATGACTGAGACGACTGGCATCAAGCTCGATGCGACGTACCTGGGCCTACGAGAGATCGGCCCGTGGCTCGGACGAGTTTTTGTCGACTTCGGATGGGCCGACTCCCCGTCGCTTGGTGCGGTGGAGCTGGCGGTTCACGAGCTGGCGACCAACGTGGTGGACCACGCCGACCCGCCAGACGGGCTGATCCGGGTCGAGGCCCAGCGGCGCCAAGATGATCTGGCGATTCGCCTGACCGATGCCGGAAGACCCTTCGAACAGACCGACTACGCCGCCCCCGATGAGAACAACCCGCAGGAGCGCGGCTACGGCCTGATGATTGCCGAGCAACTGGCGACCGAGATCGAATACTTCCGGGACGGCGACATAAACGTATGGTCTGCGGTCTTCGCCATCGAGGCGGTCCGCAGCTAACGACAGCGTCTCAAGGCCGCCGGGAAACCTGTCGATACAACCCAATGGAGATTTTGACCGGCAGTCATGAGCGCGCGGTAACGACAATGGCCCTGGATGGTCGGCTCGATGCCCTCGAAGCTGGTCAGCTTCGCGGCATCCTCAGCGAGACCATCGAACGAGGGGACGTGAACATCGCTATCGACCTCAGCGCGGTTGACTTCGTTGATTCTGCCGGACTGGCGGCGCTGGTCAAAGGTATGAAGGATGCTCGCCAGGCGGGCGGCGACGTGAAGCTGGTGGCGCCAAAGAGCGCCGATGCCATGCGAGTTTTCGAACTCACACGCTTCGACCGCGTGTTCGAGATGGCTAGCGAGCTGTCCAGCCTCGTTGAGAAGTGGTGACGGTGGCACGACTCCTCGTCGTTGATGACGACCCGGTTTCCCGCCTGATCCTGCGGTCGATGCTGGAACGACTCGGCCACATCGTCACCGAGGCCGACGGCGTCGATGCCGCGCTCGAATTGCTCTCGACGATGGCACCGACCGACCGGCCAGAACTGATCATCTGCGACTACGTGATGCCGGAACGAGACGGGTTGGACCTGCTCGAAGCCAGGCCGCTGGGCGACGTACCGTTTGTGCTACTCACCGGCGAGCTCAATCAGGCCGATCTTCACGATCATCGGGTTGACGACGTGACCGCGTACCTCACCAAACCGGTTGCGAGTGAAGAACTGGCGCGGGTGGTCACCGAGCTGGTCGACCCGACCCAACCGGGCCCATCCGCGAGCTTCGCCATCAGCTAACGGTTGCTTCGGCGACGAAGACGTGGTGGAGCAGCGAATCCACCTTGATCACCTGGCCCGAGAAGGCGATGTTCTCGCCTCGAGCAAGCTCGGTACCCTCGGGTAGTTCCAGCACCGCTTCGATATCGATGTTGCTACCGAACCGTGACTTGACCGCCCCAACCAATACGTTGGCTTTGACGCCAGGCCCGCCGGAGAAATCGAAGTCCATCCGAAACTGCGCCGTCCGCTTCACCTCGCCGACCCACCGCACCGATCGATTCAACAGTTCGTCAGGAAGGGGCCCGGACCGCTCGCTGTCGAAAAACTCGGCCAACTGATGCTGTTGGATGGTCAGCGGTGGCTCACCGTCGACGACAGGCTCCGATTCGGACTCGATGGTGGCGCTGGACCCAAGCGAATGTTCCG
>CALAML010000025.1 GCA_937925845.1 uncultured Acidimicrobiales bacterium | reverse complement strand
CCTCACGGGCGAGGCGTTCGCTGTAGCGGTGGAGCTTCCAGTGGCCGGGGCTCCACCCTTGGAGGAACCGGGAGAAATCGGTCCACGCGACCGGGTAGAGGGCCCGCCACTCGGCTTCCAACGCGGCGAAGTCGAGTGTCTTGTCGGAGTGCGCCAACGCATCGCGCAGCAGTTCGAAGTATCGGTCGAGCAGATCGGGGGCGAGGTGCTCGCAGTCGTTCTCATCGAGGCAGCTGCTGAAGAAGTAGGCGACGTCTTTCATGCCGCAGCCGCCGCCGACGTACTGGAAGTCGACCGCCGCAGCCCGACGCCCATCGTCGCTGAAGCAGAAGTTGGCCAGCTTGGCATCGCCATGGACGAAGGTTTGGAACGGACTCTCGGCGAGCCGACGATCGATGGTGCCGGCTGCGGCCTTCAAGGGGCCATCGTCGAGCGCGTCGAGTTCATCGGGGCGAGTGGCCAGATGCCAATAGGTGCCGGTAGTCCAAAGCCCCTCGGGACGCCGGCCCATAAAGGTGGCGTGGAAGTTGGCCAGCCACACCAAGCAGGCGTCGAGTTCAGTTTCGTTCACCCGCGTACGTCGGCTGGCAAAGCCCGACGCATCAAGATCCTCCAGCACCATCAGCACCTCGTCGGCCCGAGTCTCGAGCGCCAGACACGCAGGCACCCGGCATGCGTCGCTGCACTTCGATGCGTAGCGGTCGTACCAGGTGGTCTCGATTCGGTAGGACTGGAGCTTGCGTTCATGGGAGATGTCGGAGCTCCAGCCGTACTTATGGCTTCGCTGCTCCGGCCAACGCACGTGTTTCACAATCACACTCGGCCGCGATCCGCCGTCGAGCCCGCACCGCACGATCTGCCCGTAGCCACTCCACAGGCTCTGCACTATCTCGGTGTAGAGGACCGCCTGGGCGCCGGTCGTTTGCAGCACCAGAGCCTCAAGGTCCGCATCCATCCGGTCAGGCTAACCAGCAATTTATTCCCAGCTGTCGGTCTAGTCGGCGCAGCGGCCGCAGAAAAGGCTGTGATCGGCGGCTGCTTCAGCCAACCGATTGGTTGCCGCCTCGGCGGACTCGTTTGGCGCGGCTACCACTTCGACGCGACAGGATCGGCATCGCCAACCCAACGGATCGTCGAGCACCTCGAACTGATCCAGGATCAGCTGCGATGAGAGCTGTCGGGCAGCCTGACCCTGCGATGCACCCATCGCCTGGAGGCTAGTGGAGTTGCCACGTCAAGATCTGTGACGTCTGGCGCGCCAAAAAAGGCGCGTGGGGCGTCACAAATCTTGAAAGGGTCGGCGGGGTTTGGTTCTGCCGGTTTCGATTGCTTCGCTTCCGTTGGCCCGGCACCTGTACCGTTCGCTGGGCATGGCTTCTGAACACATCCCTACTGCGCCTACTGCAGCGGCGACGGTTCATGGTCGCGTTGGGCTTCTCGGAAACCCGGGCGACGGATATGGGGGCCGGGTGTTGGCCTTCACCGTCGCGGAGATGGCGTGCACTGTCACTGCCGAGCCCGCCAGGCAAACCGATGTTGGAACCGGTGATGAAGCCCGGCTGTTCAGCGCCACCCTCAACCGCTTCGCCCCGCACCAACCAGTCCGGTTGCGTATGACCACCACCATCGCCCGCCAGGTCGGACTCTCGGGATCCAGCGCCATCATCCTTGCCACCCTGCGAGCCCTTTGTATGGTCGACCGGGTCGTGATGTCTCCCGTCGAGTTGGCCCGGATGGCTCTTGAAATCGAAACCGACCAACTCGGCATCACCGCCGGACCCCAGGACCGAGTGGTGCAGGCCCACGGTGGGCTGCTGGACATGGACTTCGCCACCCCGTGGGACACCACCGCCTACCACCGGCTCGACCCCACCGTGCTTCCACCGGGACTCTTCCTGGCCTGGGACACCGACGTCGGCCAACCATCCGATGCCATCCATCGCCCGGTTCGGGAACAGTGGGATCAGGGCGAAGCGGAAGTCCGCCGGCTGATTGGCGAGCTCCGTGAACTGGCCACGCAGGGTGCGGCCGCTCTGTTGGCACGCGACACCGCCATGCTGGCCGAGCTTATGGACAGCAACTTCGATATTCGGGCCCAGCTTTGGCCCATCGCCGAATCAGATCAACACAAGATCAACCTGGCCCGAAGCCTCGGAGCGGCGGCCAAGTTCTGTGGTTCCGGCGGGGCCATCGTCGGGTTGATGCGTCCCGGTCATCGCCCCGACGGCCTCGAAACAGTGCGGTCGGCATTCGAGGGTGCCGGGTTTGGTTTCTGCGCACCGACGGTTGGAGTCGAGCACTCATGACAGCGTCGGCTGCTCCTCCGCCCCCTTCGTCGTCTTCTTCTTCCGGCTTTCCTCCAACTCGGGTGGTGCTGCTGGCGGCTGGGTTCGGCACCCGGATGTACCCGCTCACCGAGCTGGTTGCGAAACCGTTGCTGGAAGTGGCCGGGCGGCCGGTTCTGACCCACCTCATGGATCGGGTAGCCGCGCTTGACGGCGCGGATGGCGTGTCGATCAGCGAAGTGATCGTGGTCGCAAACCAACGCTTCGCCTCCGACCTCGAAGCCTGGGCTGCATCCGATGCCGTCGTCGCCGCCTCCATCCCCATCACCGTGGTCAACACCGGAGCTGAAGCGGCCGACCTTCGCAACGGTGCGGTCGCCGACCTGCTGCAAGCGATGCGCACCACCGACTTTGAGGCGCCGAGCCGGTGGCTGGTGTTGGCGGGCGACAACCTGTGGGGGCACCAACTCACCGATTACCTCTCGGCGGTAGGAGAGGGCAACGCGGTGGTGTGTCGCGACTTGGGCGACGATGTCCCGGCCCGCCGATTCGGCGAAGTCACCGCGGATGTCGACGGCCGCATCATCGGCTTCCGCGAAAAGCCCGAGCAACCCACATCGCCACTCGTTGCAACCTGCACCTATCTTCTCGACGCCAACGCCCCTGCCCAGATCGAGCGCTACCTGCGCACCGGCGGCGACGCCGATTCGCCGGGGACCTTTATCGGTTGGTTGTCGCAGCAGGTGCCGGTGCGGGCTCTGGTGATGACCGGCGACTACTGGGACATCGGCAGCTTCGACACGCTTGACCAGGCCAGAGCCGAGTTCGATCAGCGTTAATCGGGCTCGACCGTGTCTCTGCTAACGACTCATTGGCACCAGCTTGTGGCACCGGACACGTCGCCGGTTCTGATCGGTGGAATCACTGCGGTTTCCTGGGATCTGGCCAGGAAACTCGCGGGCCTAAACCACAGAAATGGCCTAAATGGACCATCAAGGGTTGAAACTAAGGTCATTTGACCTAGAGCGCTCATGGTGTGTTGTGCGGTTATCTGATGCGATGGCTAAACGAACAACATTTGGGACCACCCGGTCGAAATTCCGCTCAAAACTCTTTGCCGCGACGGTAAGTGCGTCGCTGGCAATGACGGTTGCCCCTCCCGTTATGGGAGCTCAGGCCTTCAGCGTGCCCGAACCCACCGCCGTGCCGAGCTGCTCGGTCGAGGTTGTCGACAACGCCGCAGTCGTGTCCTGGGACTCGGCCGACTTCGGCCGAGCCTACGCCAGCCGCTACCAGATCTTCCGCAACGGCGGTCAGCGTGGCGCAGCTTCACCCCGGGCGCAGTCCTTCACCGACAACCGACTCGCTTGGTCGACGAGCTACACCTACGGCATTCGTGCGGCAAGCAGCGGTGGGCTCTCCGACACGGTGAGCTGTGGAAGCATCACCTCTCCGAGTTGGGCCGATGTAAATCAGCCAGCTCCGGCTCCGGCCCCTGCTCCGGCTCCGGCCCCTGCTCCGACTCCTGCGCCCGCGCCAGCACCAGCTCCGGCCCCTGTTCCGGCTCCTGCGCCCGCCCCGGCTCCGGTTCCCGCTCCGACTCCTGGCCCGGCCCCCGCGCCAGCACCGGCTCCGGCACCTGCTCCCGCTCCGGCACCGGCACCGGCTCCCGCTCCGGCACCTGCCCCGGCGCCGACCCCAGCTCCGGCTCCGGCACCGACCCCTGCTCCGGCTCCGGCCCCAACTCCGGCACCGGCCCCGACTCCTGGACCTGCGCCAGCCTTGGTTGCTCCGGGTTCGTGTGCTGTGGAATTGGTCAACGCTCGTGACGTGACCGTCTCATGGACCGGCGGATCCGGTGAAGCCTTCGTGGTGTCCCGCAACGGTGGCGTTGCCGGCTCCTCCACGGGCAACGAAACCTTCTACTCCGACACCAACACAAACTGGGAAACCACCTACACCTACGCGGTGGCTTCCCGAGTTGGCACATCCTTCTCGAACCAAATCGATTGCGGCAGCGTCACCACCCCGCCACGACCGGCCCAGCAGCCAGCAGTCGGCGGTGGAAACCTTGTTGCACCCAGCACCTGCACCATCTCGCCAATCCTTCGCAAAGAAGTCTTGGTGGAGTGGACCGGCGGCCAAGGCGACTTCTTTGTGATTCGCCGCAACGGGGCATGGCGCGACCGGGTCGACAACGGCACCGAGTACGAAGATC
>CALAML010000024.1 GCA_937925845.1 uncultured Acidimicrobiales bacterium | reverse complement strand
CACCACCCAGATGCCGTGCTCCAGCGCCCACTGTCCGATGGCCTCGATCTCCTCAAGCGGATACACACCACCGGTGGGGTTCGACGGTGAGCAGAACAGCACCGCCTTGGTGGCCGGCGTACGGGCGGCCTCAAGCTGTTCCACCGTCACCCGAAACTCGGTTTCGCGGTTGGTGGGAATCACCACCGGCTTGGCTCCAGCTACCCGCATCGGCTCGGGGTAGGTGGTCCAGTACGGTGCCGGCAGAAGCATCTCATCGCCGTCGCCCAGCAGCGTCATAGCGGTGTTGTACACCGCCTGCTTTCCGCCATTGGTGATCACAATCTGATCGGCGCTGATTTCATAACCCGAATCCCGCTTGGTCTTGGCCACCAGAGCTTCCTTGAGCTCAGGCAGGCCACCCGCAGGCGAATACCGGTGGTTCTTGGGGTCCTGGCACGCTGCCACCGCCGCCTCGACGATGTGAGGTGGTGTCGGGAAATCGGGTTCGCCAGCTCCGAAGCCAATCACTGGTGCACCGGCGGCCTTTAACGCCTTGGCCTTCGACGTGACGGCAAGGGTGGCCGAGGGGGCAATGGCAGCGATACGAGGGGCGATCGATTGACCTTCAGGGGGCATTGGGTGGTCCTAGCTGTGTCTTTGGAATCCGTTGATGGATCGGCCGCGCCGGATGCGACCGGTGGCGATGAAGCGCTGCCATCCTGCCACGCGGCTCGGGCGCGGCGACAGCGGAAATCCGGGAAACTGGTAAGCGGAACTCGCTGGGCTCAGGAGAGCCAGGCAACAGTGTCAGTATCGGTGAAGTCGGCCCAACTCTCGGTGAGGTCGATATCGACATCGTCGTGGCCGATCATCGCTTCCAGCACCTGGTTGGGAAGCGGGTCGACACTTACATGGGAGATCAACGGATGGGCTGGTCGCTCATCAACCTCGCCGGCACCCATGAGCACCTCGTGCATCTTCTCGCCGGGCCGTAGACCGGTGTAGATGATCTCAATGGGCTGTTCCGAGGCAGCAACCAGCCGCTTGGCAACATCGGCTACATGAATCGGCTCGCCCATATCCAGGATCAGGGCTTCGCCATCCCGACCCACGGCACCAGCCTGAATCACGAGCTGCACCGCTTCCTGCACGGTCATGAAGTAGCGGGTGACGTCGGGATGGGTGACGGTTACCGGCCCACCGGCCTCAATCTGGGCCCGGAAGGCCGTGAGTACCGAACCCCGGCTGCCCAACACGTTGCCGAAACGCACGCTCAGGAACGTGCCATCGGTTTCGCTGGCGAACGCGGCACAGAGCCGTTCGGCCAAGCGTTTGGTGTAACCCAGAACGTTCTCGGGGTCGGCGGCCTTATCGGTAGAGATGTTCACGAACCGCTCAACACCAGCGTCGGCGGCCAGGCGCAACAGGTTACGGGTGCCCAACACGTTGGTCTTGAAGCCCTCGGCCGGGTACATCTCCAGCAACGGCACGTGCTTCAGCGCCGCGGCATGGAACACCACCTGGGGCTGGTGTTCGTTGAAAATCTTGGCCAGGGCCTCTTCATCGCGAATGTTGCAGACCACCAGGTTGCGGGTGCTCAGCTGGCCCTTGCCATCGATCGACAGCTGCACCGCATGCAGCGCCGACTCGTCGCGGTCGAGCATCACCAATTCGGCTGGCCCAAACTGATCGATCTGGCGACACAGCTCCGAACCAATCGAGCCGCCGGCCCCGGTCACAAGCACTCGCTTGCCGGTGAGATAGCCGGAGATCGAAGCGATGTCGGTATCGATACGGCCCCGACCCAACAGGTCGGATTCGTTCACCGGACGGATGTCGGCGGTGCTGGGGCCAGTGAGCAGTTCGCTGGCGGTAGGCAGCACCTGCACTTTGAAGCCCTGGGACGTGGCCACCTCTACCGCTTTGCGGAACTGGTCCTTGCTCGCCGTGGGCATGGCCAGCAGCACTTCGGAGATGCCGGTCTCGGCCTTGATGCGGCCCAGGTCGGCACCGGTGCCCAACACCCGGCAACCTTTCAGCCGGTACTGAGAAAGCTCCGGGTTGTCGTCGACCAGGCCGACCGGGAGGAACGGCGACTTGGGATCCTTCATCATCAGATCCACCGCCATCTGACCGCCACGACCGGCGCCGTAAACCAGAATCGGCGACGCCGTGGCTTCGGAAGGACGCTTCCAACTTTCGAAAGCCCACCGCCAGGCGGCACGCACAAAGAACATGGCCAGGAGCGACAGTGTGAAACCAACCACAGGGGTACTGACGGGCGTCAGCCGACCCATCACCAGGTTCAACAGGGACAGGAAAATCGTTCCGAGCAATGCAGCGACGCCCAAGACCAGCACTTCGGCATGGGAGGCGTAGGGATAGCGCCGCTGGTAGAGGCCCAGCAAACGGCCGAAGACGGCATGGACCACCACCGCCATCAACCCGAGGAGCACAAAGGCGAGGATGCCGAAGGTCTCGAAGTTGAACTCGATCCGGACCAGGCCGCCGATTACGACCGTGGCGAATACAGCTACGAGGTCGATTCCGATCTGGACTCGGCGCCGGACAGCAAAGGTTCGGCCATACAGCGTGCGCACGATGTTGTGGAGGAACTCCGGCGCAGCAGCAGGGCCCGCCGTCTTCAGTTCTTGTTGGTTTACGCCGCCCACAAAATCCACCTGGCGTACTCGGAACGGCTCATCGCCAACCCAGCACCTCTCTCAGACCCGCACATTGAATGGTGTTTAAATCGCCTGGCCACACTATCCCGTCACTGCGGCCGCATTTGGGAGAATAGCAGCCAAACACCCCCTATTGGCAAGGGTTCTCCTACCCGGAACGCGGTGTTTATAGCGAAGCAAGTTCATCACGATTGACCTTCATTTCCCTACCAGGCCCGTTTGCCCCGCCAATCCGCGGAGTGGGCCATCGCGAGAACCCACCCAAACCGGATACCACTCACAGTGATACTCCCGATCCCCCTCAATATTCCGTATGCCCGCACTGTCAGGGTTCGGCGAGGCCGCCGGCAATCCCCTTAGGCCGCGTAGAACGCGGAAAGCTGCCGCGCCGGACACTGGTCCGGCACGGCAGCCAACCATCACTTTGGCTGAGCACTAGCGAGTAAACGTCACCCTTCCCGCGGCGTTTTCGAAGGAGGTGAGAATCACATAGGCACTGCTGCAGAAATCAACCGACGAACCGAGTGATCGAGGGGTCCCAGCCGTCACGGAGATTCCGATCACATTCTTGGCGGAGCTGCACGGCACCACATAGGCGATGTATCGATCGCTGCCGCCATCGCCGGCGATGTTGATCTTCAGACCTTGCGGGCTAGCCACCTTAAAGATCTGGTAGCGGCGCCCCGAGCCATCGAAGTAGACATCGGTCGCAGGACGGTTGCTGGCGGGGATATCAACCCGTTTCTCCGCCGCTTTGGCCGCAACGTCACCCCCCTGCCGAAGCAGCCAGGCGTGATAGCGGGCATAGACGCTCTTGCCATACAGTCGTTCGATGGCGACGATGTCGCGACCCTCGTTGTTTACCTTGGAGTCCTCGAAGCTCTGAAGCAGACGTGGAGCCACGGCGGTGCTTCCGTTGCGCTCCTGGAGGTAGGCGAAAAACAGAGTCCCGTGGTAGGGCTCGTCCCACGGCTCCGACCCTGGATCGTTGGGCAACTGGTCACGACAGGTTTGCCAGCATGGCTTGGGGTCGGTGCCGGATGCAGCCAGCCCGACGTACTGGGCCATCGACTCAAAGAAGCCACGATTCTTCGAATACGGGTCGAGGCTGTCGTTGGTAATCGTCCACTGGAACTGGTGAAACACCTCGTGGAAGATGAAAGCCCGATTCGTCAGATTGGCATCATGCTTGAACTGGATGCTCGTTTGGCGGGACACACCGTCGGCGGTGATCAAGTCGCCGCCAAGCGTCACCCGGATCTTGCCGACCCTGGTATCAACCGAGGGGTGGTTCATCGTCCAGCCGGGGCCAACGAAGACGTCATAGGCCTCCTCCAGGAGCTTGGCCAGCGCCTTTACCTCGGTAGTGGTGTGGTCGCCGAGAAAATGGGCGGGCTGGTACATGATGTCAAAGTGCTGGGAGACAAGGCGGCACTGGAAAAGTGTGTCGACGGCAATAAACGATGTGCCGGTCTTGGCCCACATTCCGCCAGAACAGTCGCGATCGCAGCCGTTGTTGTACCGGAGATCCTGGCCCGGGTCCTTGCAGGTATCAATGCCGTTGCCGGCGGAGTAGGTGTCGTTGCCAGGGCCGCCGGTCAGCTTGTCGCGACCGTTGCTGCCGCTCATCGAATCGTTACCGCGGCCGCCGAAGATAGCGTCGTTGCCGTCGTTGCCCAGCAGTCGATCGTTGCCGTTGCGGCCGTAGATCTTGTCGTTGCCGGAACCCCCGTTGATCAGGTCATCACCGTGGCCGCCACAAATGATGTCATTGCCACCCCAACCGTTGATCGTGTCGTTGAAACGGCTGCCGATAATCACGTCATCGCCGGCGGTGCCGTTAATGGTGACCGGTCCGTCCGCACCCCGTTTGTTCAGGCCCAGGCTCGGTGTTTTACCGGCACACTTGGCGCCCGAAGTGGTCAGCTGGATCGAGCCATTGGCTTGGCCGAGGTAGTCGTTACACGACAGAGCGGCCGCATTTTCATACTCGCTCACCTCGTCGTTCCACTCCGTCCAGTTGGCGACGTTGATTCGATATGCTCCGGCCGCAGCCACGGTATTGATGCACTCGGTCGGTACGGCTCGCCGCTCGCCCGTGTCTTCGTACAGAAGCAAGGCGTACTGGTTGTAGACCACCAGGCTCAGGTCGCCCGCGGCCGCGGTGGAGACTACGGAGTCCAGAGTTGGACTCGGGGTCGGCTCGGGTGTCGGCGTTGGAGTCGGGGCTGGCGCTGCGCCTTGCAGCTGGGTGATGTACTCGTTACACGACAGCGTGTTGGCCCCGGCGTAAATGGCCACCTCGGAGTCCCAGTTGGTAAACGAACCGACCGTGATGCCGGCGCTCTGGATCTGGCTCAGGCAGCTGGCACTCACCCACCGACGCTGATTTGTTGCCGGATAGATGATGTGGGCATCGCTGGCACCGGCATGCTTCACCAGGCGAAGGTCGCCGCTCGGCGTGGGAGTTGGAGTCGGCGTAGGAGTTGGTGTGGGCGTAGGAGTTGGTGTGGGTGCTGGGGCTGAGCCCTGAAGCTGGGTGATGTATTCGTTGCACCCCAACGTGTTGGCCGCACTGTAGATCGCTACTTCGGTGGCCCAATTGGTAAACGAACCAACACTGATACCAGCGTTGCGGATCTGACGCAAACAATCAGCACTCACCCACCGACGCTGATTTGTTGCCGGATAGATGATGTGGGCGTCATTGGCGCCGGAATGCTTCACCAAGCGAACATCGCTTGATTCTGTCGGGGCTGGAGTCGGGGTGGGTGTGGGGGCTGGGGCTGAGCCCTGCAGCTGGGTGATGTATTCGTTGCAGCCCAACGTGTTGGCGGCGCTATAGATGGCCACCTCGCTGGCCCAGTTGGTAAACGAACCAACACTGATACCAGCGTTGCGGATCTGGCCGAGACAATCGGCACTCACCCACCGGCGCTGATTCGATGCCGGATAGATGACGTGAGCGTCGTTGGCGCCGGCGTGCTTCACCAAGCGAGGCGACGAAGACTGTGCGGCCACCTCGGTCACCGGCACAACGGCCAGCACCGTCAGGAACGTGAACAGCGCGGCACCGATCGCCACTGCTTGTTGCAGTCGAGATCGATTACGCCTCCTCACTGGTCGAGTGATCTGTTGCATTGGGATACCCCCTGAAGTCAGCGAACTACAAACGGTTCGTTCGCTGGCATGTAGCCGCTCGCCGCCGAAAAGTTCCCAAACATTTCTCCGGGCCCGGCACTGGCCCTCGGCGCTTGCGGTTTTTCCTGTCTCTGCAGGCGCAAATCGGCTCCAACCAGCGGCGACGCTCACTCCACAAAAAGATGGCATTCCGCTCCAACCCGGCCAGACTGGGTCGGTGACCACAGCCACCCCCATCACCATTCCTGACGATCTCAAGCCCTCCGACAGCCGCTTCGGCTGCGGGCCCTCCAAGGTCCGTCAGGAAGCCGTCGATTCCCTGGCCGCCACCGCCAGCACCTTCCTCGGCACCAGCCACCGCCAGGCCACCGTGCAATTCACCGTGGCTGCTCTTCGCAACGGCATCGCCGAAATGCTGGTTTTGCCCGACGGCTACGAAGTACTGCTCGGCAACGGTGGCACCACCGCCTTCTGGGACGCCGCCACCTTCCACCTGGTCGACGACAAGGCCCAGATGGCAGTGATGGGTGAGTTCTCATCGAAGTTCGCCAAGGCCATCGACGCCGCACCCCATCTTGGCCGGCCCGAAGTGATCGAAGCCGAACCGGGCAACGCGGCCCACCTCCAAGCCAACGCCGAGATCGACACCTACTGCATGGTGCACAACGAAACCTCCACCGGCGTGGCCACCAACCCGGTGCGCCCCGACGGCGACGGTCTGGTGCTGGTCGACGCCACCTCAGCCGCCGCTGGACTCCGCTTCGATGCCTCGGCCACCGACTGCTACTACTTCGCTCCCCAAAAGTGCCTGGCCTCCGACGGCGGCCTCTGGATCGCGGCGTGCTCCCCGGCAGCCATCGAACGCATCGAACGCCTCGCCGCTTCCGACCGCTGGTGCCCGGCCTTCTTCGACCTGGGCATCGCCCTCACCAACTCCCGCAAAGACCAGACCTACAACACCCCAGCCCTCGCCACCATCTACCTCGCCCTCGAGCAGGTCAGCTGGATCAACAACAACGGCGGCATCAACTGGTCGGCCGGCCGCTGCGACGCCAACGCCGAAGCGATCTACGGCTGGGCCGAAGCCCACGAACTGGCCAGCCCATTCATTACCGACACCGACATTCGCAGCCACGTGGTGGCCACCATCGACTTCGACGACAAGGTCGACGCCAACGTCATCGCCGCCACCCTGCGAGCCAACGACATCCTCGACACCGAGAGCTACCGCAAGCTCGGCCGCAACCAGCTCCGCATCTCCCTCTTCCCCGCCATCGAAACCGAAGACCTCGTAGCCCTCACCCGCTGCATCGACCACATCATCGAAGGCCTAACCGCCTAACCGCAGTCGGGGCCGGCGCCCGCAAGCGCGGGCCATCCTGCCCAGCCAGAAGCGTCCGAGAACGTTTCTGGCTGCAGTCGCGCTGGGTTTGCCCTGCTTGAATGCAGACACAAACCGCCAGCGGACTGTTCGACCCGTTTTGGCTGCACCAGCGCCGGACTAGCCCTGCTTGAGCGCAGACAGAACGAACGCACGGCCGAGCCAAGGCCGTTCTGGCTGCACCCGCATCGGGCGGGCCCTGCTTGAGTGCAGACAGAACCGCCATGGCGCTGTTCGGGTGACTCGCCCACCACCTGACCGGCCCTACGACCCGGAAAATCAGCTGTTCGTGGCCGCGTTCGAATAACACTGTTACTGGTCATCTCTGCTCAAAGAGTGGCCGGATTCCACAGTTACGGTCGAGGTCCCCCGCTGGGCCCCGGACGTCATTTACCGTTCGCTGTTTAAGACCCTCCCCAGAGCCCAGCCGGGAGTTCCCGGCGTCCAGAAGGCGGACCAACAATGGACCACGATCTGCATCGAACGCGCCCAAACGCGGGCCATGACCCACTCCAAACCGTCGGACGGGTTGGCCCCAAGTCCGCCGACAACAAACAACCACAAACCGTCTCACCGGAAGACCGTGCTGCGGCCGACGAATCGGACAACCCCGCAGGTCTCGATCAGACGCGAATTGACCGGCGACGACTGCTCAAACAGAGCGCAGCCGGCGCGGCAGCCATCGCTGCTCCAGTGATGGCCACGCCCAGCATCGCCGGAATCGGTACCGCCCCGGCATTCGCCATGTGTGCCAGCGCCGGCGAGGCCCCGACCCCAGCGGTGACCTGCACCAGCGGCGAGGTTGTCTGCACCGAGACCATCACCACCGGCCTGACCCCATCGGGAACACAAACGCAGGGCCAACAACCAGCCATCGCTCTCCTGCAGGATGCCTTCACCAACGTGCCGCTATCGATCGAAGGTGACCTGCTCGCCACGATCGGACCGATCTGCCCCGGCCAGACGATCAGCTGGAACCCAACCGCAACACTCGACCTGTGCTCGATCTTCAACACCCGACTCGCAGCGATCGCGGCACAGGTGACCGGCCCCGGCGCGAGCGTCGACAACTTTGCCATGACCATTAGCAGCGTGTCGCTCGGGGGCGTGGACCTCGACAATGAGTCGTTGAGCGGCTCCACCGACACCGCCCCCTGCCCGCAAGATGTTCTGCTTCCAACCTTCTCCGCCAGCTGGGGGCAGGCCGAAGCCGTGCTCAACGAAGCGTCCTGCATCTGGGAATGCTCGCTGCCCGATCCGGTTCTCCAGGTGCCCGACCTCACCTTCACCGCCAACATTGCCGCCACCCTCGCCGTCACTCTCGGCATCTCCGCCGACTTCGTTGGCGGTATCACCCTGGACGTGACCGGCAGCTTCACCCAGTCGTGCGAGCCGGACTTCAGCGCAACGGTCACCTGCGACTAGCGGTTCTCGGCAACTGACCAACCCGGCGTGGTCTTCTGGCTGCAAACGACCATGTCTCACCCCGCTTGAACGCAGACAGATGCAACCGCTAGGCCATCGAG
>CALAML010000023.1 GCA_937925845.1 uncultured Acidimicrobiales bacterium | reverse complement strand
GAAAGAGCGGCTCCAGTGAGTTTTGGGAGCGCTTCGGCTGGGGTTTTTGGATTGTTAGGACTTGGTGGGGAAAAGCTCGGGGCGTGGTTATACTTCGACGCTCAGTTGTTCGCGCTGGCGCGCGGCTGAATAAACCCAGGTCTTTGTAGGCCGGCACCCAACTCTTGGGCCCGGAACCGCAGAGCAACCCCCATCAACACTGCTCCGCTCAACCATGGGCGGAGCATTTGTGTGGAACAGAAAGACCCAAGGCATGGCCACCAAGGCACTCGTCGGCGAGAAAGTCGGCATGACACAGGTATGGGACGATGACAATCGCATCGTGCCCGTCACGATGGTCAAGGTTTCGCCCTGTCGGGTGGTGCAGATCAAGACCCCGGAGACCGACGGCTACAGCGCGGTGCAGGTGACCTACGGCACCAAAGACGCCCGCAAGCTGACCAAGCCGAAGGCCGGACACTTCGCCAAAGGGGGAGTGGCCCCGGGCGTTCGGCTGGTGGAGCTCCGCCTCGACGATGTCAGCGCCTACTCGGTCGGGATGGAGATCACCGCCAGCGTGATGAACGCCGGAGAACTGGTCGACGTCACCGGCGTATCCAAAGGTAAGGGCTTCGCCGGTGTGATGAAGCGCCATGGCTTCGCCGGTCAGCGGGCCTCCCACGGTGCCCACAAGGTGCATCGCAAGCCCGGTGCTGTCGGCGCCTGCGCTACCCCGGCCCGAGTCTTTAAGGGTCAGCGCATGGCCGGCCGGATGGGTGGCCGCAAAGTGACCACCCAGAACCTCGAAGTTGTGGCCGCCGACGCCGATCAAGACGTCATCTTGGTCAAGGGCTCCGTCCCTGGCCCCAAGGGCGGCGTGGTGCTGTTGCGCAACGCCAGCAAGGGTCCCGAGGTTGAAGCACCCGACTTCTCCACCCCGGAGCCCGAACCGGAACCAGAAGCACCGGCTGAAGAGGTCGTTGAAGAAGTAGCCGAGGCGGCCCCGGTGGAAGAAGCGCCGGTAGAAGAAGCTGCGGCTGAAGAAGCACCAGCTGAAGAGCCTGCGGCTGAAGAAGCCCCTGCCGAAGAAGCAGCGGCCGAGGACGCACCGGCTGAAGACGAAAGCGAGGGCGACGCCTGATGGTTGCCGTACCGGTACATAGCGCCAGCGGAGGATCCGCCGGCACCGTCGAACTCGATGACGCAGTCTTCGACATCGACCCCCACACCGCAGTGATGCACCAGGTGGTAACGGCCCAGCTGGCCAACCGCCGCAGTGGAACCCAAAGCACCAAGACCCGAGCCGAGGTCAGCGGTGGCGGCGCCAAACCATGGCGCCAGAAGGGCACCGGCCGAGCTCGACAGGGCTCTACCCGCTCACCCCAGTGGGTTGGCGGTGGTGTGGCTCTCGGCCCCAAGCCCCGCAGTTACGCCCAGAAGACACCAAAGAAGATGATCCGCCTGGCCCTGCACTCCGCACTGTCGGATCGGGCCCGCGACGACAAGATTCGAGTGGTCGAAAGCTGGGGCCTCGACGCCCCCAAGACCAAAGACGCGCTGGCGGTGCTTGACGCCCTCGGCGTCGAGGGTCGCTCGCTGGTCGTGCTTGGCGCCGAAGACGAAGTGGCGGCCAAGAGCCTGCGCAACGTTCCCTCGGTGCACGTCATCGACGTGAGCCAGCTCAACACCTACGACATCCTGTGCGCCGACTACCTGGTGTTCACCTCCGACTCTGTCGGCGATGTCGCCGGTCCAGTCTCCAAGCGGGAGGCGGCGCCAGCTGCGCCATCGGCACCGCCAGCCGCCCAGGTTGAAGAGGTGGAAGACACTGTGGAGCCGGTCGAAGAACCGGCTGAAGAAGTTGCAGAAGCCGATGCTGACGGCGAGGAAAGCTGATGACCCACCCACGCGACATCATCCGTGAGCCTGTCGTGAGCGAGAAGTCCTATGCGCTCATCGACCAGAACGCCTACACCTTCAACGTCGCCAAGAGTGCGACCAAGCCGCAGATCAAGGACGCCATCGAAGAGATCTTCGGTGTCAAGGTCCGCAAGGTGAACACGCTCAACCGCAAGGGAAAGCGTAAGCAGAACCGTCGCAACGGCACCTGGGGCAAGCGCCCCGACGTCAAGCGAGCCATCGTCACCCTGGCCGAGGGTGACTCGATCGATCTGTTCGAGGCCTGATTCCATGACGCTCCGCAAGCGCAAGCCAACCAGTCCCGGACGTCGGTTCCAGACGTCGCACGACTTCTCCGAGATCACCAAGACCACGCCGGAAAAGGCGCTGGTGGCTCCCAAGCCCAAGACCGGTGGTCGCAACAACTACGGCCGCAAGACCTCACGTCACCGCGGTGGCGGCCACAAGCAGCAGTACCGCAAGATCGACTTCCGACGGAACAAGGACGGCGTGCCGGCCAAGGTTGCCGCGGTCGAATACGACCCAAACCGCAACGCCCGCATCCTGCTTCTGCACTACCACGACGGAGCCAAGTCCTACATCATCGCCCCCGACGGCGTCGGTGTTGGCGAAATACTGATGAGCGGCCAGGGTTCTGAAATCCGCCCCGGCAACGCCCTTCCGCTGCGCTACATCCCGGTCGGTACCGTGGTGCACAACATCGAACTTCAGCCCGGCGGCGGCGCCAAAATGTGCCGCAGCGCCGGCGGCGCCACCCAGCTGGTAGCCAAGGAAGGCGACTTCGCCACCCTGCGGCTCCCCAGCACCGAAATGCGCCGGGTCCCGATCGACTGTCGGGCCACCGTCGGCTCGGTCGGCAACGCCGAAGCCGAACTGGTCAAGATCGGCAAGGCCGGCCGCAACCGCTGGAAGGGCAAGCGCCCCCAGACTCGCGGTGTCGCCATGAACCCGGTCGACCACCCCCACGGTGGTGGCGAGGGAAAAACCTCAGGTGGTCGCCATCCGGTGTCGCCATGGGGCAAGCCCGAAGGCCGAACCCGAGACAAAACCAAACCATCCCAGAAGCTCATCGTTCGTCGGCGCCGCACCCGCGGCTCGCGGAGGTAACCGGTATGCCACGCAGTCTGAAAAAGGGCGCGTTTGTCGACGATCATCTCTTGAAGAAGATCGACGCACTCAACGCCAAGAAGGAAAAGCAGGTCATCAAGTCGTGGTCGCGGCGGTCCACCATCATCCCCGAGATGATTGGCCACACCGTTGCCGTTCACGACGGCCGCAAGCACGTGCCGGTGTACATCACCGAGTCGATGGTCGGTCACAAGCTGGGTGAGTTCGCTCCCACCCGAACCTTCCGCTTCCATGCCGGTCAAGAGCGGGGAGTGCGGCGATGACCGCCACCAAGACCAACGAGCGTCCGGGTACGCGGGCCCAGGTCCGCTACGTGCGGATGTCGGCCTACAAGGCCCGCGTCGTGCTCGACCTGATCCGGGGCCTCGATGTGGCCGCCGCCGAAGACATCCTGCTGCACACCGACCGTGGCGCCGCTGACGTCATCTTGAAATGCCTCCAGTCGGCAGTGGCCAACGCCGGTCACAACGACTCGGCCCCGCCCGAAGAACTCTTTGTGTCGGCCTGCTACGCCGATGAAGGCCCAACCCTCAAGCGTTGGCGGCCCCGGGCCCGCGGTCGGGCCACCCGCATTCGCAAGCGCACCTGCCACATCACGATCATCGTGGGCCGCCTCGAAGGCGACGCCCTCGACCGACTCCGAGCCAAGCAGGCCGGGGCCTACACCGGCCGTGGCTCCGCCGCAGCCGCCAGTGAAGACTCCGGCGCCAGCAAGGAAAACCGTCGGCGTCGGGTAGCAAAGTCGCAGGCGGCTGAAGAGTCGACCGGCGACGAAGCTGCTGGCGACGAGGCGGCAGAGATCGAAGAGACCGAAGAGGTTGTCGAGACCGAAGAAATGGCAGTCGAAGAAGCGGCGGCCGAAGAGGAAACCGAAGCGGTTGAGGCCGAGAGCGCCGATGAAGCCGACGACGGAGACGAGGACTGATGGGTCACAAAGTCAACCCCTACGGCTTCCGCCTCGGTGTCACCACCGACTGGAAGTCCCGCTGGTTCGCTACTCGCGAGACCTACAGCGACTACCTGATCGAAGACTGGAAGATCCGTGACTTCCTCATGACCGAGCTGCCGCATGCAGCCATCAGTCGTGTCGAAGTGGAACGCACCCGGGACAAGCTTCGGGTCGACGTTCACACCGCCCGCCCCGGCATTGTCATTGGTCGCCGCGGCAGCGAAGCCGACCGGCTCCGGGCCGGCCTGACCAAGATTTCGGGCAACCCGAAGGTCATGCTCAACATCCAGGAGATCAAGCAGCCGGAGCTCGATGCGGCCCTGATCGCGCAGGGCGTTGCCGACCAGCTCGCTGGTCGAGTCGCCTTCCGTCGAGCCATGAAGCGTGCGGTTCAGAACGCCCAGAAGGCCGGGGCCCTCGGCATCCGGGTCCAGTGCTCAGGTCGCCTCGGCGGCTCCGAGATGGCCCGCCGCGAGTGGTACCGCGAAGGCCGGGTGCCGCTGCACACACTGCGTGCCGACATCGACTACGGCTTCCGCGAGGCCAAGACCACCTACGGCCGCATCGGCGTAAAAGTGTGGATCTACAAGGGCGACATCCTGCCCTACAAGGCCCGCATCGAAGAAAAGACCGAAACGGCGCAGATCGGCGATGTCGCCGGTGCCCCCAAGCCCCGCCCGGTGGTTTCCTCCGGCGGTGCTCAGCGAGCCGAGACCGCACCGGTTGATGGCAGCGAAGCCGAAGAGAGCTACGTCACCGCATCGGTGCCGGCACCCGAGACCGACCCCACCGCGGAACCGGCACCGCTGGTCGGCAAAGCCGATCCCGAGTTCGAACGCCTGCTTGCTGAAGAAGAAGAGATCGAGCGTCAAACCCGCGAAAGCCACGAGACGCCCAACTTCCGTCCCGGAGATGCTGACTGATGTTGATGCCCAAGAGGACCCGCCACCGCAAGGTGTCGCGAGGTCGCACCCGAGGAAACACCAAAGGCGGCTCGAACGTCTCCTTCGGTGACTACGGCATCCAGGCCCTCGAGCCCGGATGGATCACCTCCCGCCAAATCGAGGCTGCCCGTATCGCCATGACCCGCCACATCAAGCGTGGCGGCAAAGTGTGGATCACGATTTTTCCTGACAAGCCCGTCACCAAGAAGCCGGCCGAAACCCGCATGGGTTCCGGAAAGGGAAACCCCGAAGGTTTCGTGGCCGTGGTGAAGCCCGGACGCATCATGTTTGAGCTCACCTACCCCGACGAAGAGATCGCCAAGGGTGCGATCGACCGAGCCATCCAGAAGCTGCCGATCAAGGCCCGGATGGTCACCCGTGAGGAGACGCTCTAAATGGCCAAGACCAAAGCCCTCTCCGAGTCGACCGACGCTGAACTCGTCGCCGCGCTGGACACCGCGCGCGAAGAGCTGTTCAACCTTCGCTTCCAGAATGTGACCGGGCAGCTGAGCAACTACCGCCGGCTTGGCCAGGTCCGCAAAGAGATCGCACGCATCCATACCGAGCTTCGCGCTCGCGAGATCGAAGCGGCCGAGGCACTCGCCGCTGAGGGAAACTGATATGAGCGATACCGAATCCACCGAAGAAGAAACCGAAGCCACCGACGCTCCCGAAGCCGAAGCCACCGAAGAAGTGGTTGAGGCCCCGGCAGAAGAAGTGGCCGCCCCCGCAGCGGCGGCGCCGGCCAGCGAGCCAGCTGAAGAGGTTGATCCCGGCCGCGCCGTCCGCAAGGTGCGCGAGGGCAAAGTCGTTTCCAACGCCATGAACAAGACCGCGGTGGTGCTGGTGACCGATCGGGTGCGCCACCCCCGCTACAACAAGACGGTGCAGCGCTCAAAGAAGCTGGCCGTCCACGACGAGACCGACACCCTGAAACTCGGCGACATTGTCCGGGTCATGGAAACCCGTCCGCTGTCAAAGACCAAGCGCTGGCGCCTGGTCGAAGTCATCGAACGGGCCCGCTGAGCCGGTGTTCCGGCCCAGACGAACGAGAGAGTAGCCGCATGATTCAACAGGAAAGCCGCCTGCGGGTGGCAGATAACTCAGGGGCCAAAGAGGTCCTTTGCATCAAGGTGTTGGGCGGATCGAAGCGTCGGTACGCACGCATCGGCGACATCTTTGTCGCCACCGTCAAAGACGCCATCCCCGGCGCCGCAGTCAAGAAGGGTGAGGTCGTGCGCTGTGTTGTGGTGCGCACCACCAAGGAACACCGTCGCCCCGACGGCTCCTACATCCGGTTCGACGAAAACGCAGCCGTGCTGATCAACGAGGCCCAACAGCCCCGTGGAACCCGCATCTTTGGCCCTGTAGGCCGAGAACTGCGAGACAAGAAGTTCATGCGCATCGTTTCACTGGCACCGGAGGTGCTCTGATGGGAGTTCGCATCCGCAAAGGCGACAAAGTGGTTGTGCTTCAGGGCAAAGACCGCGGCGCCGAGGGTGAAGTATCCAAGGTGTTTCCCGACAAGGGCACCGCGCTGGTCGACGGCATCAACGTCGCCCGCAAGCACCAGAAGCCGACCCGGGCCACCATGCAGGGCGGCATCATCGACAAGGACATGCCGATCTCGCTGTCGTCGATCGCGGTCGTGAGCCCCAAGGACGGCAAAGCCACCCGCGTTGGCTACCGCTTCGAGGCCGACGGCACCAAGGTTCGAATCTGCAAGCGCACCGGAGTTGATATCGATGGCTGATACCGCTGCGCCACCTTCAGTGATCGTGCCCCGGCTCAAGACCGAATACGACACGGTCCTGCGGGCCCAGCTCAAGGACACCCTTGGGCTTGGCAACATCATGGAAGTGCCGGCGCTCGAAAAGATCGTTTGCAACATGGGTGTGGGCGACGCCGTTGCCCAGGCCAAACTGCTCGACAACGCGGTGACCGACATGTCGCTCATCGTCGGCCAGCAGGCCCAGATCACCCGAGCCACCAAATCGATCGCCGGGTTCAAACTCCGCGAAGGTAACCCGATCGGCTGCAAGGCCACACTTCGGGGCGCCAAGATGTGGGAGTTCTTCGACCGGCTAATCAGCCTGGCCATCCCCCGAATCCGAGACTTCCGCGGTCTCAACCCCAAATCGTTTGATGGACGGGGCAACTACACCTTCGGCGTCACCGAGCAGCTGATCTTTCCGGAGATCGACTACGACAGCGTCGACGTTCTACGAGGCATGGACATCACCATCGTGACCACCGCCCGCACCGATGACGAGGGCCGGGCGCTGCTTGAAGCGTTCTCCTTCCCATTCCGCCAGGAGGGTTCCTGACATGGCGAAAAAAGCTCTGATCGAAAAGCAAAAGCGCACCCCGAAGTTCAAGGTGCGGGGCTACACCCGGTGTCGGAAGTGCGGTCGCCCTCGTTCGGTGTACCGCAAGTTCGGACTCTGTCGTATCTGTCTACGGGACCTGGCCCATGCGGGTGAGATCCCCGGCGTGACCAAGTCGAGTTGGTGAGGAGGCACAAACATGACAATGACTGATCCAGTAGCAGACATGTTGACCCGCATCCGCAATGCCAACACCGCATTGCACGATGAAGTCACCATGCCGTCGTCAAAGTTCAAAGAGTCCCTCGCTGATCTTCTCAAGACCGAGGGTTACATCGTGGACTACCAGGCCGAAGACGATCCCAGCCGTCCCGGTCGCTCGATGACGATCAAGATGAAGTACTCCCCGGAACGCGAACGAGTGATCTCGGGAATCAAGCGCATCTCCAAGCCAGGCCTGCGGGTCTACGCCAAGTCCAACGAAGTCCCCCGTGTCTACGGCGGGCTTGGTGTGGCCGTGGTGTCGACCAGCCGAGGCCTGATGTCCGACCGTGAGGCCCGCCGCCGCAAAATGGGTGGCGAAGTCCTCTGTTACGTCTGGTAGGCCGCCACCATGTCACGTATTGGTAAAGAGCCGATCGCCGTCCCCAGTGGCGTCACGGTCAGCATCACCGAAACCGAGATCGCGGTTAAGGGCCCGAAGGGCGAACTGAACCAGACGATCCCCAAGGGCGTCAGCGTTCGCCAAGACGGCGAAGAGCTTGTCGTCGAGCGCATCGACGACGAACGTAAGAACAAGTCGCTCCACGGTCTGGTTCGATCCCTGGTCGCCAACATGATCCACGGCGTCACCGAAGGCTTCACCAAGGAACTTGAGATCGTCGGCGTTGGTTACCGCGCCGTGGCCAAGGGCAAAGAGAAGCTCGAGATGTCGCTGGGCTACAGCCACACCATCGACGTCGAAGCCCCCAGCGGGGTGACCTTCGATGTGCCGAGCCCGACCCAGATCAGCGTGATCGGGATCGACAAGCAGCTCGTCGGCCAGGTTGCAGCCAACATTCGCGAACTGCGCAAGCCGGAGCCTTACAAAGGCAAGGGCGTGCGTTACGTCGGAGAATATGTGGCCCGCAAGGCCGGAAAGCAGGCGAAGTAATGGCTGACAAGGCGAAGATCCGTTACCACAGCCGC
This sequence comes from uncultured Acidimicrobiales bacterium, assembly GCA_937925845.1. Classification (GTDB taxonomy): domain Bacteria; phylum Actinomycetota; class Acidimicrobiia; order Acidimicrobiales; family CALAML01; genus CALAML01. The sequence continues at coordinate 43,045 of CALAML010000023.1, read as the reverse complement.
CTGCGCCGCCACTCGAGGGTCCGCAAAAAGGTCAGCGGCACCCCAGCGCGGCCCCGCCTCGCGGTGTACCGCTCCAACCGACACATCAGCGCCCAGGTGATCGACGACGTCGCCGGCCACACCCTCGCTTCAGCCTCCACGGTTGAATCCGAGATGGTCTCCAGCGGCGGCACCAGCAACATCGATGCGGCCAAGGCCGTCGGTGCTGCAGTAGCCGAACGAGCCAAAGCTCAAGGCATCACCTCGGTGGTGTTCGACCGCGGCGGATATCAGTACCACGGAAGAGTGGCTGCGGTCGCCGAAGCCGCCCGAGAAGCAGGATTGGAACTCTAATGGCCGTCGACGAAGGACTTCTCCGGGACTCCCGGGTTATCCACATCAACCGAGTGGCCAAGGTGGTCAAGGGTGGCCGGCGCTTTTCGTTCACCGCGCTCGTGGTGATCGGAGACGGGGCTGGCCATGTCGGCCTCGGCTACGGAAAAGCCAAAGAGGTACCCCTCGCCATTCAGAAGGGCACCGAAGAAGCCAAGCGCAACATCTTTGCTGTGCCCATGGCCGGCTCAACCATCGTGCATCCCATCACTGGAATCTGGGGCGCCGGGCGAGTCATGCTCCGCCCCGCCGCTCCCGGTACCGGTGTGATCGCCGGCGGCGCCGCCCGTCAGATTCTTGAAGAGGCCGGCATCGCCGACGTGTTGTGCAAGTCGCTCGGCTCGGCCAACCACATCAACGTGGCCCGGGCCACCATCCAGGGCCTCAAAGACATCAAGCGCCCCGACAAGATCGCCAAGCTCCGCGGCCTCGACGCCGAGGACTTTGTGCCCGCCGGACTGCTCAACGCCTACAAGGCATCGGAGCGGGCCCCGGCCCCGACCAGGACTGAGGTCGACTAACCATGGCAGAACTGACCGTCACCCAAGTTCGCTCCGCCATCGGCTCCAAGCCCAAGCAGCGGGGAACGCTGCGGGCCCTCGGCCTGGGCAAAATTGGCAAGACCAATACTCTGCCTGACCGCCCGGAGATCCGTGGCATGCTCGACCGGGTACCCCACCTGGTGGAAATCGAAGGCGAATCGGATGCCCCGGCCAAGGCGGCCCCGGCTCCGGCGCCATCAGCGGAAGAGGTAGCTGAGGAAGCCCCGGCAGAAGAAGCCACAGCTGACGAGGCTGTCGAAGACACGGCCGACGACGCTGAAGGGTCACCGATCAAGTGGTCTGGCGACGAGGCCGACGCAAGCGAGGATTCCGATGAAGATTCATGATCTGAAGCCCCCAGCGGGCTCCAACCGTCGACGCAAGCGCGTCGGTCGCGGCATCGGCGGCAAAGGCGGCAAGACCGCAGGCCGCGGTACCAAGGGTCAACGCGCCCGTAACACCGTGCGGGTCGGTTTCGAAGGTGGCCAGCTGCCAATGCAGCAGCGTGTGCCAAAGCTTCGAGGATTTAACAACCCTTTCCGTATCGACTACCAAGCGGTCAACCTCGACACCATCGAAGCCAGTGGCCTCGACGATGTAACCCCGGAATCACTGCTCAACGCCGGTTTGGTGAGCAAGGGTGCACTCGTAAAGGTGCTCGGTCGCGGTGAGCTCACCCGAGCGGTCACCGTGTCGGCCCATGCCTTCTCGGCGAGCGCTGAAGCAGCGATCACCGGCGCAGGAGGTACGGTAGTGAAGGTTGATCTTCCCTTCCAAGGCCGTCCACCGGCCCAGGGAAATGCGCTGACCAACCGCTAAGGCCACACCGGCCCTGGCTTGGGAAACAACTGAGGAGTCTGGGTGTTAAACAGCCTGAGCAACGTGTTTCGAATTCCGGATCTTCGCAACAAGATCCTGTTCACGCTGGCCATGATCGCCATCTACCGGCTCGGAGCATTCATTCCCGCTCCCGGGATCGATCTCGAAGCGATCGATGCCCTGAAGGAACAAGCCCGTGAAGGCAGCAACGCGCTGTCGTTCATGTCGCTGTTCTCCGGTGGCGCCCTGACCAACTCGGCCATCTTTGCCCTGGGCATCATGCCCTACATCACCGCATCGATCATCATGCAGATCCTCACGGTGGTCATTCCCAAGCTGGAGGAATGGCAAAACCAGGGTGCGGTCGGCCAACGCAAGATCACCCAGTGGACCCGGTACATGACCGTCGCCATTGCCGTGCTGCAGGCCACCGGCTTTGTGTTCCTGTTCCAGAGCGGCGGTGGCGGTTTCGGTCACGCCGCCGGTACCGGCGCCAACAACTACGTGCTGGTTCCCGACTCCAGCATCCACATCGTGGCGCTGATCGTGCTCACCCTCACCGGTGGTATGGCCCTGCTCATGTGGATGGGCGAGCTCATCACCCAGCGCGGCATCGGCAACGGAATGTCGCTGCTGATCTTCGCCTCGGTGGTCGCCTCGATTCCCTTCCAGGGCGTACTGGTTCACAGCGCCGCTGGCTGGGGTCACCTCGCCTTCCTGATCGTGATCCTGATCGCTCTGCTGGTCGCCATCGTCTTCATCGAACAGGGCCAGCGCCGGATCCCGGTGCAGTTCGCCAAACGAGTCGTCGGTCGACGCATGTACGGCGGCCAGAGCACCTACATCCCGCTCAAGGTCAACCAGTCCGGCGTGATCCCGATCATCTTCGCCAGCTCGGTGCTGTACCTGCCCCAGCTCATGGCCACCCTGGTGCCCTCCGACGGATGGGGAGCCTCGGTGCAACGCTGGATGGACGATAACCTGCTCAACCCGACCAGCGTGGTGTACCTCACCGTGTTTGGCCTGATGATCGTCGGGTTCGCCTACTTCTACACCGCCATCTCCTTCGACCCGGCCAAACAAGCCGAGACCATCCGTAAGCAGGGTGGCTTCATCCCCGGTATTCGCCCCGGACCACAAACCGAGCGCTACCTCGGCAAGATCCTGTCCCGGATCACCCTGCCCGGTGCACTCTTTATCGCCGCCGTCGCTTTGGTGCCCGCCATTTATATCGGTAACATCTTGCCGCGGAACCAAGCTGCGATCGTCTCCTTCGGAGGCATCTCGATCCTGATCGCCGTGGGCGTAGCCCTCGAAACGATGAAGCAGATCGATTCGCAGCTGATGATGCGTAACTATGAGGGCTTCCTCAAGTAGTCACATCTGAACAAAGCGCAACGGTGCACAACGCGTGTCGGCCAGCGGCAGAAACGAGAATCGGTAGATGAGCGAGGCAGTTCGACCCCGTTTGGTGATCATGGGACGCCAGGGAGCTGGCAAAGGCACGCAATGCGAGCTGCTATCGGCTCACTACGGCATCGACCATCTCTCCACCGGAGACGTTCTGCGAGCTGCAGTCGCCGAAGGCAGTGAGCTCGGGGTGAAAGCCAAAGGCTTTATGGATGCCGGCGACCTGGTGCCCGACGAACTCATCACCGACATCGTGGCCAGCCGGGTCGGTGGCGAACACGCCGCCGCCGGGTTTCTGCTCGACGGCTTCCCCCGCAACGTCGGCCAGGCCGAAGCGCTGGTTGCCATGATGGAGCCCGCTGGGCTCCACGCCTGTGTGAACCTCGACGTTGAAGAGTCGGTGGTGCGCGAGCGGATGATGGCGCGGGGCCGCGAAGACGACACCCCGGAAGCGATCGATCGCCGCCTCGAGCTCTACGCCCAGGAAACGGCACCGCTGTTCGACTTCTTCGACAACCGCGGCCTGCTGTTGGTGTGCGACGGGTTCGGCGAAGTCGAGGACATCTCGGCCCGACTCATCGCATCGATCGACCAGGCCATCGCCGGTTCCTAGAACCGCACAATGATGCTGAACCGATCGCTGCCGGTTCGATCCGCGGCCGAGCTTGCGCTGATGCGCCGTGCCGGCAAAGTGGTGGCCGAGATGCACTCGGTCATCCGCGAGAACCTGCGAGCGGGTGTCACCACCGCCGAGCTCGACCGGTTGGCACGTGAAGTGATCGAACGACGCGGCGCCACCAGCAACTTCCTCGGCTATCACGGGTTCCCGGCGGTGATCTGCGCCTCACCCAACGACGTGGTGGTCCACGGCATCCCCAACGACACCCCCCTCGAAGACGGCGACATCATCTCCATCGACTGCGGTGCGGTTATCGAAGGCTGGCACGGTGACGCCGCCTTCACCGCCGCGGTCGGCACCATCGACGCTGAAGCGCAACGGTTGATCGACGTCGCCGACGCCTCTCTGGCCGCGGCGATCGCCACCATGGTCGATGGCGGCCGGCTCTCCGACATCGGCAACGCGGTGCAAACCCTGGTTGAAGGCGCCGGGCTCGGCGTGGTTCGCGAATACGTCGGGCACGGCATCGGCACCGCTATGCACGAGTCACCCGACGTACCCAACTTCGGCAAACCCGGCAAAGGCCCCAAACTCACCGCCGGCTCAACCCTGTGCGTTGAACCCATGGTCACCATCGGCTCGCCCGACACCGACGTCGACGACGACGGTTGGACCGTCCGCACCACCGACGCCAGCCTCGCCGCCCACGTAGAACACACCATCGCCATCACCGACAACGGCCCAGAGATACTGACTCTTTAGTGCTAGTTCGCTCCGCTCGCAGGGCTCGCTTCGCTCATACGCACGCCTGACGCGCCCCCGCTCGGGACGACTCCGTCGCCACCGAGCTCACGTTAGGTGGCCGGCCAGAAGAACAGGCCGGCGGTGCCTGGGCCGGTGTGGGCGGCGACGCTTGGCCCCACCCGGTAGCGGGTCAGGCCGACGATGTTCGGTCGGTGGGCCAATAGGGCTTCGATGCCTTCGGTGTAGGGGAGGGTGTCGGGGGCGGCAAAACACACGCCGACCCGAATCGGGACATCGGTGGGCAGGGGAGCCACCATCAGGGCGCACAGTTCGTCGATCGTGGCCGCCGAGCCCACCGTTTCGAAGTGTTCGCCGCGCGTGAGGTAGATCGGCGTTTCGTCGGCCTGGTCCGGTTGCAGATGATCAAGGTCGACCCGACCCATCTTGCGCACCTGTTCAAGGCTGGCAAGCAGGAATGTGCTGGTGATCTCCGGGGCCAACTGAACCGCCCTTGCTTCGGCCTCGTCGAGAGTGGCGCCGGCATCAACGGCGGCCGCGGCCTCCCACAGACATGCGGTGATGCCGAACGACAAGGTTCCCGAATCCACCAGGCGCACCGGAATCGGCGCCATCTCGGCCGCGACGCGGGCGCTGTTGAAGGTGCCCGAATGGCTCGACCCCACCGTGACACACAGGATTTCGGTGCATCCCCGCTTCGCCGCAGCCTCAAACACCTCAAGGAACTCGCCAGGGCTGGGTTGGGAGGTGGCGATCTCCGGTAGGGGATCGTCGACCAGGCCATAAAACCGTTCTGCCGTTAGGTCAACGCCCTCCCGGTAGGCGACGCCGTCGATCGTCACCGAAATTGGTACCACGTCCACGCCCAGTACATCCGCCAAATCGGACGGAATTTGGCTGCTGGAATCGATTACGAGCCCGAACATGTCACCATGGTGGAGCATCGGTACCCCCTAAGGCACAACAACACCGGAGAGTTCAGCAAAGAGACTGCTTAATGTGGGGGGTTGGTCTTTGTGTGCGTTGGCGTTAGTGTGTTTCTTCGGCCCAGCGCGCCTTGATTTGGCGCGGCTTCCTGTGTTTCGCGGCCTGCAACCCTGTGTTGTGGGCAACTCCGATGCACCGGCTGGGTGTTACTGGAGGTTTGGAACACTGGCGAAATCAAAAGAAGATGCGATTGTTTTAGAAGGTGAAGTGGTCGAACCACTTCCGAACGCCATGTTCCGAGTGGAGCTTGAAAACGGACATACCGTCCTGGCTCACATCTCCGGAAAGATGCGGATGCACTACATCCGAATCCTTCCCGGAGACCGTGTGCAGGTCGAGCTCACGCCGTATGACCTCAGTCGAGGTCGCATCACGTACCGCTACAAGTAACACCCAAGAACCCCAGCAAGAGAAGAGGGAGGACCCATGAAGGTCCGTCCAAGCGTCAAAAAAATGTGTGAGAAGTGCAAGGTCATTCGCCGCCACGGCCGCGTCCAGATCATCTGCACCAACCCCCGACACAAACAACGGCAGGGCTGAACCCCACTGGAATGCCCTGAGGGGCGGAAGGTAATTCATGGCACGTATTTCCGGAGTCGACATCCCCCGCGAGAAGCGGGTTGAAGTGTCGCTCACCTACATCTTCGGCATCGGTCGAACCACCTCGCAGCAGACGCTGGCCGAGTTGGGCATCGACCCCAACACCCGGGTGCGGGATCTCACCGACGAAGAGATCGCCAAGATCCGAACCCACATCGAAGGCAACCTTCGAGTCGAGGGTGACCTGCGCCGTGAGGTGTCCCAGGACATCTCCCGCAAGAAGGAGATCGGCTGCTACCAGGGCATCCGCCATCGCCGCGGCCTCCCGGTTCGGGGCCAGCGCACCCACACCAACGCCCGGACCCGTAAGGGCCCGAAGAAAGCTATCGCCGGCAAGAAGAAGGTCATGAAGTAATGGCAAAGCCAGCCGCTGGCGGTCGCCGCCCAAAGAAGAAGGAACGCAAGAACGTCTCCTATGGCGTCGCTCACATCAAGAGCTCGTTCAACAACACGATCATCTCCATCACCGATCAGGGCGGCAACGTCCTGGCCTGGGCTTCGGCCGGCAACGTCGGGTTTAAGGGTTCACGGAAGTCCACGCCGTACGCGGCGCAGATGGCAGCCGAACAAGCGGCCCGTCGAGCGATGGAGCACGGCGTCCGCAAGGTCGACGTTGTGGTGAAGGGTCCCGGCTCCGGCCGTGAGACTGCGATCCGTTCGCTACAGAACACCGGCATTGAAGTCACCGGCATCAAAGACGTCACCCCCACCCCTCACAACGGGTGCAAGCCCTCCAAGCGTCGGAGGATCTGACCCATGGCTCGTTACATCGGACCCAAAGCCCGCGTCTCGCGCCGTCTCGGCGTCAACATCTGGGGCACCAACGGTGAGACCATCGCTCTCGACCGTCGGCCCTACCCGCCAGGCGACCACGGCCGCACCCGCCGCCGCGGCAACGTCAGCGAGTACCTGCTTCAGCTCCAGGAGAAGCAAAAGGCCCGCTTCAGCTACGGCCTCTCCGAGCGCCAGTTCCGCAACCTTTACGAAGAAGCCAACCGTCGCACCGGCGTGACTGGCGAGAACATGCTCCAGTTCCTGGAGCTGCGTCTCGACAACGTGGTCTACCGGGCCGGCTGGGCGGCCACCCGCCCGCAGGCTCGCCAGTTCACCTCCCACGGCCACATCAACGTGAACGGTCGCCGAGTGAACGTGCCCAGCTACCGCCTCCGCAAGGGCGACGTGGTTGAACTCCGCCCCAAGGCCCGCGACCTGATCGTGGTCCGCCACAACCTCGAAGTTCTCGACCGCACCCCGCCAGCCTGGATGGACTCCGGCGACGGCGGCCAACAGGTCACGGTTCGAGACCTCCCGCTGCGCGAACAGATCGATATCCCGGTTCGCGAACAGCTGATCGTCGAGCTCTACAGCAAGTAATCGAGCGCCTAGCTCAACCCGCCCAGCCCACTCATTCACACCGCACCACCGCATCCGCCCGTTCCAACAGCACTGCTAGAACCCCTAGGGAGCATTCATGCTGGTTATTCAGCGTCCCACTGTCGAAGCCCTCGAAGAGCCGGAAAACAACCGGCAGAGCTTCGCCATCGGACCGCTCGAGCCCGGCTTCGGTCACACGATCGGCAACTCACTGCGCCGGACCCTGCTGTCGTCGATTCCCGGCGCGGCGATCACCCGAGTCCGCTTCGATGACGCTCTGCACGAATTCGACACCATCAAAGGTGTTACCGAAGATGTCGCCGAGATCATCCTCAACATCAAAGATGTGGTGCTGACCTCCGAGAGCGAGGAGCCCATCATGGTGCGCCTCGACTCCTCCGGTCCTGGTGCGGCGACCGCGGCCGACATCGTGTGCCCGCCCGACGTGGAGATCCTCAACAAGGGTCTGCACATCGCCGAGCTCAACTCGCAGGCCCGCCTGGGTATCGACCTCACCATCGAGCGCGGCCGCGGCTATCGCACCGCAGAGCTCAACAAGGGTGAGGACGACCCGATCGGCGTCATCCCGATCGACGCCATCTACTCGCCGGTGCGCCGGGTGTCGTTCACCGTGGAGCCAACCCGAGTCGAGATGTCGACCGACTTCGACCGCTTGGTGATCGAGATCGAGACCGACGGCTCGATCGAAGCCCGCGATTCGCTGGCTTCGGCCGGTGACACCATGCGATCCCTGATGGGTCTTGTGGCCGACATGAGCGAAGAGCCCCAGGGCCTCGAACTCGGCGAAGTTGCCCCCGCGGCAACCGGTTCACCCGACCTTGACCTTCCGATCGAAGATCTCGACCTGTCGGAACGGCCCCGCAACTGTCTCAAGCGAGCCCACGTCAACACCATCGGCGAACTGCTCGAAAAGAGCGAAGACGACCTGTTGGCCATCACTAACTTCGGCCAGAAGTCCCTCGACGAGGTCATCGAAAAGCTCGACGAGCGCGGCCTCAGCCTGTCGATGCGGGACTGATTCATCCACCCCGAATCCTCGCACCCCTGTTCCTCCCTGAAGCACCTGAACGAAGCAGAGAGTTCCCATGCCAGCAACACCGAAAAAAGGCCGCCGGTTCGGCGGTAGCGCATCCCACCAGAAGGCCATGATGGCAAACCTGTGCGCGTCGCTGATTGCGGCTGAGGGAATCGTGACCACCGAGGCCAAGGCCAAGGCCATGCGCCCGGTGGCCGAGAAGCTGATCACCAAGGCCCGCAAGGGCGGGGTTCACAACCACCGCGAAGTGGTGAAGTTCCTCCGTGACCGCGAAGTGGCCTCCAAGCTCTTTGATGAGGTTGGCCCCCGCTACGCCGATCGCCCCGGTGGCTACACCCGCATCCTCAAGCTTGGACCGCGTACCGGTGACAAAGCGCCGATGGCGCGTATCGAACTGGTCTGATTCTTCTTGGCCCGGCCGCCACGCTTCGTTTCGGGGCCCCGGTACCGATAGCAACACCATGCGATTGCGGCTCGATGTCCGCTACGACGGCGCCCCGTTTCGAGGCTTTTGGCCCAACGCCGGGGTGGAGACCGTCGGCGGAGTACTGATCAACGCCTTGAGCGACATGTTCAAGGCTGACATCGACATCACCTGCTCCGGTCGAACCGATGCCGGCGTGCATGGCCGTGGCCAGGTCGTGACCTTCGACGTCGCCGAAGATGCCGAAGGTTTGGTCGGACGCGTCGCTGGGTTGCGGGCCCAGGACCCAAAATCGCGTCTGTCGATGGTCAACCGCATCAACGCCAGCCTGCCGCCGACCGTGCGGGTGATGGACGTGGCCGTGGTGCCTGACACCTTCGACGCCAGGTTCTCGGCGCTCTCGCGCACCTACCGCTACTTCGTCTGGAACGAACCGGTGGCCGACCCGCTGTGGCGCGACCGCAGCTGGCATATCGATTCCGAACTACGGATCGAGACGATGCGCCTGGCCAGCGATGCCATCATCGGGCTCCACGACTTCACCTCGTTTTGTCGCCGACCCGAACCGGTGCCCGGCGCCCCCCACCCGCCAACCATGATGCGGCGGGTCAATCGATGCAGCTGGCACCGGGCGACCGAAGATGTGCCGATGTTCTTCGAAATCGAAGCCAAGGCGTTCTGCCACCAGATGGTTCGAGCAATCGTAGGAACCATGGTCGACATCGGTCGCGGCTGGCGCAAAGCGGGGCAAATGAAGGCGATCCTTGAGGCCCGGGACCGCTCGGTGGCCGGTCGGGTGGCCCCGGCCCACGGACTGGTGTTCTGGAGCGTGACATACCCCGAAAATTTGTGACCGAATACTCGCGCCAAGTGGGGTTTCGAACCGCGAATCTCGTTATGCTGTTGGGCTGTGACTACTTACACCCCGAAAGCAAGCGAAATCGATCGGCAGTGGCATGTCGTCGACGCCGAAGGCCTGGTCCTCGGTCGACTCGCCACCGAAGTCGCCCGCCTGCTGCGGGGTAAGCACAAGCCGACCTTCACCCCGAACACCGACATGGGTGACCACGTCATCATCATCAACGCCTCCAAGGTGGTCCTCACCTCGGGCAAGGCCGAGAAGAAGATGGTGTATGACCACTCCGGTTTTCCCGGCGGTCTTCGGGCCCAGAGCTATGCCGAAGCGCTTGAGCGTAAGCCGGCCGAAGCAGTGCGGCGCACGGTGAAGGGCATGCTGCCCAAGAACCGCCTCGGCGCCCAGATGCTCACCAAGCTCAAGGTGTACGCCGGTGAGACCCACCCCCACGGAGCCCAGAACCCGGTGCAGCTCGACCTGCCCCAGGCCGTCGCTCGTATTCGCGCTTAGGCCTGGAGGCCAGTAGAGATGTCTAACCCACTTGTGCAAACCACCGGTCGCCGTAAGCGTGCCGTTGCCCGTGTCCGTCTTCGCGACGGCAGCGGCGCCATCACCATCAACAACCGTCCGTTCGAGGACTACTTCCCGAACGACACCCACCGGATGATCGCCGTCGAACCCCTCCGCCTCACCGAAACGGCCGAGACCTACGACATCGACGCCACCCTGCACGGCGGCGGCGTGACCGGCCAGGCCGGTGCGGTTCGCCTCGGTATCGCCCGAGCACTCATCGAGCTCGACCCCGAACTGCGGCCCCCGCTCAAGCGAGCTGGCCTTCTTTCTCGCGACGACCGCAAGAAGGAATCGAAGAAGTACGGCCTCAAGAAGGCCCGTAAGGCTTCGCAGTACTCCAAGCGCTAGTCCCTTAGGCAGCAGCACCAACTTGGCCATGCGGTTCGGAACCGACGGCGTTCGCGGGCTGGCCAATGCCGCAATCACACCGGAACTTGCAGTCGCCATTGGCCGCGCCGCGTCGCGGACCCTACCTGGTGACCGCTTCCTCATAGCCAAAGACCCGCGGCGCTCCGGCGCCATGGTCGAAAGCGCCCTCGCCGCCGGCATGGCGTCGGGCGGGGTCGACGTCGAGCTGGTCGGGGTGATGCCCACCCCGGCGTTGGCCAAGCTGTCGGCGGCAGAAGATGTGCCCGCGGCCATGATCTCGGCGTCACACAACCCGGCGGCCGACAACGGCATCAAGCTCTTTGCTGCCGGAGGGCGCAAGCTGTCCGACGACATCCAGGCCGAAGTGGAAGCCGCAGTAGCGGTCGAAACCGGCGACAGCAGCGAGCCCGCTCCCGAACCACCCACCGGTGCCGACGTGGGCGAGATTTCGGTTCGTACCGGTGGTGGTGAGGCCTATATCGATGCCGTGGTGGCATCGGTCGCCGGCGGTTCGATCCAATCCGGCCGCCAGGTGGTGATCGACTGCGCCAACGGCGCGGCCAGCGAGTTCGCGGCGCCCATCGTGGAACGGCTCGGCCTCGACGCCGTCGTTATCCACAACGCCCCGACCGGGCTCAACATCAACGACCGGTGCGGCTCCACCCACCTCGAAACCGTGGCCGCGGCCGTAGCCGAACACCAGGCCGATCTCGGGCTGGCCCTCGACGGCGACGCCGACCGGGTGCTGGCGGTGACCAGCACCGGCGACCGGATCGACGGCGACCAGATCATGGCCATGATGGCCATCGACCTTCGCAACCGGGGCCAACTCCGAGCCGACTCCGTGGTGGTCACGGTGATGACCAACCTCGGCTTCCGACTGGCCATGCGGGACCACAACATCAACGTGGTGGAGACGCCGGTAGGGGACCGCCACGTACTCGAAGCCCTGGCCGAGGGAAACTTCAGCCTCGGCGGTGAACAGTCGGGCCACATCATTCTCCCCGAACTCGCGACCACCGGAGACGGGCTTCTCACCGCAGTCCAACTGCTGGACCTGCTCGGACGGGCCGAGACCCCTCTCGCCGATCTGGCGGCGGCGGCCATGGAGCGGCTGCCCCAGGTGCTGGTAAACGTGAGGGTCGAGGGTGATGCCAAAGCCCTTCTGGGCACCATCACCGACGAGATGGCGAGCGTCAGTGCGGGACTCGGCGACGACGGCCGCCTGCTGGTGCGCCCCAGCGGCACCGAACCGCTGATCCGGGTGATGGCCGAAGCCCGTAGCACCGATGCCGCCCAGCAGGCCGTCGATCAGATTGTGGCCGCGCTCGCGTAGAGCACCAAAGAATCGAGCAAGAAATCGGGATACGGCCCACGTAGCTGGACGTCGAACGTACAGTGAGCACCACAACTATGCCCTTTTTGCGTCGTCAGCGGCTGGAAAAACAGCACGACCCGCCGCGCCGGCGTGGCCAATCCAGCCTTCAGCCGCAAACCCTGAGCGAACTCGAAACTCAGGCTCGGGACGGGAACCCGACCGCGTTCGGGGCGTTGGTCCGCCGCTTTGACCATGACCTTCGAGGAGTGGCTTGGGCGGTGGTGCGAAGTTCAACCGAAACCGACGACGTGATGCAGACGGCCTACGAGCGGGCCTTTCTGGCCCTTGCCGGGCGGTCCGGAGCCACCTTCGATGGTCGAGCCTCGATCAAGACGTGGCTGCACTCGATCGTGTACCGAACCGCAATCGACCACGTGCGCTACGAAGGTCGCCGGAAACATGACGATGTCGAGTCGTTGGTAGCGGTGGCCTCGACGGCCTCCACCTCCGACGCCGCGCTCGACAAGACCGAATTGAGTGAACTCTTCGAAACCCTGGAGACCGAGGCTCGAGTGCTGGTCATGCTCACCGCCGGCCTCGGCCTGAGTTACGAAGAAACCGCCGAAGTCGTGGGGCTCCCCCGCGGCACGGTGGCATCCCGAGTGAGCCGAGCCCGGGCCCGGCTCCAACAACAGGTGGAACGATGAACAACAACGACAAGCCTGAAACCGACCTCGGCGCTGAGCTCCGCGCCATGATTCCCGCTCCGGGAGGCGACTACTGGGACCGCATCGACAACACCCTCGAAGCGGCCGCGACCCAGGATCACTATGACGTGGCGTCGGCGGAGGAGTCGGAAACAAAAAGTCGGGATACCGATCTGCAGGTGGTCCGTCTCATGGACATGGAACCACGAAGAAACCCCACCCCACTGATCGCCTCGCTTGCCGCCGCCATTTTGTTGGTCGTCGGCATCGGAGGCTTCCTGCTCGCCAACCGGGCCAGCGACGACGCCAACCCCGATCTCGGCGTGACCGCCGACACCGAATCGGAAGGCGAGGGAGAAGTCGACGACAACAACGACGAGCCCGAACCCCAGCCCGATGATCCGTCCGCCGAGGGTGACACCGACGGCGACACCGACCCCGCACCTTCGCCGGTGGCCCCGTCTTCTGATCGCCATTTCGTGTTGTCGGATGGCGTGCTGTTTGGCGAGTGGACCGGCACTGAATGGGTTCCGGCCACGCTCGGACCCGACGAAGCACTCGATGCTCAGACCCTCACCAATGGCACCGCGGAGACCGCGCCGCTCAACCACAGCCCTTTCGAGCTGTGCTGGACCGGCGACCGCATGGCCGAACGCTTCACTGACGTCGACGGCACCGCCCTGGCAGAAGGTGTTTCACTGACGGACCCCACCTGGGAGCTGCGACCCCGAACCGAAATCGAGAACGGCCGGAACGAGACCCACGTAGCGGCGGTCCAGATGGCTTTGGCGAACGCTGGCGTGCCCGATGAGCTCACCAGAGACCTTGGCGACGCCCAGATCGAGGTCCGACGGATCGACTTCGACGGTGACGGTTTCGATGAACTGCTGGTGCAGGCCTGGCGTGGCCCCGACGACCTGCTTGGATCCGAGCTCGGCGACTTTGCGGTGACGCTCGTGCTTCAGGTGCCAAATGGGACCGGCGAGGCGGTTGCCAGCGTGCTTCACGTCGACGCCACCGTCGAAACCGACGACCTCACCCAAAACAAGACCAGCTTCAATGGCACCTATCTCAAGGTGATCGAGCGACGCACGTTCAACGATGCCATCGATCTGAACGGCGACGGCTCGATGGAGCTCATCGTGACCGGCCAGGCATATGAGTCGTGGAGCACCTATGTCTACGACCTGTCGAGCCTCGAGGAAACACCGGGCACCATCGAGCCTCAGTTGGTCCTGGAGTGTGGCGCCTGAGCCCGGCCGAACTTCGCTCAATTCCACTGCAGTGACGCCGACAGAACGCCATCTGTCCGTAGAGTGGAAGGTCCCGGTTCCCGTTCTCGATCGGGAACCGAGACCGATCGGAGTCGGAAGCGTTTATGTGCGGCATCATTGCAGTCCTGCGGCGGGTGGAGACCCGACCGGTCCCCGCCGTTGAGGACGTCACCGAGCTCATCACCAACGCCTTTGGTGGTGATCTGAGCCAGATGGTGTCCTCGCTCGAAACCCTGGATCAGCTTCTGCGGGGCGTACCTGGGGTCCGGTTTCTGATCGACCACCCGGAGGTCGCGGCCCGCCTCGACGGGGTCGATATCGATGCTGCTCAGGCCTACATCAGCGAACGCGAGTCCCAGCTTGATGCCGGCAACCTGGTCGACGCCAACGGTGAGGCCCTGGCCAGCGGAGCGGTTGAGGAGCTCAACGCCGAACTGATCCGGGCCAAAGACCTGGTCTGGGCCATTCGCAACGACCGGGTCGGTAGCGCCCGTCGGGTTCGAGAACTCGTGGGTGCAGAACCCGGCCTCGCTGCGGTTCGGGCCTTCACCTCGGTGCAGCAAGCTCTTTCGGCCCTCGATCGTCTCGAAGTGCGCGGCCGCGACTCGGCCGGCCTCAGCCTGGTGGTCGCCGACCACGGCCTCGATGTCACCACCGGCCCGGCCTCCCAACTCTTTGCCGAGCGCAACCAGGACCAGCTCCACCGCTCCGGAGCGGTCAACCTGGTCGAAGGAGGCCAGCTCAGCTTTGTGTACAAGGCGGCGGCCGCCATCGGCGAACTCGGTGACAACACCGCAGCTATTCGAGCCGCCATCGCCTCCGACGAACTGCTGGCCATGGCCCTGCGTAACGATGAAGCCCAGGTGGTGGTGATCGGCCACACCCGCTGGGCCAGCGTCGGCATCATCTCCGAACCCAACGCCCACCCGCTCAACAGCTGCGAAGTGCAGGGCATCGGCGTCGACAACCCGGACGTGCTCGGGGTGCTCAACGGCGACGTCGACAACTTCGCCGATCTGATCGCGGCGAACAACCTCGACATTGCCCCCGAGATCTCCACCGACGCCAAGGTGATCCCCACCCTCATGGCCCGCCAACTGGCTGAGGGCCAGGACGTGGTTGAAGCCTTCCGCTGCACCGTGCGCGAACTCGAAGGCTCGGTGGCCATTGCTTCACACGCCGCCGGCTACCCGGAACAGCTGCTGCTGGCCCTGCGGGGCAGCGGTCAGGCGCTGTACGTGGGCTTGGCCGACGACTGCTTCATCGTGGCCAGCGAACCCTACGGCGTGATCGAAGAAACCCCCGACTATGTGCGGATGGACGGCGAAACCCCCGCCGACCTCGACAACCCGGTTGCCAGCCGAGGCCAGATCCTGGCCCTCGACATGACCAAGGCCGGCACCATCGAAGGCATCTCACGGGTGAGTTACGACGGCACCACCATCGCCGTGACCGAGGATGACGTTGCCAGCGCCCAAATCACCACCCGCGACATCGACCGGGGCGACTATCCCCACTTCCTCCTCAAAGAGATCAACGAAGCCCCTGGATCGTTCCACAAAACGCTCCGAGGCCGGCTGATCGAAACCGACGGCAACCTTCGGGTGGTGCTCGGCGAAGACAACCTCCCGAGGGCGATTCGTGACGACCTCCGTTCCGGCGCCATCACCCGAGCCATCGTGATTGGCCAGGGCACCGCGGCGGTTGCCGGAGAAAGCGCGGCGCGAGCCCTTCGGTTGGCCACCGCCGAAACCGCACTTCAAGTCGAGGCCAAATGCGCCACCGAACTCTCCGGCTTCGAGATGCGAGCCGACATGTCGGACACGCTGATCATCGCCATCAGCCAGAGCGGCACCACCACCGACACCAACCGCACCGTCGACCTGGTGCGCGGTCGCGGCGCCAAGGTGGTCAGCATCGTCAACCGCCGCGGCAGCGACCTCACCGACAAGTCCGACGGGGTGCTCTACACCTCCGACGGTCGCGACGTGGAGATGAGCGTGGCCTCCACCAAAGCCTTCTACAGCCAGGTGGCGGCCGGGTTCCTGTTGGCCGAAGCCATCGCCGTGGAGCTCGGCGCGGACCCCGACGACTCGGCCCGCCAGGAACTGCTCGCCGGACTCCGTGACCTTCCCGCGGCGATGCGAGAAACCCTCGAGCTCCGCGGTGACATCGCGGCTGCGGCCTCAAAGTTTGCCCCCTCCCGCCGTTACTGGGCCATCGTGGGCAACGGACTCAACCGCATCACCGCCCAGGAAGTTCGTATCAAACTCTCCGAGCTCTGCTACAAGTCGATCGCCGCCGACGTCACCGAAGACAAAAAGCACATCGACCTGTCGTCGGAGCCGATGATCCTGGTGTGCGCCACCGGCCTCTCCGGCTCCACCGCCACCGATGTGGCCAAGGAAGTGGCGATCTACCGGGCCCACAAAGCGGCGCCGATCGTGATCGCCAGCCGCGGCGACGAACACTTCGGAGCCGCCCTCTCGGTGATCACGGTGCCGTGGGTAACCCCAAACCTGGCCTTTATTCTCTCGGCCATGGTCGGCCACCTCTTCGGCTACGAAGCAGCCCTGGCCATCGATGCCCAAGCCGTCCCCCTGCGTCAGGCTTCAATGGCGGTCGAAGGCCTGCTGTCGCGTGGCGATGTGAGCGATGAAGCGCTACTTCAGGAGCTGCGCCAGGAAGTCGCCAACCCGGCCGCCCGATTCCTCGACGGCCTCCGAGCCGGCGAATACAACGGCCACCTCGAGGCGGGAACCGCCTTCTCGCTCTCGTCGCTGTACCGCTACGTACTGGGCACGGCCCGACTCGACGCCTATCAGGCCGAGTTCGGCAAGGTCGGGACGCCGTCGGTGGTGATCGAAGACTTCACCAAGGCGCTGATCCGGGCCACCGAAGAACTCACCCGCCCGATCGACGCCATCAAGCACCAGGCCAAGACCGTGACCGTTGGCATCTCCCGCTCCGACGAGAGCCTGATGCAGGTCGACCTGGTCCGCGACGTGATCGACGCCGGTACCTCCCGCGACCGCCTCAGCTACGCCACCCTCAAGACCCTGGCCGCCCTCGATCCGGCTGTGGGCGAAGTGGTCGGCTTCACTCGCTACCGCCTCGAATCCGAAGACAACGGCGAACCGGCCCGCTCGGTCATCATCGACCGTGGCGGTGTTTCGCTGCGGCTCAAGTCCCGCACCGAAACCGACCCCCAGCTCCGAGGTACCAAACGCCGGGTGGCCAGCGACCGTCGGGTGCTCGTGACCCGAGGCGCGAGCGACGACCGCACCATCGTGTTGATCCCGGAGGTCAAAGACAACGAGACCACCGGCATCACCCTCCTGCACGTGAGCCTCAGTGATGAGCTCACCGTCGCCACCGCTCGCTCGGTGCTCAGCGGCTACCGCCGGCGCTACGACCAGCTTCGCGACATGGTCACCGAAACCGAACCGGTCTTCCGGGACGACCTCCTCGAAACCGTGGCCCCGATCGACCTGCTGACCCAGCCCATTTCCAGCCTGGCCCAACGCTGGCGCCAGCCAAAGAACTAGGGACACGAGCCGGGTGCTGATCGGCATCGGTGTCGACGTGGTCGAGATCGACCGCTTCCGTGAAACCATGGAGCGCACACCGTCGATCATCGGCCGGGTGTTCTCCGAAACCGAACAAGCCGATATGGCCCCACGGCGCGATCCGGCGCCCGGCTACGCGGCCCGGTTCGCGGCTAAGGAAGCGGTGCTCAAAGCCATGAGCCGGGGCCTTGGCGCCGCCGATCTGGCCGAGATCAGCGTCAGCAAGGCCGAGTCCGGAGCCCCGGAACTCACCCTCGAGGGACGGGCTTCGACCCTGGCGGCCAGCCTCGGAATCGACCAGTGGCACATCAGCCTCAGCCACTCCCAATCGATCGCTCAGGCCTTTGTGGTGGCGGTCGGCCCCGGTGAGGGCCCCACGCCGTGACCCCGGTTGTCACTCCGGCCGAAATGGCTGAAGTCGACGCCAACGCGCCAGAGCCGATCGACGTGCTGATCGAACGGGCCGGTGCCGCCGTGGCCCGCGAAGCCCTCGACCTGCTCGGCGGAGCCTATGGCCGCCGGGTGGTGGTGCTGGCCGGGAAAGGCAACAACGGAGCCGATGGCGTGGCAGCAGCCCGTCGCCTTGAACGGCGAGGGATACGGGTGACCGTGGTGGACGCGGCTGCACCCCCGCCTCACCTTCCGCCCGCCGACCTGGTGATCGACGCCGGCTACGGCACCGGGTTTCGCGGCGAGTTTCTGGCCCCGGCCCTCACCCCAGTGTCGGGCCAGGAGCCGCCACCGGTGCTCGCAGTCGACATCCCAAGTGGTGTCTCCGGGGTGGACGGCTCGGTATCGGGCCGACCGTGGGTGGCGACCCGCACCATCACCTTCGCCGCCCTCAAGCCCGGGCTGTTGTTTGAACCGGGGGCCTCGTACTGCGGCGAGGTTCGGGTTGCCGATATCGGTCTTGATGTGGAGGAGGTGGGGCGGGGGAGTGAACCCCGCCGGATCCGCCTCGCAGGTGCCTCCGACCTCACCCGACTCCGTCGCGAGCTCCGCCGACCGATCGACAGCCACAAGTGGCAGCGGGCCTGCTGGGTGATCGCCGGCTCAGCCCCGATGCCCGGCGCCGCCTATCTCGCCGCAGCCGCAGCCATGCGCGCCGGCAGCGGCTACGTGCGGGTCAGCTCACCGGGGCTGGCATTGGGCGAAAGCGCGCTGCCGATCGAAGCGGTGGCCTACCCCCTACATGGCGACAACTGGGCCGGGCTGATCAGCGACCCGGTGGCCCAGGCCAGCCGGTTCTCGGCGGCGGTGATCGGGCCGGGTCTTGGCACCGACCCCCACACCGTGGAGCAGATCGCCCAGGTCATCGCCGAGCTGCCGCTCCCGCTCGTGATCGACGCCGACGCCCTCCGAGCCTTGGCCCACGCTGGGCCTTCGACCCTGTCGAGCCGGTCCGGCGACCGAGGGCGGGCCACAATCCTCACCCCCCACGACGGTGAACGGGCCGCCTTCGACCACTGGTTGGAGAGTTCGGGCCCCATGGACGGCGACCCCGAACCGACCGGCTGCGCCCGGATCGACCAAACCGTGGCCCTGGCCCAAACCGCCGGTGCCACGGCGTTGCTCAAGGGCCCCACCACCGTCGTGGCCGACCCCGACGGCCAGGTGCGGCTGAGCCGAGCCGGCGACCAACGCCTGGCCACCGCCGGCACCGGCGACGTGTTGGCCGGCGTCATCGGCGCGCTCCTGGCCCAGGGTGCCTCCGCCCTCGATGCCGCAGTGCTGGGAGCCGAGTTGCACGGTCGGGCGGCAGAGCTGGCGGCGCTCGATGCCCCCGACTCGATGGTGGCCAGCGACCTGCTTGAGGCCATCGGTAGGTCATGACCGTTCCTGAACTGCTGCGGGGTGGGTGGCGACGGGCCTCGATCGAACATGACGACGGCGTAGTCGATACCACCTCGACCGTGCTCTGGCTCCAGCTGGAATCCAAGATGGTGGATGTGCGACTCGCCGCCGATCAACCCGAACTCGCGGCCAGAGGGTCACTGGCGGCCTGCTCGCTCGACGATCTCCAGCGGTTGGCGGCCAGCGAGTCGAGCAGCGGCTTCACCACCTGCACCGCCATCAGCGAAGTCGACGGGGTGCGAACGGCCACCGCCGAGTGGTTTACCCGAGGCCACGGGGTGGCCTTCCAACCGGTGACCGCCTACCCCGAACCGGGCCTGCTCGAATGGAACGACGACGCCACGGTGATGATCGAACGGGCCCCGAGCGGCGCCTACGTCGAGGAATGGCACCGGATCGCGGCCACCGAAGCGCCCCTGACCCACCGGGTGCTCGACGACGGCCGTGAGCTCTACCGAGCCGGCGACGTGGCCGTGGTAGTCCGCGACCGGCCGACACCGGTGCCGAGAGCCGAACGCCTCGACACGCTCATTGCCGAAGCCGGGGAGGACCTCGATGCCATCCGGGCCCTGGTCGACTGCGAATTTTCCATCGGCGAACGCCAGGGCAACAGCCTGGTAATCACTGGCTCGACGCTGCCGTGGCGCACCGGGGAGGTGCTTGATGTCGAGCTTTGATGGTCCGGCCTTTGACGCGCTGGCCGAGTTCGCCACCCGGCCATTCGCCCAGGCTCGGATGCTGCCGGTCGAGGCCTACCGCTCAACCGACGTGCTCGCCGCCGAGGTCGAAACCCTATTCGGCGCCGACTGGCTCTGTGTCGGACGCACCGCGGATGTGCCCGAGACCGGTGACTACCTCACCGCCGAACTCCCGATCGCCACCGGCGGGACCAGGTCGATCATCGTGGTGCGAGCCGACGACGGCGAGATTCGAGCCTTCGACAACGTCTGCATCCACCGTGGCGCCCAGCTCCTCGAGGGCTGCGGGCATCAGGATCGCATCACCTGCCCCTACCACGCCTGGACCTACCGCCTCGACGGCTCGCTGGTGGGTGGGCCCTACATGAACGAGTCGGTCGAGGCTGACGGTCGGCCTTTCGACCCCAGTTCCCACCGGTTGATGGCGTTGGCAACCGAGGTCTGGGAAGGCTTCATCTTCGTAAATCAGCAAGCCGACGCCGCACCCCTGGCACCGCGACTGACCGGGCTCACCGATGTGGTCGGCCGCTACGGGATGGCCGGGTATGTGCCCGTGCATGAACAGGTGGATGTATGGGCCACCAACTGGAAGCTCCTGGTCGAGAACTTCATGGACGCCTACCACATCTTCAAAGTGCACAAAGACAGCTTCGCCGCCGATGGCGACAACACCCTCGACACCACCATGTACCCCGGCACCGATCATTGGGCCCACCATCGAGTGCACCACGACGGTGGGCCTGATCTCGCGGCCGCCACCAACACCCGTCTGCACGACGAATGGCGCAAAACCATCGTGCTGGCCGCAGTTTTTCCCGGCTTCGTGATCCAGCTCCAGCCCAACTGGCTGTGGTTTCTGCGCATCACCCCCGAAGGGACCGGGCAGGTTCGGGTGGCCTGGCAGGTGGCCGTGGCCCCGGAAACTCTGGCCGCTCAAACCGGCCCCGACCAACCCGGCCCGGACTCCTATGTCAACAAGGTGATGGCCCTGGTCCACCGGGTCAACAGCGAAGACAAGCCGGTGGTCGAAGGCCTGCGCCGAAGTGTGAACGGCCCGCAGTTCGACCGGGCTCCGCTTTCCTACCTCGAACGAAACGTGCACGACTTCGACCGCTACGTGGCCACCCGGCTGACCGGAGCGTCGTGAGCCACCGGGTTCTCCTGGTCGAACCCTGGTTCGGCGGCTCCCACCGGCAGTGGGCCGAGGGGTGGGCCGCCCACTCGCGCCATCACATCGACATCGTGGCCCACGAAGCCCAGTTCTGGCGGTGGCGCCTCCGGGGCGGCTCGGCCACCCTGGCCGAACTGGTGCGCACCCGCATCGCCGCCGACGGACCACCGGACCTGCTTGTGGTGTCGGAGATGGTCGACATCGCGGCCCTGGTGGGCCTGTGCCGGCGGGAACTGGCAGACGTGCCGGTGGTGGCCTACTTCCACGAAAACCAGCTCACCTACCGCACCGACCCGGGCACCACGCCCGAGGACGGACCGGTCATCACTAACTGGCTGTCGGCCCTCGCCGCCGACGAGGTGTGGTTCAACTCCGACTTCCACCGACGCTCCTTCTTCGACCACCTACCGGCATTTCTCGAAGCCAAGCCCGACTACCAACATCACGCCATGGTCCCCGCGGTGGAGGCCCGAAGCTCCGTGGTCCCCGTTGGCCTCGACCTCACCACCCTCGCCGAACTGGGACAGCAGCGGACCTCAACTCGCGGTGGCGCGGGCGGCGCGGCACCCCGGATCGTGTGGAATCAACGCTGGGACCACGACAAGAACCCGGGCCGGTTCTTTGGTGTGCTCACCCGGCTGGCCCACGCCGGAGTCGACTTCACCGTGGCCCTGGCCGGGGAAAACCGCCGCTCCGACCCCCGGGAGTTCACCGCCTTCACCCGCGACTTCGGAGACCGCATCGACCACATCGGCCACCTCAACCAGACCGAATACCAGCAGCTGCTGGCCACCTCCGATGTCGTGGTGAGCACCGCGCTTCAGGAGTTCTTCGGCATCTCGATGATCGAAGCCGTCGTGGCCGGAGCGGTGCCGCTGCTCCCCAAACGACTGGCCTACCCCGAGATCATTCCCGAGCAGTACCACCACGCGGTGCTCTACCACGACGACCAGTTGCCGGCAGCCCTGACCCGAGTGCTCAGCGATCTGGATCAAGCCCGGGCCGAAACCGCAGGGCTGGCGAAGGACTGTTCCCGATTCGCCTGGCCCCGCGTGGTCGACACCTACGATGACGCGGTGAACCGGGTCGTGAAAGAGAACCGACCTTGAACCTTTCGGCACTACGCTGGAGCCCACCATGAGCAATCTGGCGATCACCATGATGAGCCGCGGGCCGGCCGACACCCAAGCCCTCGCTGGCGGCATCGCACAGTTTGTGGTCGGGGGCGACCTCATCCTGCTCTCGGGTGAGCTCGGGACCGGGAAAACCGCCTTCTCCCAGGGTTTTGGCGCGGCGCTGGGGGTAACCGGGCGTATCACCAGCCCCACCTTCATCCTGGTCCAGACCTACGAAGGTCGGATCCCGATGCACCACGTCGACGCCTACCGGCTCGAAAACATCGAAGAAGCGGTCGACCTCGGGCTACCCGAGCTGCTCGATGGTGGCGGGGTGACCGTGGTGGAGTGGGGCGAACGGATCCGATCCACCCTGCCGGTCGACCTGTTGGACATCCGGCTCGAGTACGGCGATCGCGACAACGACCGTCGAGTTGAGATCACCCCGGTGGGCCGTAGCTGGATCGAGCGGGTTGACCGGCTCAAGACCCTCGCCAGCTCCATCCCCGAAGCCGAAGTTCCACCGGCTCCAACCGAAGAAGAAGCGAAGGACGACTGATGCTGATCCTGGGTATCGAGTCGGCGACCGAACAGGTGGGCTGCGCCATCGGCGGCCATGAGGGCGTGTTGGCCTCGGCCCACGTCTGTCGTGGGAAGCGCCACGCCGAAACCCTCGTTCCCGCCATCGAGTTCCTGTGTGAACAGGTGCACATCGAGATGCAGGAGATCTCGGTGGTCGCGGTCGACCTCGGCCCGGGCTTGTTCACCGGACTTCGGGTCGGCATCGCCACCGCCAAGTCAATCGCCCAGGCGCTGCGGGTACCGATGATTGGCATCAACAGCCTCGATCTCCTTGCCTTTCCCGTCCGGTTCAGCCCCAAGCTGATCGTGCCGGTGGTCGACGCCCGACGCGGCGAGGTGTTCTCCGCCCAGTACCGCCAGGTGCCCGGGGGCGTGCAACGGCTCACCGAACCGCAGGTGTGCACCGCGGAGGATCTGGTGTCGGAGCTGATGGTCAGCAACGAGGACTGCCTGCTGGTGGGCGACGGCGCCCTCCGCTACGCCGACGTGTTCGGCGAACTCAACCGAATGCAGGTCGTCGAAGACGGCCTGGCCCATCCGCTGGCCAGCTCGCTGGTGCAGCTGGCCCACTCGATGGCGCTGCGCGAGGAGTTCGTGAACGCCCGTGAGCTCGAACCGCTCTACCTGCGACGTCCCGACGTTGATATGAGCGGAAAACGTCGAGGCGCCTGGTGATGATGACGCCGGATCGAATCGTCGGGCCAACGTCGCCAGGGTCGACCGCGCCCGGCATCACCCTCGAACCGATGACCCGCGACCACCTGGCTGCGGTCCTCGCCATCGAAGCTCACGCCCTGCACCGGCCGTGGAGCCTCGCCACCTTCGTGCGGGAACTGGCCCAGGAAAACGAGCGCACCTACCTGGTGGCCCGCGACGGTGATGCGGTGGTTGGCTTCGGCGGCATTATGTATGTGCTCGACGAAGGCCACATCACCACTATCTCGGTCACCCCGGAACGCCACGGCGAACGAATCGGCACCCGGCTGATGGTGGCGCTGCTGCGGGCAGCAATCGACAAAGGCATGGTTTCGTCGTCGCTCGAAGTTCGAACCGGAAACGACCCCGCCATCTCGATGTACCGCCGTTTCGGCTACACCCCAGCGGGCATCCGACCCAACTACTACGCCGAAGTTGGGGAGGACGCGGTGGTGATGTGGGCCCACGACATCAACACCGTGGCTTACTCCCGACGGCTCCAACACATCCAAGACAGCCTGGAAGAACCCAACCCATGAGTGACATCCCGTGGTCCGTCGACGAATCCACCCGAGTGCTCGGCATCGAAACCTCCTGTGACGAAACCGCGGCTGCGGTGGTCACCGGCGGCACCAACGTGTTGTCGTCGGTGGTCAACAGTCAGGTCGATATTCACGCCCGCTACGGCGGCGTAGTACCCGAAATCGCCAGCCGTGGTCACCTCGACACCTTGAACCCGGTCGTGGCCCAGGCGCTGGTGGAAGCCGGCGTTGACGAATCCGAGATCGGTGCGGTGGCGGCCACCTGTGGTCCCGGCCTCGTCGGCTCGCTGTTGGTGGGTGTCGCATCGGCCAAGGCACTCTCGCTCGTATGGGGCGTGCCTTACGTGGGCGTGAACCACCTCGAATCCCACCTCTACGCCGCGTTTCTCGAAGAGCCCGACCTCGAGTTCCCGCTAGTGGTGCTGCTGGTTTCGGGCGGTCACACCATGTTGGTGGCCGTCCACGGCCACGGCCGCTACGAGGTGATGGGCGGAACCCTCGATGACGCCGCCGGTGAAGCCTTCGACAAGGTGGCCCGCTTTATGGGGCTCGGCTATCCCGGTGGACCGATCATCGACGAGCTGGCCATGACAGGCGACCCTGAAGCGATCAAGTTCCCCCGGGCCATGCTCGACCGCGACTACGACTTTTCGTTCTCCGGCCTCAAGACGGCGGTGATCAACTACCTGCGAGCCAACCCGGATGCCAATGCCGCCGATGTTGCCGCCAGCTTCCAAGCGGCGGTGGTCGACGTGCTGATCATCAAGACCCGCCGGGCGGCGCGGGCCATCGAAGCCCGGGCCATGTGTCTCGCCGGCGGAGTGGCAGCCAACAGTTCTTTGCGGGAACACCTGCTTGACGCCTGTATGGCGGACGGTGTTCGAGGCTTCCTGCCCAGCCGCTCAATGTGCACCGACAACGCGGCGATGGTGGCCTCGGTCGCGTGGTACAACCTGCGCCAAACCGGGCCAACCTCACTGGCATCGGGAGTCAACCCCGGGTTGAGCCTGGGATAGCGGTGGCGGCCGCAGGGAAACCCTTCGGCTGGGGTTGCATCGGGCAGGCGTGGGGGCGTATCGTTAGCACTCGCCCTACGAGAGTGCTAACCGCCATGGAGGCGCAATGAACCTGCAGCCACTCGACGACCGGATCGTCGTTAAGCCCAGCGAGTCAGAGGAAACCACCGCCAGCGGCCTGGTTATCCCCGACACTGCCAAAGAGAAGCCCCAGCAGGGTGAAGTCCTTGCTGTCGGCGCGGGCCGTCGCTCGGACGCCGGTGAACTCATCCCCATGGACGTTTCCGTGGGCGACACCGTTGTCTACTCGAAGTACGGCGGCACCGAAATTGCTTCCGGTGGCCAAGACCTTCTGATCCTGAACGCTCGCGACGTGCTCGCGATCGTCAAGTAGGAGATTCCCTTGTCCAAAATTCTGAAGTTCGACGAGGACGCTCGCCGCGGCCTCGAAGCCGGCGTCAACAAGCTTGCTGACGCAGTAAAGGTCACCCTCGGCCCCAAGGGTCGCAACGTGGTGATCGACAAGAAGTTCGGTGCGCCGACCATCACCAACGATGGTGTGTCGATCGCCCGTGAGATCGAGCTCGAAGACCCCTTCGAAAACATGGGGGCTCAGCTCGTCAAGGAAGTTGCCACCAAGACCAACGACATCGCCGGTGACGGAACCACCACCGCCACGGTGCTCGCCCAGGCCCTGGTGCGCGAAGGTCTGCGCAACGTGGCCGCCGGCGCCAGCCCGATGGGTCTCAAGCGAGGCATGGAAGCTGCAGTTGCTGCCGCCGTTGAAGACATCGCCAGCCAGGCTCAGGTCATCGACGACAAGGCCGAAATCGCCCAGGTTGCCGCCATCTCGGCCGCCGACGCCACCATCGGCGGCGTGATCGCTGACGCCATCGACAAGGTCGGCAAGGACGGGGTGGTCACCGTCGAGGAGTCCAACACCTTCGGTATGGACCTCGACTTCGTTGAAGGTATGCAGTTCGACAAGGGCTACCTGTCGCCGTACTTCGTCTCCGACCAGGAGCGCCAGGAAGCGGTTCTCGACGACCCGTACATCCTCTTCACCAACTCGAAGATCTCGGCCGTGGCCGACCTTCTCCCCATCCTTGAAAAGGTAATGCAGGGCGGCAAGCCGCTCCTGATCATCGCTGAAGACATCGATGGCGAAGCGCTGGCCACCCTCGTGGTCAACAAGATCCGCGGCACCTTCAACTCGGTTGCGGTCAAGGCTCCCGGCTTCGGCGAGCGCCGCAAGGCAATGCTGGCCGACATGGCCATCCTCACCGGCGGCCAGGTCATCTCCGAAGAGATCGGCCTCAAGCTCGATGCCACCACCGTCGACCTGCTGGGCACCGCCCGCAAGGTGGTTGTCACCAAGGACAACACCACCATCATCGAAGGTGCCGGCGCCAAGGCCGACGTCGAAGGACGAGTCAGCCAGATCAAGCGCGAGATCGACGAGACCGACTCCGATTGGGACCGCGAGAAGCTGCAGGAACGCCTGGCCAAGCTGGCCGGCGGCGTGGCTGTGGTGCAGGTTGGCGCGGCCACCGAGGTCGAGCTCAAGGAAAAGAAGCACCGCATCGAAGATGCTCTCTCGGCCACCCGTGCCGCGATCGAGGAAGGCGTGGTCGCCGGAGGCGGCACCGCACTGCTTCGCTCCCGCGCCGCGGTCGAAAAGAGCATCAAGAAGCTCAAGGGCGACCAGGAAACCGGCGCTCGCATCGTGTGGAAGGCCCTTGAGGCTCCGGCCCGGCTCATCGCCGACAACGCCGGCCTCGAAGGTGCCGTGATGGTTCAGCAGGTGGAGGCCGCTAGCGGCGCCACCGGCCTCAACGCTGCCAGCGGCGAGATCGAGGACCTGATCAAGGCCGGTGTCATCGACCCGGCCAAGGTGACCCGAGCGGCTCTGCAGAACGCAGCGTCGATCGCGGCCCTCCTGCTCACCACCGAGGCCCTCGTGGCCGACGCTCCCGAGGAAGCAGCCCCGGCAATGGGCGGCGGCGACCCCATGGGCGGCATGGGCGGCATGATGTAAGACGGCCCTTGGGCTGTAGTACTCGCAAAGACCGGGCTCTTCGGAGTCCGGTCTTTGTGCTTTTCTCCAGCGTTTCAGCGATATCGTGCGCGTATGGAAGACCGACCAGCACCGGACCCCGAAAAGCTGTTGTCCCAGTGGGAAGAGTGGGAGCGGGGCGAGAACCCGCCCGGCAGAGTTATGGCCAACCTCAAAACCGGCGGACTGCCCGAGCTGCTCCAATCGCTCATCGATTCCAGCACCGCAGGATCCGCGGCGGCATCTGACGATTCGTGAGCCGGCACGCCTGATGGATCGAGGCGGCGCCCAGGTTATCCCCCGACCCAGAGTGTGGCGGCCGGGTGAGCCCGCGCCATGGGCCGAACTGGCAGCTTCCGCCCGCCAACCCACACTGGCCGACGTGCGGGCGGCGTTTGTTGACGCCCCGCCCCCCAAACCATGGACCGGGCCCCCCGGCGACGGCCGTCGGACCTCCGCGGTGCTCGCCGCGCTCTACGAGCGCAACGGCCTGGCCGAAGTGCTCCTAACCCGACGCTCGCAGAACCTCCGGGCCCATAAGGGTGAGGTCTCGTTCCCCGGTGGCCGCAGTGAACCCGAGGATGCCGACGCCATCGCCACCGCCCTGCGAGAAGCCCGCGAAGAAGTGAACCTCGACACCACGGGCATCGAGATCATCGGCGAACTCGACCACTTGGCTACCTTCTCCAGCGGCGCTTCAATCGTGCCGGTGGTGGGCCTGTTAAACGCACCGCCGACCGGACTGGTGGCCGAACCCGGCGAGGTCGACGCCATCCTCTCAGTCACCCTTGCCGAGCTGGCCGAACCGGCCTACTTCCGGGAAGAGATCTGGCGTTTCCCCGACGGCCAGGATCGGTCGATCAACTTCTACGAGGTGGTCGGCGACACCATCTGGGGCGCCACCGCCCGCATGCTGCGCCAACTCCTGGCCATGGTGCTCGGCGTCGACGCCGGACCCGGCCCCGGCTCCGCTTCGCTCACCCCATGACCGAGGTCGGGGTGGGCCCGCACCCCGAGCCGTGGCCCGACGATGACCGGCTCGACCCCGAACTGTTGGCCGAGGGCGACCGGCGCAACGTCGTTGATCGATACCGCTACTGGCGCCATGAGGCCATCGTGGCCGACCTCGACGCCCGCCGACACCCCTTCCATGTCGCCATCGAGAACTGGGAACACGACTTCAATATCGGCACCGTCGTCCGCAACGCCAACGCCTTCCTGGCCGCCGAAGTCCACATCGTGGGTCGCCGCCGATGGAACCGCCGCGGCGCCATGGTGACCGACCGGTACCAGCACGTTCGTCACCATCCTGAGCCCGAAGACCTGGTGGCCTTCGCCGCCGATGGCGAACTACCGCTGATCGGTATCGACAACCTGCCCGGCTCGGTGCCGCTGGAACAAACCACCCTGCCCGAAGCCTGCATCCTGGTCTTTGGCCAGGAAGGGCCGGGACTCTCCGAACCGATGCGGGCCGCGGTGAGCCAGGTGTGTTCGATCGCCCAGTTCGGCTCCACCCGCTCCATCAACGCCGGGGTGGCCTCCGGCATCGCCATGCATCACTGGATTAAGGCGTGGGTCAAGCAGTAGTCGGAAACTGCTTCGGGCGAGGGCTGGCTCTAGCTCTCCTGAGCCTTCTTCTTCTCGGCCTTGGCTCGGTCTGCTTTGGCGGTTTCGTTGGCCGCCTGGGCTTCGGTGGCGGCAGCGGCGAAGCCTTTGATGATCTGCTTGGCGATGCCCTTATTCATCTTGTACATCGCGCTGGCGGCCTCGTTGCGCACTTCTTTGACCACTGTTTCGCCGGTCATGTCCTGAAACTGCTCGAGGGTGTCGATAATGGCGCCAGAGGTCAGATCGGTGGCCCGGTAGCCGGCCTCAGTGAGGGCTTTGACTACCTCGTTTTCCGCTACCGGATCCGGGGCCGCAGCTGCGATCACACCCAGCACGTCTTTGGTGAGCTTGGCCCCCTGATTCACCAGGTCCACCGGTCCGAGATCTTCCTCTTCCTTGGCCGTTTCCAGCCATTCCTCGACCTGGCGGACCAGATCCTGATGTGACTTTCCCTCGAAGCTAAGCGTTGGCATAGCTCCAGAGTACTGCGGCGTTGCTGTTTGGGGAGTCGGACCACTTGTCGGCTACGCCGATGGCTCTTAGACTGCCCAATTCTCCGATTTGGGATGTGATCGTGGTAGCCGACGCAGATGCCTCCGGAACAGCGCCCCTGACCAGCCTGGACTCCACTGACCGGGAAACCGTCGTGGTGGTCGATTTTGGCGCCCAGTACGCCCAGCTGATCGCCCGCCGGGTGCGCGAGGCCAACGTCTACAGCACCATCGTGCCCCACAAGGTCACCGCCGCCGACCTGGTGGCTATGAAGCCGGCCGGCATCATCTTGAGCGGTGGCCCGAAGTCGGTCCATGTGGAGGGGGCACCGACCATCGACCCCGAGATCTACGACACCGGCATTCCTATTCTCGGCATCTGCTACGGCGCCCAACTGCTGGCCCAAAGCAACGGCGGCACCGTCGGCCGAAGTGAGCAGGGCGAGTACGGCCGAGCCGAGATGGCGGTGGCCGACGACCCGGGCGTATTACTGGCCGGCGACCTGGCCGCCGAACAACAGGTGTGGATGAGCCACTTCGACGCCATCACCAAAGCACCGGCCGGTGCGTCGGTGCGGGCCAGCACGCCGAGCGCACCGGTGGCGGTCTTCGAAGATGCGGCTCGGGGCTTCTACGGGGTGCAGTTCCACCCCGAGGTGGTCCACACGCCCAACGGGCAGGAGATGATCGACCGTTTCCTGCACGAAGTGTGTGCCTGCGGTCGCGACTGGAACACCGGGTCGATCGCCGAAATGCTGATCGAGAGGGTGCGGGCCCAGGTCGGTGATGGTCGGGCCATCTGTGGGCTCTCCGGCGGAGTCGACTCGGCGGTGGCGGCGGCGCTGGTGCACCGAGCCATCGGCGACCAGCTCACCTGTGTCTATGTCGACAACGGGCTGATGCGGCTGAACGAAACCGAACAGGTGGAGGCGGCGTTCCGCGAGCACCAGGGGATGGATCTGATCTCGGTCGACGCCACCGAGCGCTTCCTGACCGCCCTCGGGGGCGTGACCGAACCGGAAGCCAAGCGCAAGGCCATCGGCGAGGTCTTTATCCGCGTCTTCGAAGACGCCAAGGGCCAGGTGTCTGGTGCCAAGTTCCTGGTGCAGGGCACCCTCTATCCCGACGTGATCGAGTCGGGTACCTCCGATGCCGCCACCATCAAAAGCCACCACAACGTTGGCGGTCTGCCCGACGACATGGACTTTGAACTGGTCGAACCCCTGCGAGCCCTCTTTAAGGACGAGGTGCGCAAGCTCGGCTCCGAACTTGGCCTGCCCGACGAGATCGTATGGCGCCAGCCGTTCCCCGGACCCGGTCTGGGAGTGCGCATCATCGGCGAGGTCACCGCCGACAAACTCGAAACCCTTCGCCACGCCGACGCCATTGTGCGAGAGGAGATCAAGGCGGCGGGGCTGGAGCGAGATATTTGGCAGGGGTTTGCCGTGCTCCCCGACATCCGCAGTGTCGGCGTGATGGGCGACGAACGCACCTACGGCCGCCCCATCATCATCCGAGCCGTCACCAGCGAAGACGTCATGACCGCCGACTGGGCCCGCCTGCCCTATGACCTGCTTGAAAAGATGTCGAGCCGCATCATCAACGAGGTGGAAGGCATCAACCGCTGCGCCTACGACATCACCTCCAAACCCCCCGGCACCATCGAATGGGAGTAGCCACTCGGTCTTGATTCGAGTAAGTTCAAATACTGAACTTACTTTCTTGGGGGACTTATGTCGCAGACCGCTGATACCTGGCACAAGAGCGCGTGCATTCTTTGTTCGATCAACTGTGGGGTTGAGCTCAAGATCGAGGACCGGGCCATCACCCGGGTTCGGGGCGACAAGGCCACACCTTCCAGCGAGGGCTACACCTGCGAGAAGGGTCTGCGCCTCGACTCCTACCAGAGCGATCCGCATCGGCTGTCGAGCCCGATGCGCCGCCGAGACGACGGCAGCTACGAGGCCGTCGACTGGGATACCGCTATCGCTGAGGTGGCGGCCCGCTTTCAGGACGTCATCGCCGAACATGGCGGCGACAAGATCATGTTCTATGGCGGTGGGGGCCAGGGCAACCATCTCGGCGGCGGCTACGGCGGCGCCACCCGCAGCGCCCTCGGCATTCGCTTCAACTCCAACGCCCTGGCCCAGGAAAAGACCGGCGAGTTCTGGGTGGACGGCCAGCTCTTCGGCAAAGCCAGCTGTCACACCACCGGCGATTACCACCACGCCGAGGTGGCGGTGTTCTGGGGCAAGAACCCGTGGCAGTCCCACGGCTTCCCCCAGGCCCGGCGTGTCCTGAAGGCCATTGCCAAAGACGATGCCCGCAAGCTGATCGTGGTCGACCCGCGGCGCACCGAAACCGCGGAAATGGCCGACATCCACCTCCAGCTCAAGCCGGGCGGCGACGCCCACCTCCTGGCGGCGCTGCTCAAAATCCTGGTGACCGAAGGCCATGCGGCCAAGTCCTGGCTGGCCGACAACGCCAACGGCTTCGACCAACTGGTTGAGCACCTCGAGTCGGTCGACATCGCCGCTTCCTGCGCCAAGGCTGGCGTTGAGGAAGCCCAGGTTCGCGAGACGGCTGAAGTGATCGGCACGGCCACCGGCGGAGTATCGATCTTCGAAGATCTCGGCATCCAAATGGCCCCGCACTCCACCCTCAACAGCTACCTCGAGAAGCTGGTGATGCTGGTGACCGGCAACTTCGGTGTGCCCGGCGGTATGAACCTGCACACCCGGTTCGCCTCCCTGGCTGCCGGAAACTCCAAGCCCGCCGGTGGAAGCGGTGGCGAACGACGCACACCGGTGACCGACCACCGCCTGGTGGTGGGCCTGGTGCCCTGCAACGTGATTCCCGATGAACTCGATGGTGCCGGCGACCTCGACCACCCCGGACGATTCCGAGCTTTGCTGGTGGAATCTGGCAACCCGGTCCACTCGCTGGCCGACAGCAGTCGCTGGCGAGAGGCGATGCGCACCCTCGACTTCTCGGTGGTGATCGACGTGGCCATGACCGAGACCGCCCGCCAGGCCGACTACGTGCTGCCGGCGGCGTCACAGTTCGAGAAGTGGGAATGCACCTTCTTTAACCTCGAATTCCCCCACAACTACTTCCACCTGCGCCAGCCCATCTTCGAACCCCTCGAAGGCACCCTTCCCGAATACGAAATCCACTCGCGGCTCTGCCGGGCTCTCGGCGCCTACGACGACGAGGTCCTGGCGCCACTGCACGAGGCAGCCGCAGCCTGCGCCGCAACGTCGGATCGTTCGGAATTCGCCGGTGCCCTGTTCGAACTGATGGCGGCCAAGCCCGAACTGGGCAAGCTGTTGCCGATCGTGCTCTACGAAACCCTCGGCCCGGTCCTCACCACCCCCGACGGCACCGATGCCAGCGGCGCCGCCGCAGTGTGGGGGCTGAGCCAATTGGCCGCCGGCTTCTGGGATGCCTCGATCCGCCGGGCCGGCATCGGCGACCCCGACGGTGGAGGCTCGCTCGGCGACGACCTCTTTAACGCCATCCTGGCCAACCCGTCCGGTATCCAGTTCTCCGCCGACGACTACGACGAGACGATGAAGCGGGTGCTCACCGCCGACGGCAAGGTCAACCTGGTCATCGATGAACTCCTCGAAGAGTTCGACCAACTGGCGACGGAGGAAACGGTGATCGCACGCGACGATGCCTTTCCGATGGTGCTGGCAGCAGGCGAGCGTAGGTCATCCACGGCCAACACGATCATCCGCAACCCGGGCTGGCGCAAGAAGGACCAACAGGGCGTGCTGAAGGTAGCCCCGGCCGATGCCGAAGCGATCGGCCTGGCCGACGGCGACCGGGCCCGGGTGACCACCAAGCGGGGCGAAGCGGTGGCGGTAGTGTCGATCACCGACACCATGCTGCCGGGCAACATCTCGCTGCCCAACGGCTTCGGCCTCGGCCCCGGAGGGTCCAGCGACGCCCCCGGCGTGGCCCCAAACGAGCTCACCTCCACCGAAGACCGTGACTGGTTTGCCGGTACGCCCTTCCACAAGCACGTTCGAGCCCGGCTGGAGAAGGTGGCCGACGCCGAACCGGCCGCGGTTTCGTGAAACGCACCCGGTTCGACCGTGATCCCTGCCCGATCGCCCGGGCCACCGACGTGATGGGGGACTGGTGGACCCCGATCATCATGCGCGAGGCCTTCCTGGGGGCCAGTCGCTTCGGCGACTTCGTGGACCGCCTCGATGTGCCCCGGGCAACACTGGCCAAGCGACTGGAACGGCTCGTTGAAGACGGGCTACTCAGTCAGACGGCCTATCAGGACAACCCACCGCGTTACGAGTACCGAATGACGGAGAAGGGCTTTGCCTTTCTCGATGTCCTGGTAGCCATGTGGCGTTGGGGCAGCGAATGGGGGTGGCCCGAAGGCCGAGGACCCGCAGTGGAGCTGGTCGACCCGGTCACCGGTAACGAGATCATCCCGCAGGTGGTCGACGTCCGCACCGGTGAGCCGATCGATCCCACCCGGCTGCGGATGCAGTTGAAGAGCTCAGCGAAACGCCGGACCGTGAAGGCGGCCGAGGAGTAGCAGCCGCTCGCCGGCCTCGAGAGGAGCCAGCGTCCACAGTCGAAACGCGGGAAAGACCGAGACCTCGCCCGGAGTCGGCTCAACCTTGTCGGAACCACCCGGCATCACAAACCACCCACCCTGTGCTGAACCCTCAGCGTCGCTCAGCGACAGCACCCAAGTGAGCTTGCGGCTGGTGTTGGTGCGGCCCTCATTGTCGCCTTCGATATCGCTGCCAAGAGAATCCAGCGGGTCGAACGGTGAGCCCGATTCGCCAACACGCAACCGGACCATCAGCGGTGGATCATCCTCCTGTTGGCCATTGATGTCGGCCCCAAAGAACTGGGCGTTCAACATGGCCACGGCCCGAACCACCTCGGCAACAAGCGGATAACCATCGGGAGCGAGGGACTGGACTTGCACCGTATTCGTGTCAACAGCGCGCACCTCGGTTGGTGTGGGTGGTCGCCACTTGGCTTCATCGATGGTGGCGATGAGCTGGCCCACCATCTCTGCTGGCATCGACACACCCCGAGCCACCCCGTTGAGGAAGGTGTTGGTCCGATGGTCCCGGCGGGCCGGAGCGAGGGTCACCAGGCCCAGCGTGGCCAGCTCCTCGATGGCCGCGCCCACGGCCACTGGATCCAGGTTGGTGGTGTCGCTGATGGCGGCCGCGGTTGTCCACTCGCCAGCGGCCAGAGTCTCGATGAGGCGGAGCCCATCGGAAGCCACCTCAAGGGCGATGCCGCCGGCCACGATCAGCGATCGACCGTTGGTCGGGTCCGGTTGATCAGCCGCAGCTAGAGCCCCGGCGGGGGCGGCCCAGCGAAACATCCAACCAGCGGCCGGATCGGCGGCGAAGAACCCCCGAGCTCCAGCCATGTCGTAGCTGGCTCGGGCCGGGTACATGGCGGGGTCGGCTTCGGTCTGGTCGGACCACGCCGGCTCACCTGGTGCGGAACGATCTGATGTGGAGAGCGGGGACTGGGCCAGGGCGATTGTGAGATGGGCGCTGTCGGCATCCAGTGGCAGGTGCTGGGCGACCCACGGGCTGGGAACCCACACCACCTGACCGGCACCAACCCGGAACTGTTGCTGGTCGGCTTCGCCTCGCAGCAATAGTGCTCGGGTCCCGGCCAGTTGCACAAAAAGGCAGCCGCCTGGATTCGCCGAAGGCGCGGCACCGAGGGCGGAGCGCAACCCGAGGCTGAAGGTGACCATCACCGGTCCAAAAGCGGTCTCGAGGTCGCCGACTAGATGGCTCAGCTCCGGGGCCAGACCCACCGGTTCCTGCGCCTCGAGTGTCCAGCCCTGGTCGAGTCGGCGGAGCAGATGCGCCGGTCGGCGAAGATCCACCCGTGGTGCCGCACCGGAGTCAGGAGTGTCGGAATCAGCAGTGTCGGAATCAGCAGTGTCGATACCGGGTCCGAGTGGGGCCGAACCCTCCGGAAACACCAGCCGAGCCGCGGTCTTTCCCGCGGCGGTCGACCCGGCGACCACCTGTTGAGCCAGAGCCATGATGTCTTCGGGCGGTTGCCAGCCCGCCAACACACCAAGCCGAGGAGAAGGGCCGGAGTCGGATTCTTCAGCCTGGTCGGCCTGGTCAGTCAGATCGATGCTCAAGGCGGCGGAGACCCGGGCCCGGGCGGCATCGGCGGCCAGCGTGTTGGCGCGGGCCAGACCCTCTTGGAGAAAGCTGTCGAGGAAAAGCTGCGGTGGTTCGGAGAGCTCGCTCCAGCTCAGGATCAGCGGTGAGGCGCTCGTGTTGTCGTTGGTATCAACCATTAGATCCCTGCTCCATCGAGCAGACCGGCCTTGCCCAACGTCCGGAGAAAGTCGAGCTGTTCCGGCGTTGTGTCCGAGGCGACAGCAAGGGTGTCGGCCCGACGCCACGCTTCGAACCCGGCCGCGTCGACTACGGCAACCACCCCGCTGACCCGGTCATAGATCAGGCTTGACCCGTCACCGAAGAGCCAAGCCATCGCCGTCGTCGAGCGGATCGAGTCACCGGAACCGGCCGGTACCGAGACCGGCGGCCGGGGTGCGTCGCCACCACCCTCGACCGCCAGAGCCTCGATGGCTTCGGTGGTTCGAGCAAGATCCTGTCCGGCGATGCGGTAGCTCGGGACCTGGGCCAGGGCGAGCAGGCCATCACGGCCCACCTGGTCGGCCCGCTCCAGATCGAGAGAGTCGCCGATCAGGGCCTCGAGGGTGCGGGCCGTCGTGAGCCGCTGAACCGTCGCTTCGGCGACGGATACGTCCGGCGCCACGATCAGGTCCGGCATCAGCGCAGGGCCGTGGTAGACGGGCCCAAAGGCCGAAGCTGGAATGTCGAGGCGAGGCAGGTCGGTGTCGTTGCTGGTCGGCACCTCGGGGATGTGGGCGAACAACGGCCACGATTCGGAGCGCAGCGTCAACGGCCGTTGATAGGGATGGATGCGTCCGTCCGTTGAGACGGCCAGTTGTTCGTCGCTGAGGTAGGACCACCCTTCGGACACCAGGTGCGCAGTCAGGGTGGACTTGCCCGACATCGACGCCCCAAGAATCATCACCGTCACCCCGTCGCGGGTCACGGCACCGGCATGCAGATGGGCGAGTTCGGTCTCCCGATCGAGGCGAGCCCGGTTGAGCTTGCGGGTCGATGTGGCCGCTAAGCGCTGTGGGTTGCGGTTTGACCCGGCCCGTTGGCCATCAAACCAGGCGACGATCGGCGCCGACTCGTCAGGCCGCCTCCACCAACGAAGCACGAGGGACTCCCGATTCTCGACCCGACGTCCAGCGGGTAGGTCGCCGAGCAAGCGATCAAGAAACGCCACCAACTCAGGATCGTTGGACTCCGGCGTTACCTCGAAGGGGCCAACCGCTCGAGGGGTGCCCTGGTGCCACCGGGTGTCATCCGGAGGTTCGGGTCTTGTGGCCTGGGCGCGGCGCGGCCGAGGATCCCGCGCCGTATTCCCGGCGGAGCCTTCCCGATACCCCGACATAGAACAACACTACCGCGCCGGAGTTGATCGACCCGGCGCCAAACAAATGGCACTCTGAAGAGCCCGGCGGCGTCGCTGGGCAACCACCATGACCATTACTGCACCGCAGCAACTCAAAGACCTCGATGGCCTGATGCCCTATCGCGCCGTCACCCATGAGCAGCGGATCGAGTTCATCCAACCCCCGGACGATCTCGATTTCGATCGACCGTTCTGGCACAACACCATGACCGAACTTGAGGCCGCTGATACCGCCGGTGACCTCGAGAAGGTGTCGGTAACCTTCGACGAACTCAACCGGATCACCACCGGCATCAGGCCGGCGACCACCGGCATGATCTTTCACGTGGGTCGGTGCGGGTCGACGCTCATCAGCCGCATGGTGGGCCACGACCGCAGCCGGCTGGTGCTGCGGGAATCGGGCGTGATCGGCGCCCTGCATCGCGAATCCGGTGGCTCTGCTCTCGTGCCCACCTTCACCGTGGAGCGGGCCATGCACGCGGCCCTGGTGGCCTTCGATCGCTTTGCCGCCAGCCGCAACCAGCGGGTGGTGATCAAGCACTCGAGTTGGGAGAGCTTCTCGATGGGTCGTCACAGCGAGTTGTTGGACGGCACGCCGATGGTGTTTGTGTACCGCAACCCGATTGAGACGGTGGAGTCCTCGCTCGACGGCCACCCGGGATGGGCTGGACGCATCCATCAACCTCGAGCTCTGCTTCAGCGGTGGGTGCCCTGGCTTGACCGCATCGAGCAACCATTTAACGCCATAGACATCTACGCATCGGTCTGGGCTGCAGGAGCCGATGCTGCGCTGCGAGTCGACCCCGAGCGGGTGCTCTTGGTTGATCACGCCACGGTCACCGCCGAACCCCGCCGAGTCTTGGACGCCCTCGAGCGACACCTCAAGCTCGACCTCGACATCGATGCCGCACTGGGGGAGCTGGGCCACTACTCGAAGGCTCCGGTCGACGGCCAACGCTTCGAGCCCGAAGGCCGCCACCGCCATCCGCCGCTGAGCACTCGAAGCCGTGACCAGTTGGCGAGGGTGGTGGGCGATCTGCCCGCTCAGCTGGCGGAGCGGGCGGCGCAGCAAGGCTTGTAGCTCGCCGCTCAACTACTGTGGTTTGCAAGTCTTCGCAGGGAAAACGAAGACCCGACAAGGGGAAGCGACGTGGACACCGATGCCGCGGGGGAAGCCGCCGGCGCGCAACCAGCTGATCAAGCCGAAGTACGTGAAAAGGCCAACCAGGTAGAGGCGCAAACGTTTCAGGGCAAGCTCGTTCGAGTGAGCCCATTGCCCCGTCCGGCCCCGGTGGTGCGGCTGGTCGATGCCAGCGCCGGACCACTGCAGGCCCGGCTGGCCGAACAGAACGCCACAGCCAGAGCCGACTCGATCGAGGCGCTGGCCAAGTGGTTTCCGGGCTACGACTTTGCCACCGCGGCCCAGACCTGCGACGACCGACGGTTCACGGTGCTCAATCTGGGCGCCGAACTCTTTGACCACCTCGACGCCATAACAACGGTGGAGCGGCTGCTGGCGGAGCACAACCTGCCGGGAAACCGGTTGCGGTTCTCCCACGGCGACCCGGGCAAAACCGGCCTCCGCCCCGACCGGGTGACCGACCCCGCCCGGCCCCAGATGAACCGGGTCCGCCCCGGCCCCTTGGTCTCCGCGCTGCGTGAGGGTTGGACGGTCATCATCAACGGGATCGACGACATCGACCCGGTCATCGGCGGTGTGCACGAACACCTCGAACGGGTCTACGGCTGCCGGGTGAATACGAACGTCTATCTGTCGTGGGGCGAGGCTCTCGGCTTTGGCCAGCACTGGGACCAGCACGACACCATCATCGTGCCGGCGGCCGGGGCCAAACTGTGGAAGGTGTACGAACC
This sequence comes from uncultured Acidimicrobiales bacterium, assembly GCA_937925845.1. Classification (GTDB taxonomy): domain Bacteria; phylum Actinomycetota; class Acidimicrobiia; order Acidimicrobiales; family CALAML01; genus CALAML01. The sequence goes on along the minus strand of CALAML010000023.1, from coordinate 4,164 downwards.
GCTGGCTTTGTCACCGATGCGACCTTGGGTCGGTCCTCAGGTGAGCCCAAGGCCGGTTTGGGAGGGCTACCTCGAACCCGGCATGGCGCTGGTGATTCCTCGGGGCTGGGGCCACGAGGTGGCTGGCTCGGATGATCTGGCGGTGCACTACACCATCGGCGTGAACCGCCTCACTGGCACCGACGTGGTGGAACGCCTGCGCACCGCCGGTGGCCATCAGCCGATTTTGCGGGCCGATCTGGCTTATGACCTCGATGCTCCGGCGATGGCCTACGACAAGTCGCTCCACGACGAACCTGACAGCTTCCGCAACGTGGTCGACGAGGTGATCGGACCCGACTTCATGGCCGTTGCCGTGGCCACCTACCGGGCCCGGCTGCCTGTACGGATGTTCCCCAGCCTGTACGACCTGTGGGCCGCCGTCGCCGACGACAACTGGGACGATCAGATCGTGCGCATGCCAGTCCCGGCTGGCGTGCACGTGATCAACCGCGACCCGGCGGTGGTTCGCCTGGCTTTCGGCGATCAACTCATCGAAGTAGCGAACCCGGTAGCCGATCTCTTCGCCGAACTGGCCGACTGTCGAAGCCACCGGGTCGGTGACCTACCGGAAGTCGAAGATGCCCCGGAGGCGAGGGGCCAACTCTGCGAAGAACTGGTCGAGGCCGGACTCCTTGCCATCGAGACCGATACCTAGTGTCCTCCTAGTCGCAGGCGATGCTTCCGGTGATTTGGGCGTCTCCAAAGCGTGGGACCGCATTCACCGGGCCAAAGAACTCTCGTGCGTTCGAGCCCAGGTTGGACCCGGAAGCCGGCCCGATAGCCACTCCGAGACCGGTCGCGGTGATCGTGGCCAGATCGCACTGATCTACTTGGGAGCCACTGACTGTCAGGGTCCATGTCGCGGGATTGGCCGAGGCAGTCACGGAGCTCACCCGATCGGATGGCGTGACAGACGCAATGAACGCGTACATCGAGCTTGAGGAGACGGCCAGTTGCACGGAGAAGTTGGCGTGTCCGTTTGGTGCCGATGTAGCCGCGGCGTACTCGGGCCGAAGACTAAGGCCGTAAACCTTGGGCGCCGTCCAAGCGATTCCGGTGGCGAGGCCGAAGGCGGAACCCTTTCGCAGCGCATCCCGCCGGGATGGCCCTCTTCCAACGTCGTTCTGGTCCACAAATGCCCTTCCCGAGACCTGAGTGCTGAACGGGTCACACGCTACCGATGACAACCGGCGCAGGAGCGGACCCCATAGGTCAATCGCAGCAGACGACGTTTCCGGTGAATGAGGTGTCTGGAACGAGGCCGGACTCCTCGCCATCGAAAGCGAAGCAGACGGGGTAGGCCAGCGTTTTGGCGGCGGTGTCGGGGAAAGCCTGTTAGCGTTTTGTCAGGTACCTGAGTGACGTTTGGGAAGGCGGCTCATGAGTGGCGGGGATGCAAGTAGGGCAGAGAAGCGGACGTCTCGGCGGGAGATGCTTCGTAAGAGCGCAGCGCTCGGTACTGCGGGCGGAGTGGTGTGGGCGGCGCCAAGGATTGAGGGGCTGTCGTTAAGACCCGACTACGCCGCAGCTCAAAGTGTGGCGGAGGGCCCGTGTGCCGGTAAGTGTTTCGATGTCACCATCCCCGTCATACGGAGAACCTTCTTTGGTGATCCTTCTAGCTCCGGGCGAAGGGAGATCGTCTCCCTCGATGGGGATGCGACATGCGTTCAAGGCGCGGCCGCGGGCCTCTTTAGGGACTTCGCTTGTGAGTCCCTCTCCAGTGGGGTGTTTGCTGTGGCGTTTTTTGGACCTGGTTTCTCCACTGAATTCGTGAACGGCCCGGCGGTCACCGAAGCAGACCGATGCACACTGGACGTTACGGTCTCGCCTGCAGATCTCGGAATCGGTCCATTCAACGCACCGACCAACGAGCCGGCGACGCTCGGCCTTGGCCGTGCCATCGGGGTAGGGGCGCTACTTTCTTCAGGGCTTGAGGACAGGTGTAAGCGTGACGATGTCACGTGGACGGTGCGGGCTCGCCTTTGTTGCGACTAGTCGCAACAGGTGATGGTCCCGCCATAGCTGCCGGATCCGCTGGGCATGAATGAGTTGATTGGTCCGAAGAACTCTCGGACTGATGAACCATTGGTCGCACCGGTTTGAGCACCAAATGCTGCGCTGTTGATAAGGAAGTTGATGGCGGCACCCTTACGAAGTGCATCCCGCCGGGACGGCTTCGCGCCGTCGTTGTTCCGATCCATAACAGGCCCTTCCCAAAGCATGTGTCACTGAACAGGGAAGAGGTTAGCAAAGCTTGAGATTTTGCGTTCGATCGTCAGCTGCCTGCCAGCTTGGCTACCACGGGGGCCATGGCGTCGATGGCGTCGTAGCTCAAGCCGATGTAGCTGATGCCCCAGCGCTCCCGCCACATCTGGACGGTCTCGATGCACTCGTCGACGGTGCCGGCCAGGGCGTGGGGCGACTCGAGGGCATCGGTTGGGGTCACCCCGAGGGCCGGGGCCAGCATTTCGGCGGCGGCCTGACGGTCGTCGGTGATCATGGCGATGTGCACCCGGGTCTGGAACTCGAGGGAATCGAACCGGTCGCCGGCGGCGTCACGGATCCAGCCGATCTTTTCATCGGTCGCATCGGGGGTAGCGGTGGCCCCGGCTCTGGCATCGATCACCCCGGCGGCCAGGCCCGGGTTCAGCGCCACGATGTTGGCGTGACGCCCGGCCAGGCTCAGCACCTTGCGGCGCCCACCGGCCAGCATGATCGGCACCGGTTGCTGCACCGGTGCTGGGGTGCCCACCAGGTTGGTGATGCGGTAGTGCTCGCCATCGAAGTTGGTCGGGTCACCGGCCAGCAGGCTCTTGATGATCTGGACCGACTCCTCCAAACGGGCGATGCGCTCGCCGGCTGGGTCGAGGGCGATGCCGCTGGCCTCGTAGTCGGCGGTCATCCAACCCGCACCCAACCCGAGTTCGAAGCGACCGCCCGACAACAGGTCGATGGTGGCCGCTTCCTTGGCGGCAATCACCGGATGGCGATAGTCGTTGCACAGCACCAGGCTGGCCACCCGCAATGAGGTGGTGGCGTCGGCGGCCGCCATCAGAGCTGGGATTGGCGCCAGCTGGCCATCGAAGTGGTCGGCAACGGTCAGCGTCGAGTACCCCAGGCCCTCCACCTTGCGAGCCACCTCGGCCCAGTCGGTAACAAGCGGCGCGCCGCTCGCCTGTATCGAAAAGCGGAATGGGTTGGTCATCGCTCAGGGACGGTATCGGATGCTTGGCTCGAGCGGGAAGTGGTTTCTCCCAGTGAGAGAAAACTGTGGTTAATGGTGGGTTAAGGTCGTGCCCTTAGACCGTTGGCGGGCGGCGAGGTTGCCACCCATGGAGTCCTGCCGGACCGGTCTCCGCTGAGCTCCCCCCGGCTCAGTCGAGACCCAAAAGTGGAAACGATCCAGGGAAGAAAGTGCGATGACTGAGACTGCGGGGCGGATCTACGTCCTCATGCTGTTTGTTGGTATTACCGCGGTGCCTGTTGGGCTCTCGCTGATACCGGCGTTGGGGGTATCCGTCGGGGCAACCCTTGCGGCTGTGGGGTTGCTGGCGGTTGCCATCGGGCAACTCAACGTCGAGACGCCCACCGACGTGGCGCTCCGGGAACTGGTCGCGTCCCACAGCTAAGGCGCTGCCGCTTGCCCTAGTGTCCTGTCAGCAAAGTCATGTCACGAATTCGACGGCTCTCAGCGCCCCTCCCGGCGTCCTCGAAAGCGCCATAACAGCGAGTTGTGGCGGTTCTGCGTCCTTGGGAGGGACACTGATAGCTCGCCGAATTCATCAACGGACTTCACTGACAGGACACTAGGCGGCGCGCTGCTCGCTGGGACCGGTTTGGTGGTTGTCGGACTCGGGGGTATCGAACAGCGGTATGGGCCGCATGGTGTTTTCGGGTACCGAGTTGCCTTTGAGGCCGTTGTGGTAGGCGCATTGGCCTTCGCTGTTGGCGAAGCTGGTGGGTCCGCCGAGGCTGTGGGGGTAGCGGTGGTCGGCTTGTATCCATTGGACCGGGGCGTCGCAGCCGGCGTGGTGGCAGCGGCCGCGGCCGGCGGCGATGATGGCGTGGCGCATCGGGCCCGGAAAGGTGCGGGCCGGGTGTTCTTTCGGGATTGATGGCACT
>CALAML010000022.1 GCA_937925845.1 uncultured Acidimicrobiales bacterium | reverse complement strand
GCGTTCGACGGTTCACTCACCACGATCGCCGGTGCTAACACCAGTACTGCCAATGCCAACGGGTGGCCGGTGGTGTCGGTTCTGGCGCCCACCTATCCGGAGTGGTTGGGCGGGCGGGGGTTCACCGAGGCCCACGGCGTGCGGTTCCCCTACGTGGCCGGAGCGATGGCCAACGGCATCGCTACCACCCGCCTGGTTATCGAGATGGCGCGCCGCGGCGGCCTCGGCTTCTTTGGCGCTGGCGGGCTCAAATTCGACCGGGTCGCGCAGGCGGTCGATGAACTGGTTGCCACCCTTGGCGCCGGTCCCACCGCCGTGCCCTGGGGTGCCAACCTGATCCATTCGCCGAACGAACCGGCCCTTGAGGCCGCGGTCGCCGACCTCTACATCCAACGCGGCGTCAGCAGAGTTTCGGCCGCGGCCTACATGGCCCTGACCCCATCGATCGTGCGCTTCGCCTACCACGGACTGAGCCGCAGTCGGGACGGGGAGATCCTGCGGCCCAACATGGTGTTGGCCAAGGTGTCGCGGCCAGAAGTGGCCCGCCACTTCATTCGACCGGCCCCCGAAGCCATGCTCAACGACCTGGTGGCATCGGGCCTGCTAACCAGCGAAGAAGCCCAACTCGGCGCCGGTCTGTCGGTGGCTGAGGACATCACCGTCGAGAGCGACAGCGGCGGCCACACCGACAACCGCCCCCTCGGCCCCCTGTTCGCCGCAGTGCAAGCGGTGCGGGATGAGCTGGTGGCAGCTCATCACCTAAGCCGGCCGATCCGTATCGGGGCCGGCGGCGGCATCTCCACGCCCCAAGCGGTTGCCTCGGCCTTCGCCCTGGGCGCCTCGTATGTGCTCACCGGCAGCATCAACCAGGCCTGTGTTGAGTCGGGCCTCTCACCGGCTGGCAAAGAACTGCTGGCCCACGCCGATGTGGCCGATGTGGCCATGGCGCCGGCCGCCGACATGTTCGAACTCGGCGTGGACGTGCAGGTGCTGCAACGGGGTTCGATGTTCGCCCCGCGATCCCGTCAGCTCTACAAGCTCTACCGCACCTACCCCTCGCTCGAAGCCATCCCCGCCGAAGAGGCCGCTGAGATCGAAACGCGCGTGCTGGGCATGACCATCGACGAGTGCTGGGGAGCCACCCGAAGCTTCTGGTTGGACCGGGACCCGGCCGAGGTGACCAAGGCCGAAGCCGACCCCCGCCACAAGATGGCCCTCACGTTCCGCAGCTATCTCGGTCTCTCCAGCCGCTGGGCCATCGACGGCGAAGAGGATCGCCAACTCGATTACCAGATCTGGTGTGGTCCGGCGATGGGGGCCTTCAACGCCTGGACCACCGGAACGTTCCTGGCAGAACCGCTTGCTCGAAGCGTCGGTCAGGTGGCCATGAACCTGCTCGAGGGCGCGGCGGTCATTACCCGGGCCCACCAGCTTCGAACCGCGGGACTGCCCGTTCCCGACACCGCATTTAACTACCGACCCCGCCTCTTCGCTTAAACCTCCGGAACCGTTTCCCGCCCCACAACACCTCACCGCCGACGCAGAAGAACCACAACAACGCCACCACCATCCGCCAACCGCCCGAGCACTTGAGGGAAGAACCCGTGCCCACCAACGCCAACCACAACAACGCCACCATCACCCGTCCACCGATCGCCGTAGTGGGTGTGTCGGCACTGTTCCCCGGCTCGGTCGACACCACCGGCTTCTGGCGCGACATCCTCGACGGCACCGACCGGATGGGCGATGTGCCCGCCAGCCACTGGCTGATCGAAGACCACTACGACGCCGACATGGCCGCCCCCGACAAAACCTACGGGCGCCGCGGCGGCTTCCTCGACGACATCGATCTCGATGTGCTCAAGTTCGGCATCCCACCGGTTGCTGTGCCGGCCACCGACACCGCCCAGCTCCTGGCGCTGATCGTGGCCCAACGAGTGCTCGATGATGCCGTCACTGGCCAGTTCAACGAACTCGACCGCAGCCGAGCCTCCGTGATCCTCGGCGTAACCTCAGGCCAGGAACTTCTTGGGGCCATGGCCAGTCGGATGAACCGCCCTCTCTGGCTCCAGGGCATGCGCCGAGCCGGAGTGGCCGAAGACGTGGCCCAGGCGGCCTGTCAACAGATCGCCGACCTGCATCCGGAGTGGCAGGAGAGCACCTTCCCCGGGCTGCTCGGCAACGTCGTCGCCGGGCGCATCGCCAACCGTCTCGACCTCGGCGGAACCAACTGCGTCACCGACGCCGCCTGCGCCTCGTCGTTCTCGGCCCTGTCGATGGGCGTCAACGAGTTGTACCTCGGCGACAGCGACCTGGTGATCGCCGGCGGCGTAGACACGATGAACGACATCTTCATGTACATGTGCTTTTCAAAGACACCGGCGCTCTCGCCATCGGAGGACATCCGCCCGTTCTCCGACTCCGCCGACGGCACCATGCTCGGCGAGGGGTTGGGCATGGTGGCTCTCAAGCGCCTCAGCGATGCCGAACGCGACGGCAACCACATCTACTGCGTCATCAACGCCGTTGGCGCCAGCTCCGACGGTCGATCGAAGAGCGTGTATGCGCCGGTGTCGAGCGGTCAGGCCCGTGCTTTGGGCAACGCCTATGCCAAAACCGACTACGAACCGGACACGGTCGAGTTGGTGGAGGCCCACGGAACCGGAACCGTAGCCGGTGACGCGGCCGAGTTCGGAGGGCTCGAAATCTCCTTCAACGCATCGGGACGAACCGACCGCCAATGGTGTGCCCTCGGTTCGGTGAAAAGCCAGATCGGCCACACCAAGGCCGCGGCCGGTGCCGCTGGCCTGGTGAAGGTGATCATGGCCCTGCATCACAAGGTGTTGCCGCAGACGGCCAAGATCGACCAACCCAACCCCAAGCTGAACCTGGCCGATTCGCCGTTTCATCTCAATACCCGCACTCGACCATGGGTTCGTAGCCGCGACCATGAGCGTCGGGGATCGGTCAGCTCATTCGGCTTCGGTGGTTCGAACTTTCATGTGGCCATGAGCGAATACTGCGGAGCCGGGACCCGGGCGCCACGGTTGCGGACCAACGACGTGGAGCTGGTGGTGCTCAGCGGCACCGACGGCGCCGACCTGGTACAAATAATCTCGGAGTTGACCGCCAGCGGCGCGGCCAACGCCGATGACGGCCTGGGATGGGTGGCTCACCACACCCAGCGGACGTTCGACTCGACCGCTCCGGTTCGACTGGCCCTGGTGGCCAGCGATCCCGCCGACCTGCAAACCAAGCTTGCCGACGCTGCGGCTCGGATCTCCGCCGCCCCCGAGACCCCGTTCGCAACACCGACCAAAGTGCACTTCGGTGTAGGACCGGCGACCGGCGATGTGGCCCTGCTCTTCCCGGGCCAGGGCAGCCAGTACCTCTTTATGGGCTCGGCTCTGGCTAGCCACTTTGGGCCCGCCCTCGGCCCCTGGGACATGGCCGCCGATCTCAACCTCGGGGACAACGCGGAGGCGACGCCGCAGCCCGACCACCCCGATGGCCATCTCCACCACCGCCTGCACGATGTTGTGTTTCCCATCGAGGGCTTTGACGACGATGTTCGCGGCGCGCAGGAGGACCGGCTTCGATCGACCCAGTGGGCTCAGCCCGCCATCGGTGCCGCCAGCCTCTCGCAGCTGGCGATGGTGCGAGCCCTCGGCCTCAAGCCGAGGCACCTCGGTGGCCACAGCTTCGGGGAGATCACCGCGTTGGCGGCCGCAGGTACGCTTACCGAGGCCGACCTGCTACGAATCGCCAGCCGTCGCGGCCAGTTGATGGCTGAAGCGGCAGTTACCCCCGGAGCCATGACCGCGGTCTCGGGTGCCATCGACGACGTGCGCCGCATCGTGCAGGCTTCAAAGGGCGAGGTGGTGGTGGCCAACCACAACCACCCCAGTCAGGTGGTGTTGTCGGGAGCAACCGAGGCCATCGAGGCCGTCGAAGCGGTGCTGGGGGAGACCCGCCTCACCTATAAGCGGCTCGACGTGGCCACCGCCTTCCACTCACCGATCGTGGCCGGTGCCGCTGATGCCTTTGTCGACTTCCTCGCCACGGTCCCCTTCGCCGAGCCGGAAGTCGCCGTGTACGCCAACGAGACGGCCGGACCCTATCCGACCAACCCATCGGCCATGCGAGCTCAGCTCGGTAGCCAGTTGGCGGCGCCGGTGCGCTTTGTCGAGATGGTCGAAGCGATGTACGCCAACGGAGCCCGAACCTTTGTAGAGGTGGGCCCCGGCTCGACCCTTGCCGGACTGGTGCCAAGAATTCTCCCGGACCGCCCCCACCTTGCGGTTGGTCTCGATTCGAAGACCGGCACCGGGATTGGCCCCTTCCTCAACGGCCTGGCCCAACTGGCGGCCCACGGAGTGACTCTTGAATTCGATGCCCTCTGGGCCGGGTACGCGACCCCGGATGATCCAAGCCGGCGGGCGGAGCCGAAGCTGGCCATCGCCATCAACGGAGCCAACCACGGCTCGCCCTAT
>CALAML010000021.1 GCA_937925845.1 uncultured Acidimicrobiales bacterium | reverse complement strand
ATCAGCAAGGTGGCGATGTAGGCAATGGACGTGACCGCCGCGGCAACATAGGTGAGCGCCGCGGCCCGAAGGACCGCTTGGACCCCATCGCGCTGAGCCGGATCGGACAACCCCAGCGCCTCCAGGTTCCGCAGAGCCCGGCGACTGGCGTTGAACTCGACCGGCAACGTCGCTATCTGAAAGATCATGGTGCCACAGAACAGCAGCAGTCCCAGCTGCAAGAGCCCGGTGCTGCCCAGGACGGCGCCGCCAATAAAGAGCATCGGACCAAAGCGCGAACCCATCGAGGCCAGCGGCACCAGAAACTTGCGGAACTTCAGCCGGATGTCGCCCCGGAAATCCTGAATGGCGTGGCCCGCTTCATGAGCCGAGACCGCCATCGCCGCGACGCTGGTCGACTGATAGTTCTCACCCGACAGCCGCAGGATGTCGCGGCCCGGATCGTAGTGGTCGGTCAACCGACCACGAACAGGCTCGATCACCACCCCGGTGATGCCCTGCTGGTTCAGGATGGCGGCGGCGGTTTGGGCGCCGGTGACCCCGTACTGGTTGGGCACCAGACTCCATTTGGCATAGGTGCGTTTCAGCCACCACTTGATGGCAAACGAAAGGGCAAACACCACACCAACCACGAGATACATCTGTCCGTGCGACATAGCCCGAAGGCTACTACTGGACCGCCGGGCACCATGACGACAGTGATGCCCGGATGCCCCCACAACCGGCTCGGAACTGCATGTGCCGTTGACGCCCCGAATTCGAACCGGGTCCATCCGGGGTCTGACCCCAAACAGACCCGGTTGGGCTGGTGATGCAAGTGCGGCTGGCGTTCGCCAAACGAACGGGCTCTAAATCACCACGGGGTTTGGCGTACACAGCGTCTGGCTCGACGCTTCGCTTCCGATGCGGGTTTCCACGGTGTAGGTGTAGGAGCCTGAGCCCACTCCGGTGTTGACGAAGCTGGTCCCCGGCGCATCGACCCGACCGGCCCACCAGAGGGTGCCGCCATTGCGGGAGCGACGCACAGTGAACGACACGGCGTTGTCGTTGTTGGCCCGCACCCAGTCGACGGTCACGTTGTTGCCGGCGACGCTCACCGAACAGCTGACCGGAGCAATCGGATCGGTCGAAGTCGAACCGGTGAAGGTCACCGAAGGGCTGCAGGTGATGTCGGCAGCAGATGAGGTCGCTCCGACGGCCCGGACCCGATAGGTGTACGAGCTGCCGTTGGCCACGTTGGTGTCCATCAGCTCGAGCCCGGGTGCGTCGACCTTGCCGGCCCAGAAGAAGGGGCCACCATCTCGGGAGCGATAGATGCGGAAGACGTTGGCGTTGTCGTTGTTGGCCCGGACCCACGAGACAGTGATACCGCCCGCTGCTTCGCTGGCACTACACGAGGCCACAGCCTGCACTCCGGCACCGGCGATGCTCACTGCGCCGCAGGAGGTGGGAACGCTGGCTATACCGTTGCTCACGGTTTCGATCCGGTAGGCGTAGTTGTTGCCGGCGCTGACGTTGCCGTCGGCCCACGACGTGGCGGGCACGTTGAGTCGGGCGGCCCAGTAGAAGGGACCACCGTTCTTGGACCGACGAATCGTGAAGGCTTCCGCGTTGTCGTTGTTGGCTCGGGTCCAGTCGATGTCGATGGTCCCGCCATTCGCCGAGGATGAGCACTGGGCGGGAGCGACGGGGCCCGGCACTGCGATCGTGATGCTGGGGGTGCAGGCCGTAGCCGGGGCCTGGGCCGATCCGTTGGCCGCGGTCACGGTGTAGGCGTAGGTGTTGCCCTGGCTCACCGAGCCATCGACAAACTCCAGGCCCGGAGCATTCACGGCGCCGGAAGTGTTGAAGGCGCCACCGTTGCGGGAACGGGCCACCACGAAGCGGTCGGCGTTGTCGGGATCGTTGGCGTTGTCTCGGGTCCACAACACCTGGATCGAGCCATCCTGCTCGACTGCGGTGCAGGACAGGACGGGCAGCACCGAAACCCCAACACCGTTGGAACATGTGGCCAGCGGATCAGAATTGTTGCCGCCGCCATTGGTGGCCACGGTGTAGCTGTAGTTCACACCGGGAGTCACGTTCACATCGACATAGGAGGTTTGGTTCGGGTCGTCGACCCGGTCGATCCACTGACCGTCGCGGTACACCACATAGGCGGTGGCGAAGTCGACCGCCGACCACGAGAGTTCAATCGAGGAGTTGTTCACCGCTACTGCGGAACAGCTCAGTGGCGCCGGCGGGGTCAGCTGGGGACCGGCGGCCGGTCCGGGACCGTTGCTGTCGCAGAGACGGGTGAAGGCGTCGACCGGGCTTCCGGCCGAGGTGGTGAGATCACCACCAACCCACAAACAGCCGTCGCTGACATTTCCGTGGATGGCCCAGGGACCAGCCGAACCGGTAAGCGACACAAAGAAGTCGGGATCGTGAGCGCCGGTGGTGGCGTCGAGTGCAAACACGCCGCGAATGTCATGCTCTATCGCGGCCGGATCCGGCGAAGGCCAGATCTGCATCTCGGTGTGGTCGTAGTTCCAGTTCCAGCAATGGCAGGAGACATAGACCCGGTCACCGACCACTTCCATGTCTTGGATGTCGCCGCCGTTGCGGGTGAGGTGGGAACGCACGAGTTCGAAATCGGACTCCCGGTACACATTGACGTTGTGCTGGGATCCACCAATAAAGACCAACCCGTTGGCGACGACCACGTCGTGCTGATACGGGCGGGTGGTGTTGTTGGAGATATGGGCCAGACCGGGCACCGGGGCGCCGGTCTGATCGTCGAGGATGGCCGCCCACGCCGCGTTCGGATCACCGTTCACGGAAGTAAAGAAACCGGTGAGGTAGACCCGACCGGCATCCGGGCTGGCGGCGATACCCCATACACCGCCACCCTCGACCGAGGGCCGCCATGCGGTGTCGATGGTGCCGGTGGTCTGACTCATCCGGACAGCACGAAACACGGTGTTCTGCACCCCGTTGTTCGCCGCTGTGGTGAACGAACCGGCAAGGTAAAGATCATCACCGGCGATATCGATGTCTCGAACCACAGCCGGGCCGCCGCCCGACAGACGGGCGGTCCACGATGCGAGGGGGTCGCCGGAGGCCGGATCAAGGGCAGCAAAGGCGTTGATGGTTTGACCCTCCACCGCAGTGAACTCACCACCGACAAAGAGCTTCGACCCATCCGATGAAGCCTTGAGGGCGTACACCGGGCCGTTCAACTCAGGCCGCCACCAGTCGATCCAACGACCGGTGTCGGCATGAAACGCAGCGAGGTACGGCTGGTCGTACTCGGTGGCACCGCCCTTGACGTTCAGAAACTTGCCGCCGACATAGATCGTGTTGCCAATTTGCTCGATCGCCCATACCTCGGACTGCACGTTCGTGGTGGTGCCCGGAGCGACGTTGGAAACGCCCCAGAACGTCTGGGGTGCGTCGTCGATCTCGGCCGCGCCGGGCTCAGCCAGAACGGCGGCCAGGGGAACCGAGACAAAAAATCCAAGGGTGACGGCGATCAGAACTCGCCAAAACACAGTTGGAGAAACAGGACGGCTCAGGCGCGAGGGGGAAGTAGACATAGCAGACTCTCCGGGGGACGGACCGGGTAAGGCCAGGAAGGTCTCGATGCTATGAGCAGTGCCCAAAAGCATTAGAGAACTTCAAAAAGTATGGACTGCCGACTTGTCCCTGACGATCGGTGGTTCTACCTACCTACGGCCCAAGTGGCCCCCACCTAAACGACGGCGACAAAAACCCGGATCGGTCCCGAGCGCGACAATGCGCCGATACCCGGAATTGGCGGGCATCGACGCAACGTCGTACTTCAAAAATTTTGAACGTTGTTTACTTCAACCAAGCTACGGCACGAACGCGACGTGCCTTGGGTGGTGCTACACCGTGACTCCCGGGGAACAGGTTGTCGGAGCGGAGTTCACTCCGCCACTCTGGGTCCTGATCCGGTAAGTGAAGGTGCCAGCGCCAAGCCCGGTGTTGGTGAAGCTCGTTGCCGGAGCATCGACCCGACCGGCCCAGAACCAGGCCCCGCCGTTGCGAGCACGTTCCACAACAAAGCGCTGGGCCGAGTCGTTGGCGGCTCGGTTCCAGGTGACCGTGGCTGTGGTACCAGCCAAACTCACCGAGCAAGACGCCGGGGCCACCGGCCCTCCGCCTCCACCACCGCCACCACCGGAGCAGGGGGTGAAGCCGGAGTCGCTGCCAGCCCGAGTCTTGACCCTGTAGGCGTAGCTCGAGTCTGCGTTCAGACCGGTGTTGGTGAAACTCGTCGCCGGAGCATTGACCGCTCCAGCCCAGAACCAGGTGCCGCCGTTGCGCGAGCGCTGGACGATGAACTGGTTCGCGTTGTCGTTGGCCGCTCGAGTCCAGGTGACCGTGGCGGTGCTGCCAACCCGATTGGCAACACACGATGCCGGGGCGACCGGGCCTCCGCCGCCACCGCCACCGATGGAAACCGTCCCGGAGCAGTTGGTGAACCCGGAAACCGTCGATCCGTCCTGGGTTCGCACCCGATACTGATAGGTGCTGCCCGAGGCGATGTTGGCGTCAGTGAAGGAAGTGGTCGGCGCTGCCACTTTGGCCCGCCAGAACCAGGCCCCGCCGTTGCGGCGCCTGTGGATCACAAAATCCGATCCGTTGTCGTTGGCCGCACGCGTCCAGGAGACCGAGGCTGAGTTTGTTCCGGAGGCCGCGGTGCATGCCGAGGGCGGAAGTGGCGCGGAGGGGGCAACCGTGGGGATGGTCGCAGCTCCGCTGCAGATGCGGAACGCAGAATTAACCGAGCCGGCCTGGGTCAACACCCGATACTCATAGGACGAACCGGCGGCCACGTTGGCGTCGGTGAAGACGGTCGTGGACGCCGGCACCTTGGCCCGCCAGAACCAGGTTCCGCCGTTGCGTCGACGATGGAGGACAAAGTCGGTGGCGTTGTCGCCAGCCGATCGAGTCCAGCTCACTCTTGCTGAGCCGTTGACCACGGATGTGGAACACGTTGCCGGCATGACTGGAGCGTTGACCGCCCCGAGGTCCACCGGGTTCGGATTGCAGGTACGAGGCGGGTTGGAGTTGTTGCCGCCGGAGAAGGTGGCAACCGTATAGGTGTAGCTGGCGGTAGGGGACACGTTGGTGTCGGTGAACGTCAGCGTGGAGGGATTGGTAACCCGGGTCAGAACAAACCCGTTGCGCCGTATTACCCAGTCGTCGGCGTAAGGCACTGGCTGCCAGGTCAGAACGACGGCGCCGTTGACGATGCGTGCGGCACAGCTGGCGGGAGCCGGTGCGGTGAGCTGCGGCGCCGGAGCCGGACCGGGACCGGCGGAGTCACAAAGACGTACGACCCGCCTGGTCGGTGAGCCCGCGGAGGTTGTGGTATCGCCGCCGCTCCAAAGACAACCGTCGGAAGCGCCCTTCATGGCCCAGACACCGGCGACGCCGGTGAAGCTGGAGGCAAACCCGGTATCGAGGCGGCCATCGGAGGCGTTGAGAGCAAAGACTGCCCGAACCGGAGCATCAGGAGCGATACCCTCGGTGCTGGCGTCACTGCCGTAGATAACGCCGTCGTATCGACTCCAGACCCAGGCATAGCAGTGACAAGCCACGTACACCCGGTTGCCCACGACTTCAAAGTCCTGGATGTCGCCCCCTCGGGGACCCGTGTTTGGTTCGAACGATTGGCGATTCGTGTAGTGGTGGGCCACCAGTGCGAAGTCGCTCTCGCGATAGACGGTGACGTTGTGTTGTGAACCGCCGACAAAGACGTTCCCGCCAGCCACGGCGATCGCCTGCTGATAGTTGAAGTCCGGATTGGCCGAGTTCCCGCGGAACGTCAAGCCGCCCACCGGAGCACCGTTGGTCTTTCGCACCGTGGCAAAATCGGCGTATGCGGTGTTGCCTCCGACCGAGTCGAAGAAGCCGGCGAGATACACCCGATCGAGGGTCGGGCTGGGCTCGATGTCCCACACGCCTCCGCCTTGGATCAGCGGCCGCCAGCTGCCATCGATCGCACCGTTGTTGATGCTGATGCGAGCAGCCCGGGTGACCGCAACGCTATTGGCTCCCTGGCGGATGCTGGTGAAACTGCCACCGAGATACAACTGGCCATTAAGTGATTTCATGGCGCGAACCACGCCACCAAACACCTGCGTGTCGAACCCGGGGACCAGCTGACCGGTCGCGGGGTTGAGCGCAGCCAAGCCGCTGCGGGCTTGGCCATTCACGTTCGAGAACTCGCCGCCGATGTAGAGCCTCGAGCCGTCAGGCGAAGCCTGCAGTGACAAGACGCTGCCGTCGATCTGCGGTCGCCACCAGTCGAGCCAGCGGCCGGTGTCGGCATGGAAAGCGGCGAGGTAGGGCTGGGAGAAGGTTGTACCGCTAGGCGACTTGACGTCGGCGAAGGCGCCACCGACGTACATCGTGTTGCCGACCTGCTCGATGGCCCAAACGTGGTTTCGCACGTTGGTTGAGGTGGGCTGGATCAACGTGTCGACACCCCAGCCATTGGCAGGGGTGTCTGTCAGTTCTGCGCCAGCGGGGGCGGCGCTCAGCCATAGCCCAAACCCAATCACCAGTGATAGCAACGCCAGCGATCGAGTTCGAAGCCCGGGGGGCGGGGGCATCATTGTCCTTTCGAATAACCAAGTAGGGGGTAATGAGGTTCCCGAAGTCAATTCAAGACCCCAGTACTAGGTGATAAGTCGCGTCGAATCCATAGAGATCTCCTAAAGAATCGTTTAGAACTGCCGATAAGGTCCGCCCCACCCCACAGGAACCGCGGAAAAGCACCAAAGTCGGCCCTGCGACCCCGAAGAGTTGAGATTTCCGAAAGGTTCGAAAACGAGAGAGGTCGCTGGCTTACACCAGCGACCTCTGCTTGCTTCTGATTGCTCGCGATAAGCGCTAGGCGTTTAGCGCAGGTGGGTTCTCCCCGTTGGCGTCGTTCTCGGCGGGGATCGAAGGTGTTTCGTCGGCACCCAGCTTGTCCTTCATGGCGCCCAGAAGGTCGATGCCAGTGGTGGCCTGGATCTGCTCCGCGAGGGTCACGACCGCGGTCGGCATCTGGTTGACCACTTTCGACACACCGTCACCGCTGCCACTATCAACAACCGCAATGCGGTCGATATCGATGCCGTCTACCGTACTGACGATCTTGTCGACCATCTCCGGCAGCATGTTCAGCACAAAGATCTCCTGGGCATCATCGCCCGCAGCCTTGTACTGCTCGACCAGACGCTGGTACACCTCGACCTGGGCCATACCGTCCTCGACGATTTTGGCCGCTTCGGCCTTGGCTCGAAGCTGCTCCGCTTCGAGGGCGGCACGGGCCGGGGCCACCACATCGGCCTCGAGACGGCGTTGCTCCAACTCGATGCGCTCCCGCTCCAGTTCCTGCTCGGCAACAACTCGCGCCTTTTGACCGGCGACCTGAGCCTCAGACTCCTTGGCCGCAGCCAAACCTTCAAGCTCGGCGGTACGAACCCGCAAGCCGTTGCGCTCTTCGACGATCTCAAGATCGGCATGAGCCTTGGCGATCTCTGCCCGCTGGCGACTAGCGGCCTCGGCCTCTTCAGATTCGGCAGCTCGCTCAGCCTCAGCCACGCGGGCTTCTTTGATCACTTCGGCAGTGCGTCGACGACCGACCGAGTCGAGATAGTTGACATCGTCATTTACGTTCTGGATCTTCAACGTGTCGAGCTCGAGACCAAGCTTCTTGACGTCTTCGTCGGCCTCGTCGATCAACGTCTGACCAAACTTGAGCCGATCCTCGTTCACCTCTTCCGGTGTGAGGGTGGCCAACACGCCACGAAGGTTTGCTTCCAGGGTGTCCTTGGCGATGTTGGCGATCTCAAGCTGATCGGAGTCCAGGAAGCGCTCAACCGAGTTCTCCAGGAGACCCTCGGCGCTTGACACCTTGACGTTGGCGATGCCCTGAACGTTCAGCGGAATCGCTCCGGCCGAGAATGCATTCTCGACCGACACCTCGATGGGCATCGTCGACAGGTCGATCCACGACACCTTCTCGATGATCGGAATGCGGAGCGTGCGGCCACCTTTGATCACCCGATAACCGACGTTGCGGCCATTGGGCAGAACCCGCTGACGACCCGAGATCACGGCGACGCGGTTCGGGGGACAGATCACCACCAGTGAGCTGACGGTAGCGATGGCCAACACCACAAGTAGGGCGAGAATCGCTCCAGCTATCAAGAAACCCATTGGGTACTCCCCTTCTGTTTCATTTCAGGCCCTAGTCGGCATTTTTGGGACCGGACAAAGGCTTTCACAAATTTGGCTGACTCACCGTTCACTCAGGCGGCTACCAAAGGAACGGTCATAACAGTGACGTTTCATACCCGCCTGCTGTATGCATCGCCGTTGGGGCAGCGACCTGACCGCTCAGTGTCGAACCGCCGGACCGGTGATCGGTACTACCTTCGCTCAATCTCCGGCTTCGAGTTCCGCCGAAACCGGTGTAACTCGGGCCACACCATCATTGACCTCAACCACGATGATCGAGGCCCCCTTTCCGAGTGCGGT